>DATGQT010000046.1:0-30575 GCA_035304085.1 Rubricoccaceae bacterium
ACGCGGGGCGCCTTCCGCTTCACGCTCCTCGCGCTCGACCCCTACCCCGGCACGGCCGAGGCCGAGGCGGACGCGCGGCCGGTGGCGACCCTCCGCGTCGAGCAGCTCTGAGCGGCGCCGCTCACCCCGCCTCGGGCTTCCGCCGGAGGAGGCCCTGCTTGCGGAAGTAGATCATCGTCGTGTCGAGGGTGCCGTGGCGCATGCGGCGGCGCACCTCCTCCAGCGGCTTCCCGTCGTTGAGCCAGATGAGCGCGGCGGTGTGCGTGAGGGAGTGCGGCGTGATGCCGGGCCGCTTGAGGCTCGCCGCCGTGAGGTGGGCGTCGACGCGGCTGCGGACCGTCCGGGTGTTGAGGCGGGACCCTTCGGAGCGGCGGCCGTGGCTGACGAACAGCGGGCTCTCCGGGCGGAGCCGCCCGCGCGCCTCGAGGTAGGCCCGCAACGGCTCGGCGGCCGGCTCGTCGAGCGGCACCTGCTCGTCCTTCGTCGTCCGCCCCTTGCCCTGGACGCGGAGGAACCAGCCGAGCAGCGTCTGGTCGAGGTCCTCGTAGTCGGCGCGGACGATCTCGATCTCGGAGAGGCCGCCGTGGACCATCAGCGCCATGAGGGCGCGGTCGCGCCGGGCGAGGAGGTCGGTCCCCTCGACGGCCTCGAACAGGCGGGCCACCTCGTCCTCGGTGAGGACGCCGCGCGAGTGGGTGGAGGGGCGGCGGTTCCCCTTCACGGCGCGGGCGGGGTTCTCGTCGAGCTCGCCCGTGCTCACGAGGTACTGGCAGAGCCGCCGCAGCGCCGTGAGGTAGGTCGAGACGGAGACCTGGCTGAGCGCGCGCTCCTCCATGAGGTAGCGCTTGTACCCCTCGACGTCGGCCTCGCGGAAGCGGAAGCGACCGCGCTCGCGGGCGAAGTAGCGGGCGAACTCGTTGAGCGTGCGGCGGTAGGTGCCGACGGTCTCGGGGCTCTTCCCGGCGAGGTACTCCGTGAGGAAGCCCTCCACGCGCTGCTGGAGCTCGGGGAGGGTGAGGGGTTTTTCTTTTGCATTAACGGGCATCGCGCCCCAAGCTAGGCCGCCGCCGCCGCCCGTTCAAGCCCCACCCCGCCGGTAGTTCACCGATGCGCGGGTGCCCCGCGTGTACCTTCCCGGCGCGGCCCCGTTCGCGGCGGCATCCCCGGCCCCATGCCCCGCCTCCTCCTCGTCCCCGAGTCCATCCCCCTCCTCTGCCAGTTCCTCATGGCGGGGGTGGCGACGGCCTACGTCGCCATCCAGTACGCCACGCTCGTCGGCGAGCTCGTCGTCAACCTCGGCCTCGTCATCGCCTTCATCAACTACGCGCCGGAGCCGACGACGGTGCAGGCGAAGCTCGTCGGGCTGGGGCTGGCGACGGTGCTGCTGTTCGTGGGGCTGGCGAGCATGCAGGGGCTGCGCCCGGACGAGATCGCCGCCGAGGGCGCCCTCGGCGCTTCCGGCCGCTCCAACGGCGACGGCCGCAGCGGCGACGGCCACCGCGAGCGCCCCTTCTGCTTCGACCTCGACCTCGACGACGCCGTCGGCACGGTGCCCGTGGTGCCGGAGGCCTTCGTGCAGGTGGTCGTCAACCTCCTCGACAACGCATTCTACGCCGCCGCCCACGCGCCGACCCGGCCCGGCGGGCCGCCGCGCGTCGTCCTCCGCTCGCGCCGCTGCGGGGACCACGTCGAGGTCGCCGTCGAGGACACCGGCACGGGGATGACGGCCGAGACGCGGGCACACGCCTTCGAGCCGTTCTTCACGACGAAGCCGCCGGGCGAGGGCACCGGCCTCGGGCTCTCCCTCGCCTACGACATCGTGACCAAGAGCCACGGCGGCGCCCTCACCGTCGCCAGCACCCCCGGCGAGGGGACCACGTTCACGGTGCGGCTGCCGGGTTAGGTCACAGGTCGCAGGTCGGAAGGTCGGAAGTCAGAGGCCCTTCGACCTCCAGACCTGAATCAGAACAGTTGGCTCTCGGCCGTGATCTGCTCGAGCTGCGCGCGGTAGGCCGCGAGGAAGCTCGCCGCCATCGCCCCGTCGATGATGCGGTGGTCGTACGAGAGCGAGACGTACATCATGTGGCGGACGGCGATGACGTCGCCGATCTCGGGGTCCTCCACCACCACGGGCCGCTTGACGATGGCGCCGGGCGAGAGGATGGCCACCTGCGGCTGGTTGATGACGGGCGTGCCCATGAGGGAGCCGAGGGAGCCGACGTTCGTGATCGTGAACGTGCCGCCCTGGAGCTCGTCGGGGAGGAGCTGCTTCGTGCGGGCGCGCTCGGCGAGGTCGGCCACGGTGTGGGCGAGCCCCGTGAGGTTCATCTGCCCCGCGTCGCGGACGACGGGCACCAGCAGCCCCTTCGTCCCCACCGCCACGGCGATGCCGATGTGGAAGTCCTTCTTGACGAGGATGCGGGTGCCCTCGACGGAGCTGTTCAGCCACGGGTGCGCGCGGAGCGGCTCGATGGCGGCCAGCACGAAGTACGGCGTGAACGTGAGCTTGACGCCCTCGCGCTGCTGGAACGCGTCCTTGTGCCGCTCGCGGTGGCGGACGATGCCGGTCATGTCCACCTCGGTGAACGAGGTGACGTGGGCGCTCGTGTCCTTCGAGCGCCGCATGTGCTCGGCGATGAGCTGCCGCATCCGGTCCATCTCGACGACCTCGACGCGGTCGCCCCCCGCCTGCGCGGCCGGCGCCGGGCGCGGCGTCCTCGGGAGGGCCTGCGGCATCTGCGGCCCCGCGGGGGGGGCGGCCGGCCGCTCGGGCGCGGGCGCCGGACGGGCCGCGGGCCGGGCCCGCCGCCCTTCGAGGTAGGCGAAGACGTCCTGCTTCGTCACGCGGCCCTCGGCGCCGGAGCCCCGGATGTCCTCGAGCTCCTGGAGCGAGAGCCCCTCCTTCTCGGCGATGGCGCGGACGAGCGGGGAGTAGAACCGGCCGCTCTCGCTCCGCCGCGGGATCGGCCCCGCCTCGCCCGCGCCGACGGGCGCGGCGGCCTCGACGGGCGCGGCGTGGGGGGCGCCGTCGCCGCCCGGGGCGGGCCGCGGCGCCGGCTCGGCCGCCGGGGCGGGCGCGGAGGGTGCGGGCGCCGCCGCCGCCTCGGCCCCCGAGGCGATGACGGCGATGGGCGTCCCCACCTCGACCGTCTCCCCCTCGGGCACGAGGATCTCGACGAGGACGCCGGCCGCCGGGCTCGGCACCTCGGAGTCCACCTTGTCCGTCGAGATCTCCAGCAGCGTCTCGTCCTGCTCCACCTCGTCGCCGACGGCCTTGGCCCACGAGAGCACGGTGCCCTCCATCACGGACTCGCCCATCTTGGGCATCACGACCTCGACGCGGTTGCCCAGCGCCGACCCGCTCGTCGCCATCCCCTCGCTGGTCGGAAGCTCGTCGGCGCCGCGGGCGGCCTCGGTGGGGACGGCCTCGGCGGGTTGCACTTCCTGCTCGGCCGGCGCTTCTGTGGGCGCCGCCTCGGACACCTCCTCGGTCGGTGCGGCGGCCTCGTCGTCGGGGCCTTCGGCGCCTCCGCCCGCCGCCACCGGCGCGTCCACGTCGGTCTCGATCACGGCGATGGGGGTGCCGACGTCCACGGTGTCGCCCTCCTGGACGAGGATCTCGACGAGGCGGCCGCCGCTGGGGGCGGGCACCTCGGAGTCCACTTTGTCCGTCGAGATCTCCAGCAGCGTCTCGTCGGGCGCGACGACGTCGCCGACCTGCTTCTTCCATTCGAGGACGGTGCCTTCCATGACGGACTCGCCCATCTTGGGCATGACGACGTCGACGCGGGCCATGACGTGCGGGGGTTTCGGCGGAGAGGAGACGGCGGGGCGAAATATACCGACGCCCCCTCGGCGGGCGGGCCGACGGAGGGGCTTCGCGGCGGTTTCGCGCAGCCCCATGTCAACCCTACCCGCACGGGGCCGTTCCGCCCGCCCCGACGCACCGCGCCCGGCCCCTCGGTGGAGGAGCCGGGCGCGACGTGTCCAGGACGCGGAGGCCGTCAGCGGACGAGCGTGACCCGCTGCGTGGCCGCCGCCCCGCCCGCCGTCACCAGCCGCACGAGGTACGGGCCGCTCGGCAGCCGCGACGCGTCGAACGCCACCGCGTGGCGGCCCGCCCCCAGGTACCCGTCCTGGAGCACGGCCACCCGACGGCCCAGCATGTCGAACACGCCCACCGTCACCTCCGTCGCTTCGGGCAGCGTGAACGCCAGCGTCGTCGCGGCGAAGAACGGGTTCGGGTGCGCCGCCTCCAGCACGGCCCCGCTCCCCGCCGCCGCGCTCGCCGCCACCGGCCCGGCGGCCTCGCCGGCGGAGAGGTCCGCGGCCTCGACCACCTCGAAGAGCGCGCTCGCGTCGCTCGGCGTGCCCGCGAGCGGGGCCGAGACGTTGAGCGTGAACGCCGCCGTGTCGCAGACGTCGTCGGGGTAGTCCCCGATGTTGAGGTCGAGCGCGTACGTCCCGCTCGGGGTGTTCCCGGGGATGCGGAGGGGGACGTTCCGCGTGACGGTGGCGCCGGCGGGGACGGTCCCACCGCCGAGGCGGACCGTGCGGTCGACGGGGCCGTCGGCGACGAGCCAGAGGTCGAGGGGGGCGGGGCTGGCGGCGTTGTTGGTGACGGTGACGGCGAAGGTGATGGTCTGGCCGGGGGCAGGGGTGTCGTCGTCGAGGGTGGCGGCGAGCGTCTGCTCGCAGCCCACGACGCCGGGGAGGGCGACCTTCGCGATCCGCGTCCTGAAGTTGAAGCTCGACGTGGTCTGGTAGTACTCGGTCGTGTACCAGAACGACGTGTCGTCCGACGGGTCTACCGATATCATGCTGTAGTCGCCCCAGCGGCCGAAGCTGCCGAACTGTGCGCCGGTGCCGGCGTGGATCTCCGTCTCGGCCACGTTCATCACGCCGGTCCCGCTCTGGTCGGCGGTCTGCCCGGTGAACCGGATGGAGGGGAAGAGGGTGCCGCTGCTGACGGAGTAGCCGAGGGCGATGTCGCCGTTGCCGTTCATCGCGATCGAGCCCATCCAGCGCTCGTGGCCGTCGCTCGGGGCGTAGGTGCCCTGCTGGTGGATGCCCCAGCCGGAGCCGGTGTCGCGGAGCTCGTACCACCGGATGCCGGCGCGGTCGCCGCCGGCGTCGACGGTGTGGTTGAGCACCATGGTCTGGTGGCTCCCGAAGTTCCGGTACTGCACCCGGTGCATGATCGCGAACGAGAGCGTGGCGAGCCCTTCACCCGGCGACGGCTGCGGGATGCTACCGATGGAGCCGTCGTAGGGGGCCGGGGTGAACGTGTCGAGGAGGGTGAACGTGGAGTTCGCGGGGGTCGTCCAGTCCGCGTGGAGCCCGTACACCTTGAACGAGGCCGGCGTCGAGGGCGAGCCGACGAAGAGGCCGGGCGTCCCCGGCGGCGGCGGCGGGCCGTCGAGGTCGGCCGGGAGGAACCCGTCGACGGAGGAGCCGCCGGGGATGTTGAAGATGATCATCTGCGCCGGGTCGCCGTCGAGCATGGCCTCCCGCTCGAACGCGATGGCCTGCTGCCCGGTGAAGCCCCCGCCGAAGACGCGCGTGGTGGCGTAGTAGCCGTCGGGCCACACGCCCATCTTCGGGTAGTCGGGGAATTGGGCGAAGCTGAACTCGTACTGGTGGTAGGCCCCGGTCGGGTCCGGCGTCGCCGAGACCGCCACGCAGAGGTCGTTACCCACCGAGATCTGGAACTGCATGACGACCCAGCGGTCGGCGAGGTGGTCGTAGAGCGTGACGGGGTCCCCGTCGTTCCGCGTCTCGCACTGCCCACCGAGCCCCTGGAAGAAGTGGTTGCCGGGGACGGGCCCGAGGAGGAGGTTGCCGTCCTTGTCGAAGATCTTCGCGGCGAGGTTCACCCACTGCACGTAGTGGTTCGGCCCGACGTCGCCGTTGGCGTCCGGCGGGACGACGACGGAGGCGACGGCGGCGTTGTCGTCTTCAGAGACGCCCTCGAAGCTCAGCAGCACGGAGCCGCCGCCGCTCTCGGCCGCCCCCGTGTCGAGCACGGGATCGACGAAGCCGGCGGGCACGTCCGGCACGGACTGCTGGTCGAACTTGTGGAACTTGTTCGGGATGGCGTAGACGACGCTCCGGTGGCTACCGGGGCGGATGGGGAGGTCGCGGATCGGGGCCGACGTGTTGACGCGGCTGGCCGAGACGACGAGGGGGGCAGCGTCCTGCGCCAGGGCGGCCGTCCCCCACACGGGGACGAGCAGGGCGGCGAGGACGAGCGGTAGCGAGCGGTGCATGGCGTGTGAGAGTAGGGTGAGAACGAAGTGCAGCAGGGGCGGCACAGTCGAACGAGCCGCCCCCAAACATAGCACGAACCGGGCGCTATGCCTCGCCCCCTGCGACCTTTCTATCACTTCACCGTCCGATCCCATCGCGTCCGGGTGCGATCTCGTTCCACACCGAACGGGTAAAGGCCCGCCCCCCCGCCGGAGACCGGGCCTCGAAATCCGAGAGGCGTGGGGCTACTGCGCCGACGCCGCCTGGCCGGCAGCGCCGAAGTGCGCCTGGAGGTAGGCGTGGAGCGCGGCGACCTCGGTGTCGTCGTACGCCCTCGTGAACGAGATCGGCATGAACTCCGGGTTCAGCGTGCGCCCGCCGGGGGTCTCGCCGGTGCGGAGCGTGTGCTCGAACTCGCCGAGGGACCAGCGGGCGGCGGCGGCGAGCGAGGGGGCCGGCGGAGAGTCGGGGTTGGGCGGCTGCGCGCCCTGGAGGTCGTCGCCGTGGCAGTAGGCGCAGACGCCGGAGGCGAGGTACTCGCCGTACTCGGCGGTCGGCCCGACGGGCGGGCGCGTCGCCCGCGCCGGCTCCACGCGCACCTCCATGCCCGGGTCGAGGAGGAAGGCGGACATGATCCGGCCCGGGGCGCGGACCTCCGTCGGCGGCAGCTCGTGGTCCACCGGCGGGACCTGCTGGAGGTAGGCGATGAGGGCGGCGGCGTCCTCGTCGGCGAGGCGGTGGAACGCGGCCGAGGGCATGATGAGGAGGGGGCTCCCGTCGGGCCGGAGGCCGTGGCGGATGGCGCGGTCGAAGTCCTCGGCGCTGTAGCGCCCGCCGACGCCGCCCGCGCCGGCGGTGAGGTTGGAGGCGACGATGCGGAAGGGCGGCGCGTCCACGAACACCTGCCCGGCGAGGTTGGCCGCGTGGCAGTCCGTGCAGCCGTTGGTGCGGGCGAGGTGAGCACCGCGCGCGATGGAGGCGGAGTCGGTGGGGATCGTGAGGTCGGCCGTCTGCACCTCGTAGGTCCGGCCCAGCTTCGCGCCGCCGACGAAGTACATCACGCCGCCGATGATGAGGACGAGGACGACGAGGCTGCCGAGCACGATGCCGGTCCACTTGAGGGCTTTCTTCATGGGGGAGGGCCTTTCGGGTTTTGGGTGAGGGGACGATGGTAGGGACGGGCGGGTTACGGGTCAACCGCCCGCCGTCCTCCCTCCCGGCCAAAAAATCCGGCCGCCGCCCTCGCGGCCGCACGAAAAAGCCCGGCCCCGCGCGTGGCAGGGCCGGGCGTTCCAGGGGACAGAGGGCAGAGGACAGTGAGCGGAAGCGAAGACGCCGTCCACCGCCCACTGGCTCAGGCGATGAGCGGGGCGATGACGAGGGCGACGACGGCGATGAGCTTGATGAGGATGTTGAGGCTCGGCCCGGAGGTGTCCTTCAGCGGGTCGCCCACGGTGTCGCCGACGACGGCGGCCTTGTGGGTGTCCGAGCCCTTCCGGTACTCGACGCCGTCGAACGTCACGCCGCCCTCGATCCGCTTCTTCGCGTTGTCCCACGCGCCGCCCGAGTTCGCCTGGAAGATGGCGAAGAGCACGCCGGAGACCGTCACGCCGACGAGGAGCCCGGCGAGCATGTCCTTCGAGATGAACCCGATGGTGACGGGGACGACGAGGGCCAGCAGCCCCGGCGCCACCATCTCGCGGAGGGCCGCGCGCGTCGAGATGTCCACGCACTTCGCGTACTCGGCGCGGGCGGTGCCCTCGCGGAGGCCGGGGATCTCGCGGAACTGCCGCCCCACCTCCTTGATCATGTCGCCGGCGGCGCGGCCCACGGCCGCCATCGCCATCGCGCTGAAGACGTAGGGGAGCATGGCGCCGATGAGGACGCCGGCGAGGATGACCGGGCGCGAGACGTCGATGGTCTGGACGTCGGCCTGCTGCATGAACGCGGCGAAGAGCGCCAGCGCCGTCAGCGCCGCGCTCCCGATGGCGAACCCCTTCCCGATGGCGGCCGTCGTGTTGCCGACGGCGTCGAGGGTGTCGGTGCGCTGGCGGACCTCGGCCGGGAGGTGCGCCATCTCGGCGATGCCGCCGGCGTTGTCCGAGATCGGGCCGTAGGCGTCGACGGCGAGCTGGATGCCGAGCACCGAGAGCATCCCGACGGCGGCGATGGCGATCCCGAAGAGGCCGGCGAACGCGTACGCCCCGATGATGCCGAGGGCGAGGATGACGGCCGGCGCCGCCGTCGAGTACATCCCGACGCCGAGGCCGGCGATGATGTTCGTCGCGCTGCCGGTCACGCTCTGCCGCGCGATCCCGGTCACGGGCCGGTTGTGCGTCGCCGTGTAGTACTCGGTGATGAGGCCGATGAGGGTGCCGGCCGCGAGCCCGATGAGCACGGCCACGAAGACGCCGCCGCTCGTGTACTCCGAGAAGTCCAGCATCAGCGGGCTCTCGTACGTCCACCGCTCAGGCAGCATCCACGTGATGATGACGTAGGAGAGGACGGCCATGAGGCCGGCCGCGCCGAACTCGCCGATGTTGAGGGCGCGCTGCGGGTTGCCCCCCTCGCGGACGCGGACGAACAGCGAGCCGGCGATGGAGACGAGGATGCCGGCGCCGGAGAGCACCAGCGGGAGGAGCACGGCGGCCAGCGGCATCGTCTCGCCGGCGGCGCTGAAGGCGGGGATGAACGCGGCCCCGAGCACCATCGTGCCGACGATGGCGCCGACGTAGCTCTCGAAGAGGTCGGCCCCCATCCCGGCCACGTCGCCGACGTTGTCGCCGACGTTGTCGGCGATGGTGGCGGGGTTGCGGGGGTCGTCCTCGGGGATCCCCTCGTAGACCTTCCCCGCGAGGTCGGCCCCGACGTCGGCCGCCTTCGTGTAGATCCCGCCGCCGACGCGGGCGAACAGCGCGATGGAGGAGGCGCCGAGGCTGAACCCGGAGATCACGTTGATCACGCGGGTCGTCGCGACGGCCACGTCGGCCGCCTCGAAGAGGCCCTGGTAGACGAGGAAGAGCACGCTGAGGCCGATGACCCCGAGGCCGACGACGGAGAGCCCCATGACGAGGCCGCCCGAGAACGCGACGTTGAGCGCGGCCCCGAGGCTCTGCCGCGCGGCGTTCGTCGTGCGAACGTTCGCCTTCGTCGCCACGGTCATCCCGATGAACCCGGCCAGCCCCGAGCACAGCGCCCCGACGACGAAGCTGACGGCGACGAGCCCGCTCGTCTCGGGGTCCCCGTCGGCGATGTTGGCGAAGGCGAGCAGCGCCGCCACCGCCGCCACGAACACGATGAGGACGCGGTACTCGCGGCGGAGGAAGGCGCGGGCGCCCTCGGCGATGGCTTGCGCGATCTCGACCATCTCGTCGGTCCCGGCCGGCTGCCGGCCGATCCACCGCGTGCGGAGGAACGCGTAGCCGAGCGCGAGGAGGCCCGTGACCGGGACGAGCACGAGGAGTAGGGTTTCAAGCTCCATGACTCAGGGGTGAGGGGGTGAGGGAGGTTACGTGTTGCGCGTTTCGTGTCGCGTGTTCGATCAAGCCCGACACGGAACAGCCCGGCATCAGCCGCGCCGGTTGAACTGGTTCATCGCGGCGGCGAGGCCGTCGCAGACGAAGACGAGCGCGGCCTCGGCCGCCGCCTCGACGGCCTCCGCGACGGCGGGCCGCTGTTCGTCGTCGAACGGCTCGAGCACGTAGCGCACCTGCCCGCCGCGCGGGAAGCTATCCCCTATGCCCACACGGAGGCGGGGAAAATCCATCGAATTGAGGTACTGCCCGATGCTCTGGACGCCGTTGTGGCCGCCGGCCGAGCCCTTCTCGCGCAGCCGGAGCGCCCCCACCGGCAGCGCGAGGTCGTCGTAGACGACGAGGGCGTCGGCGGGCTCGAGGCCGTAGCGGCGCAGCAGCGCCCGGTACGCCTGCCCGCTCCGGTTCATGAACGTCATCGGCTTGGCCAGCGCGAGGCGCCGCCCGCGCCAGCCGGCCTCGGCCACGAGCGCGTGCGCCGCCTCGCCCCACGTCACCCCGCCCACCTTCTCGGCCACGCGGTCCACGACCGCGAAGCCGACGTTGTGGCGGGTGCCCTCGTAGTCCGGCCCGGGGTTGCCGAGCCCGACGACGAGGCGCTCGACCCGAGTGGGGGGGGCGGAGCGCGGAGTGCGGAAGGGCCAGGGCATCGCTATCGCGGCATGGCCATTCCGCCATCCGCACTCCTCGATCCCCCCTTACTCCTCCTCGGGCGCGGGGCCGGCCTCGCCGGTCTCCTCCTCGCCCTCGGCCGGGAGCGCCTCGCCCTCGACGGCCTCGACCTCCTCCTCGACGGCCACGCGCGGCGCCGTGACGGTGACGACGGTGAGGCCGCCGTCGGTGAGCACCTCGACGCGGTCGCCGAGCTGGAGGTCGGCGACGTGGAGGGCGTCGCCCATCTCGAGGCCCGAGACGTCGACGGAGACGTGGCCCGGGATGTCGGCGGGGACGCAGCGGACCTCGATCTCGTGGAGCGGCTGCGCGAGCACGCCGCCGGCGCGGACGCCCGGCGCGCTGCCCTCGATGTGGATCGGGACGGTGACCGTCAGCTTCTCGCCCTTCGTGAGGGCCTGGAAGTCCACGTGGAGCGGGACGTCGGTGACGGGGTGGAACGCGACGGCCTTCACGATGGCCTCGTACTCGTCGCCGTCGAGGCGGACCACGACGCGGTGCGTCTCGGAGGTGTGGATGAGCGGGCGGAGCGCGAGGCGGTCCACGGCGAAGTGGACGGGGGCCTGGTGCGGGCCGTAGAGCACGCACGGCACGCGGTCCTCGCGGCGGACGGCCTTGACGGCCTTCTTGCCCGGCTGGCGGGGCGTGGCGGTGAGCTTGATGGTGTCCATGGGGTTCTTGGGGAAGGGCCACTGGCCACGGGCCAATGGCGAGTGGCTACTCGACGAACAGCGTCGAGATCGACTCGTCGGCGTAGATGCGGCGGATGGCGTCGGCGAAGAGGGGGGCGACGGAGATCACCTCGATCTTCGGGCTCGTCCGCTTCAGCGGGATGGTGTCGGTGACGATGAGGCGGCCGAGGCAGGAGGCCTCGATGCGGTCGTAGGCCGGCCCCGACAGCAGCGCGTGCGTGGCGAAGGCCTCGATGCGGAGGGCGCCGGCGTCGCGGAGCGCCTCCGCCCCCGAGCACAGCGTCCCGGCCGTGTCCACCATGTCGTCGATGAGGAGGCAGTTCCGGCCCTCGACCTCGCCGATGATGTTCATGACCTCGGCCACGTTCGGCCGCGGGCGGCGCTTGTCGATGAGGGCGAGGTCGGCGCCGAGGCGCTTGGCGTAGGCGCGGGCCACCTTGCTCGCCCCCACGTCCGGCGCCACGACGACGAGGTTGTCGCGGAGGCCGTCGGTGTAGTGGGCCTCGAAGACGGCGCTGCCGTAGAGGTGGTCGACGGGGACGTCGAAGAACCCCTGGATCTGGGCGGCGTGGAGGTCCATCGTGAGGACGCGCTCGACGCCGGCCTGCTCGAGCATCTTCGCGAGCATCCGCGCGGCGATGCTCACGCGGGGCTGGTCCTTCCGGTCCTGCCGCGCGTAGCCGAAGTAGGGGATGACGGCGGTGATGCGGGCGGCGGAGGCGCGCCGCGCGGCGTCCACCATCAGGAGCAACTCCATCCACGTCTCGGCCGGCGGCGGCGTGGACTGGATGATGAAGAGGTCCGAGCCGCGGATGGACTCCTCGTAGCGGACGTAGACCTCGCCGTCGGCGAAGTTCCGGATCGTGACCCGCCCGAGCGGCCGGCCGGCCTCGGCGGCGATGGCCGCGGCGAGGGCCGGGTTGCTCCGGCCCGCGAAGAGCGAGATGGGGAGTTCGCGGTGGTCGAACATCGCCTTCGGCGTGAGAGAGGGTGAAAGGGAGAGGGGGAGAGGGGGGAGGAGCCGTCGCGCTCCCTTCCTCCCCATCCCCATTCCCCTTTCGCAAACGGGCTGCCCGGGGAGGACTCGAACCTCCAACCCCCTGGTCCAAAGCCAGGTGCTCTGCCGGTTGAGCTACCGGGCAAGCAGCCCCGCCGGCGGACGGGTCCCGCGTGTGACGGCGGGGCCGATGGCGGCGGCAGAGATCGGAAAAAATACCGGCCTCGCCGGGCGCGGGGCAACGTGCCCGCGCGCGCCGGGCGTGCGCATTCCTCGAAATCGCTCGACGACGCGCCCGCCCGGGGGCCCGCGTGGTACCATCGGCCGCCGCCGTACGGCGGCCGGCTCCCCCGCCCGACTCCCCACCCCGCCGGCCTCCCCTGCCACATGCCCCTCGCGACCGACGCCCCCTCCCCCGACAGCCTGCCCCACGATAGCGGGGAGCGCGACGCCATCGGCGTCCTCGGCGGCCTCGGCCCCTACGCCGGCCTCGACCTCGTCCGCGCCCTCTTCGACGAGACCGTCGCCGGGTCCGACCAGGAGCACCTCCCGGTGGCGCTCCTCTCCTACCCCGGCCGCATCCCCGACCGCTCCACCTGGATCGCCGACCCGACGGCGCCGAGCCCGGTCCCGGCCATGGCCGAGATCCTCCGGCGCCTCGACGACGCCGGCTGCGCCGTCGCCGGCATCCCCTGCAACACCGCCCACGCCCCCGTCCTCTACGACCGCCTCGTGGAGACGCTGGCGGCCGAGGGCCGGCGCCTCCGCCTCCTCCACATCGTCGACGCCATCGTGGCCATCACCCGCGAGCGCGCGCCGGAGGCCCACCTCATCGGCGTGCTCGCGACGAACTCGTCCATCGAGAACCGGCTCCACGACATCGGGCTGGAGGCGGCCGGGATGGACGCCGTCGTGCCCGAGGCCGACGTGCAGGCGCGCGTGCACGCCTCCATCTTCGACCCCGAGTGGGGCCTGAAGGCGCGGAGCAACCCGCCGACGGCGCGGGCGCGCGAGGTGCTCCTCGACGCGGTCGCCCACCTCCGCGCGCGCGGCGCCGAGGCCGTCATCCTCGGCTGCACCGAGCTCCCGCTGGCCGTGCCCGAGCCGGAGTGGGAGGGGCTCCCCCTCATCAACTCGACGCGGGCGCTGGCGCGCGCGCTCATCGGCGCCGCGCACCCCCACAAGCTCCGCCCGCTCGCCGAGAGCATCGAGGCCGCGCGCGCCGCCGCCGCCGAGCGCCGCGTGGCGGCGTGAGGGGGACGGGCGTGCAGGCGTGCAAGCGGGCAGGGAGGGCGCCGGCTTGCGCTCCCACACGAGGGCATTCCAGCGTGCCTCCACACACCCCCCACCTGCGGCCGGCTTAACTTCCGCGCCGCCTACCGCCGAAAGCCACCGGCAGCATGCTGAGGGAACGCAGCCTCCTGCTCCAGCGCCTCCTCTTCCTGGCCGACGTGGTGCTCATCGCCGCGGCGTGGGTGCTGGCGTGGTTCGTCCGGTTCGAGGTGCTCACGCCGCCGAGGTGGATGCCGCTGGGGAGCTACCTCGAGTTCCTCCCGGCCGTGCTCGTGCTCTGGAGCACGGTGTTCCTCCTCTCGGGGCTGTACCAGACGCGGAGGGCGCAGCGGCTCCCCCTCGTCACCTTCGCCGTGGCGCGGGCCGTCTTCCTGGGGCTGCTCGCCTCCGTCGCCGCGACGTTCTTCTACCGCGCGTTCTCGTTCTCGCGCCTGCACATGCTGCTGTTCGGGCTGTTCAGCTCGGTGCTGCTGGTGGGCCTGCGCGGGGCGATCTACCTCTCGCTCCGGCGGGCGCGCCAGAGCGGGAAGAACCTCCGGCGCGTGCTCATCGTCGGCGCCGGGAAGGCGGGGCAGCGGCTCGCGCGGGCGTTCCAGCACTACCCCTGGATGGGGTTCGAGGTCCTCGGCTTCCTCGACGACCGCGGCGCCGCCGTCGAGGCCGAGCCGCCCGACGGGCTCTACCCCACCGCCGCCACCGTCGCCCCGGCCGTCCTCGGGACCGTGGACGACCTCGGCCCGCTGATGGAGCGGCTCGCGCGCGAGGGCCGGCGGGTGGACCTCGTCTACGCCGCGCTCCCGCTCTCGGCCGTCGGCAAGATCGAGCAGATCGCCGAGGTGTGCACCGTCCACACGGCCCACATGTGCCTCGTCCCCGACCTCTTCCACCTCGACCTCCTCCTCCACAGCCGCGTCTCCGACGTCGACGGCCTCCCCGTCATCCACCTCCTCGACGAGGCGCCCTTCGACCTCCGCCGCGTCTTCAAGCGCGCCGTGGACATCGCGTTCTCGGCCACCGCGCTCGTCCTCCTCGCCCCCCTCATGCTCGTCATCGCGGCGGCGGTGAAGCTGTCGAGCCCGGGGCCGGTGTTCTACCGGCAGGAGCGGATGAGCCTGAACGGGCAGACGTTCCAGATGCTGAAGTTCCGCTCGATGCCGGTCGACGCCGAGGCGGCCACGGGCGCCGTGTGGGCGAAGCCGGGCGAGGCGCGCGCCACCCGCGTCGGCGCCTTCCTGCGGAAGACGAGCCTCGACGAGCTCCCCCAGTTCATCAACGTGCTCCGGGGCGACATGTCGGTCGTCGGCCCGCGCCCGGAGCGGCCCGTGTTCATCGAGCAGTTCCGCCATGAGATCCCGGGCTACATGCTCCGCCACAAGGTGAAGGCCGGGATGACCGGGTGGGCCCAAGTCAACGGCTGGCGCGGCGACACCAGCCTCGAGAAGCGGATCCAGTACGACCTCTACTACATCCAGAACTGGAGCCTGGCGTTCGACCTCAAGATCATGGCCCTCACCGTGGTCAAGGGGCTCGTGAACGAGAACGCGTACTGAATGCTGAACGTCGAACGATGAAAGCTGAAGGAGGTGTGAACGGCCGGCGGGAGCCTGAGGACATCGAGGAGCGAACGCTTGCCTATGCAGTGAGAGCGGTGCGGCTCTTCCAGGCGCTCCAACGACGCGAGGATCGTGCAGGCTGGATCGTCGGAAAGCAGTTCCTGAGGGCGGCGACCTCGATCGGAGCGAACGTGGCCGAGGCCCGATCCGGCGAGACCCGCCGCGACTTCGTGCACAAGCTGCAGGTCGCCCAGAAGGAAGCCCGCGAGAGCCTCTACCGGCTCATGCTTCTGGAACGCACGGCCCTTCTGCCTCCGGATCGGCTCTCCCATCTCGTTCGTGAAACGGACGAGATCGTCGCCATCCTCACCACGATCATCCGCAAGGCGAAACGCCCCGCGGCCGACTGAGCCCCCCTTCAGCGTTCCCCATTCATCATCCAGCGTTCCCTTGATCGTCCTCAGCGACCTCCACCTCGCCTTCGGCGGCGAGCCCATCTTCGGCGGGCTGACCTGGGCCATCAAGCCCGGCCAGCGCGCGGGGCTCGTGGGGCCCAACGGCGCCGGCAAGACCACGCTGCTGCGCGTCGTGGCCGGGCTGCAGCCGGTGGACGCCGGCGAGGTCGTCGTCGAGGGCGAGACGACCGTCGGCTACCTCGCGCAGGACGTGCAGGAGATGGACCTCCAGGGCACCCCGCTCTCGGAGGCCCTCCACGCCTTCGACGACGTGCTCGCGCTGGAGGCCGAGGAGCGCGCCCTCATCGCGCAGATGGAGGCGCACCCGGACCACACCGCCGAGGGCTACATGAAGCTCGTCGAGCGGTTCGACCGCGTCCACGCCCAGCTCGTCGCGCGCGAGGCGCACACGGCGAAGCCCCGCACCGAGGCCGTCCTCCACGGCCTCGGCTTCTCCGTCGACGAGATGACCCGGCCGCTCGCGACGTTCTCCGGCGGCTGGCGCATGCGCGTGGCGCTGGCCCGCATCCTCCTCAAGCGCCCGTCCGTCCTCCTCCTCGACGAGCCCACGAACCACCTCGACATCGAGTCCATCGCGTGGTTCGAGGCCTACCTCGCCGACTACCCCGGCGCCGTCGTCCTCGTCTCCCACGACCGCTACTTCCTCGACCGGATGGTGACGCACGTGGCCGAGCTGGCGCACGGGCGGATCGAGGAGTACACGGGCAACTACTCGGCGTACCTCGAACAGCGCGAGGAGCGGCGGGTGCTCCAGCGCGCGGCCTACGAGAACCAGCAGAAGATGATCGCCGACACCGAGCGGTTCATCGAGCGGTTCCGCTACAAGGCCACGAAGGCGACGCAGGTCCAGAGCCGGATCAAGATGCTGGAGAAGCTGGAGCGCGTGCCGCCGCCGGCCAACGAGCCGCCGGAGATCCGCTTCCGCTTCCCCGACGCGCCCCCCTCCGGCCGCACCGTCGTCGCGCTGTCGAAGTTCTCGAAGGCGTACCCGACGGCGGAGGGCGGCCGCAACGTCGTCTTCGACGGCGCCGGGCCGCTGGCCGTCGAGAAGGGGGACAAGGTGGCGCTCATCGGGAAGAACGGGGCGGGGAAGTCCACGCTCGCGCGGGTCCTCCTGGGGCAGGAGCCCTTCGACGGCACGCGCGAGGAGGGCTACCGCGTGGTGCCGGCGTTCTTCGCGCAGCACCAGGCCGAGGCGCTCGCGCCGGACCGGACGGTGCTCGAGAGCCTCCGCGAGGTGGCCCGCGGGCAGTCCGACACCGAGCTGCGCACGCTCCTCGGCGCCTTCCTCTTCCAGGGCGACGACGTGTTCAAGCCCGTCGCCGTCCTCTCCGGCGGCGAGAAGAGCCGGCTCGCGCTGGCGCGCACGCTCCTCTCCCCCGCCAACTTCCTCGTCCTCGACGAGCCGACGAACCACCTCGACATCGCTTCGAAGAAGGTGCTCGCCGAGGCGCTCCGGCAGTACACCGGCTCGTTCGTCCTCATCTCGCACGACCGCCACTTCATCGACCAAGTCGTGAACCGCGTGTGGTACGCCGAGGACGGGACGGTGCGCGTCTACGACGGCACGTTCTCCGAGGCGCACTGGCAGCGCACCCACGGCACCGCCGCGGCCATGCTGAAGGCGACGGCCGAGCCTGCCTCCGCGAAGGCAGGGGGCCGGCCGCCGACCGCCGCGGCCCGGCCCGAGGACCGTAGCTCGAAGCCCGCGGCCCGCAGCGGCCCGAAGACGAAGGAGCAGAAGCGCGCCGAGGCCGAGGCCCGCAACGCGCTCTACCGTGCCATGAAGGGCGAGGGGACCGTGGATGCCTCCCGGCTCGACGCCGAGCAGCGCCGCCGCGCGCTGGCGCTGCTGGAGGAGGAGGTGATGGCGAAGGAGGCCGAGAAGGAGGCCATCGAGGCCGCGCTGGCCGACCCGGCGCTGTACCAGGACCAGGCCCGCTTCTCCGCCGAGATGGCGCGGTTCACCGAGGCCGAGCAGGCGCTGAAGGCGCTCTACGCCCGCTGGGAGAAGCTCGCCGAGGAGGTCGCCGCGCTGGGGTAGGCACGGGGCGGCGAGCACGCGCCCGCCCCTCCTCAGACGAGGAGGGGGAGGTATGCTTCATCGCTCGCTTGTGCGTGTGAGGGAACGGCCTACGCGCCGTCGCGGCGTTCTCGACTGGTCGTGGGGGCTTGGATGCGCGAGGTTGAGGCATCCTCCATCGATCCGCGCGCCATGCCGACCAGCATCGAGATCGCCCAGCAGGCCCCGCTCCGCCACATGCGCCAGTTCATGGCCGACCTCGACCTCGCCGAGGACGAGTTCGAGTTCTACGGGAAGTACACGGGCAAGCTGCGCCTCCGCCTCCTGGACAAGCTCGCCGGCCGCCCCGACGGCCGCCTCGTCCTCGTGACCGCCATGACGCCGACGCCCGCGGGCGAGGGCAAGACGCTCACGACCGTCGGCCTGGGACAGGCGCTCGGGCGCCTCGGCAAGCGCGGCATGATCGCCCTCCGCGAGCCCTCGCTCGGCCCCGTCTTCGGCGTCAAGGGCGGCGCGGCCGGCGGCGGCTTCGCGCAGGTCCTCCCGATGGAGCGGATCAACCTCCACTTCAACGGCGACCTCCACGCCATCGGCGCCGCGCACAACCTCCTCGCGGCGATGCTGGACACCCACCTCTTCAAGGGGAACGACCTGCGGATCGACGTGACGCAGCCGCTGTGGAACCGGGCGATGGACATGAACGACCGCGCCCTCCGCCAGATCGTCGTCGGCCTCGGCGGCCGCGTCAACGGGGTCCCACGCGAGTCCGGCTTCGTCATCACCGCCGCCTCCGAGATCATGGCGATCCTCGCCCTGGCCGCCTCGCGGACGGACCTCAAGCGGCGCCTCGGCGAGATCGTCGTCGGCTTCACCTACGACGGCGCGGCCGTGCGGGCGCGCGACCTCGACGCCGAGGGGGCCATGGCCGTCATCCTCAACGAGGCCGTCATGCCCAACCTCGTGCAGACGATGGAGCACACGCCTGCGCTCGTCCACGCCGGGCCCTTCGCCAACATCGCCCACGGCACCTCCAGCGTCCTCGCCGCCCGCATCGCCCGCAAGCTGGCCGACTACGTCGTGACGGAGGCCGGCTTCGGGGCCGACCTCGGGGCGGAGAAGTTCTTCGACATCGTCAACCGCTACGCCGACCTCTGGCCCTCGGCCGTCGTCGTCGTCGCCACCTGCCGTGCCGTCAAGTACCACGGCGGCGTGGCGCTCGACCACCTCGACCAGGAGGACATGGCGGCGTTCGAGCGCGGGCTGGACAACCTGGAGAAGCACGTCCGCAACATGCAGGCGTTCGGCTCGCCCGTCGTCGTGGCCGTCAACGGGTTCCCGTTCGACACCGAAGCGGAGCTGGACGCGATCCGGGAGCGGTGCGTGGCGCTCGGCGTGCCGGCCGTGCCGCACCAGGCGTTCACGCACGGGGGCGCCGGCGCCACGGCCCTCGCCGAGGCCGTCGTCGCGGCGGCCGACTCGAACCCGGACCCCGAGCCGCGCTTCCTCTACGACCTCGACCGGCCCGTCGCCGAGAAGGTGCGCGCCATCGCCACCCGCGTCTACGGCGCCGACGACGTGTACTTCGAGAAGCGGGCGCAGAGCAAGCTGGCCCAGTTCGAGGCCCTCGGCTACGGCGGCCTCCCCGTCTGCATCGCCAAAACGCAGTCGTCGCTCTCCGACGACCCGAAGGCGCGGGGCGTCCCGAAGGGCTGGACGCTGACCGTCACCGACGCCCACCTCTCGGCCGGCGCCGGCTTCCTCGTCGTCGTCTGCGGCAACATGATGCTGATGCCGGGGCTGCCGAAGGTGCCCGCCGCCGTGCACATGGACGTGGACGAGGAGGGCCGGATCTCGGGGCTCTTTTAAGGCGGGGGGCCAGCGGCCGATAGGAGACCTCGGGAAAACCCCGAGAAAGTTTTCCACAGCGGGGCGAATGGCCTTGCATCCCCGCGGCGGCTTCCCCTTATTCCCGTCGCGGGATATCCCCCGTTCGCCTTCGGTCGTCAAGGCCGACGCTGGTTCCACCTTAGTCCCCCCGGACCCATGCACGAACGCCCCCCCCGCCGGGTCGGCCCCGGCGCCGCCAAGGACGCCATGCCGGACCCGGTCCTCCGTCACAACTACGGCGGGCAGCTCGAAGCCGCCGCCGAGGCGTTCCTCCTCCACGCGTTCGAGGCCGAGACCGGCCACCCCTTCAGCGAGAAGGAGGGGCCGCCGGCCGTCCTCGTCTCGGCCGCCATGCACATCCTCACGCGGAGCGCGTGGACGCAGCCGACCGACGAGCAGGTGAAGGCCTCGATGTACCTCGGCACCCGCGACACCCCCCGCGACGAGGGCTACCGCGACGCCGCCTGAACCGAGAACCCCACCACAGCGCGGGGCCTCCGGGTACGCCCGGGGGCCCCGCGTGTCGTTACGCCGGCACGGTTACGCCGGCACGGCGGCGCCGAGGTGCTGGAGGATCGACTGGAAGACGAGCGCGCCGTCGGCCCGGCCGCCGGCCACGAGCGCCTCGACGCACCGCTCCGGGTGCGGCATCATCCCGAGCACGTTGCCGGCCTCGTTGACGATCCCGGCGATGTTGCGGGCCGAGCCGTTCGGGTTCGCCTCCGGCGTCACGTTGCCGTCGGCGTCGCAGTAGCGGAAGACGACCTGGCCGTTGGCCTCCAGCCGGTCGAGCGTCGCCTCGTCGGCGGTGTAGTTGCCCTCGCCGTGGGCGATGGGGACGCGGAGCACCTGCCCCGCCTCGGCGGCGTTCGTGAACGGCGTCGCCGCGTTCTCGACGCGGAGGTGCGTGTCCTTGCAGGCGAAGCGGAGCGAGGCGTTGCGCGCGAGGGCGCCCGGGAGCAGGCCCGCCTCGCAGAGCACCTGGAACCCGTTGCAGATGCCGAGGACGAGGCCGCCCTCGCGGGCGAACCGCACCACGTCCTTCATCACCGGCGAGAACCGCGCGATGGCGCCCGCCCGCAGGTAGTCGCCGTAGGAGAACCCCCCCGGCACCACGACTACGTCGGCCTCGCCGACGGCCTCCTCCTTGTGCCACACGAACCGGGCGTCCTGCCCGAAGACGTGCTTGGCCGCGTGGTAAGCGTCGTGGTCGCAGTTCGAGCCGGGGAAGACGAGGACGGCGAAGCGGACGGGGGCGTCGGGGTCGCGGGGGTCGGGCATGGCAGGGCGAGGGCGCGGGGTTCGGGCGGCGTACGCCGAAGATAGGGGTTCGCTCCGCGCTCCGGCTATCTTCGCCTCACCTCCTTCGCCCCCGTCCATGCCCGACGCCGCCCCCTCCGCCGCCGCCCGCTGGCAGAAGGCACAAGCCTACGAGCGGGCGTGGTGGGAGGCTCACCGCCCCCCCAGCCTCGACTACTTCCGCAGCACCGCGCAGCAGGTGCAGGCGGACCTCGCGCCCTTCGGCGGCGTCGGGCCGGCGAGCCGCGTACTCGAGATCGGGAGTGGGCCGGCCGGCCTCGTGACGGCGCTGCCGGGCGCGCGGCGCGTGGGCACCGACCCCCTGGAGGGCTTCTTCCGCACCGTCGAGGCCTTCCGTGCCTTCCGCGACCCCACCGTCGAGTACGTCGCCGTACAGGGCGAGGCGCTCCCGTTCGAGGACGGCGCCTTCACCGTCGCCGTCTCGGACAACGTGCTCGACCACGTCGAGGACCCGGCGCGGGTGCTGGCGGAGGTGCGGCGGGTGCTGGCGCCGGGCGCGCTCGTCTGGCTCCGCGTCCACGTCTACCACGGCTGGGGCCGCCTCGTCCGCCAGGCGCTGGAGCGGTTCGAGGTCGACCGCGGCCACCCCCACACGTTCACGCCCGCCGCGCTCCGCGCGCTGGCCGAGGCCGCCGGCTTCGCCGTGCTGCACGAGGCGCGGGGGCGCTACGGCCCCGCGTGGTGGGGCGAGCTGACGGCGGGCTCGGCGAAGCGGCTCGCCCACGCCCTCCTCCTCGTCACCCGCGTCGAGGCCACGCTCGTGCTGCGTCGGCCCTGACGGGCACGAGCGCCGGCGCCCGGCCCGTTCTCACGCCCCCACCCGCCACCGCCGTGATCCCCCGCGAGCTTTTCCAGAAGATCCGCCACGTCGAGGTCCGCACGAAGGGGCTCGTCGAGAACGTGTTCGGGGGGGAGTACCACTCGGCCTTCCGCGGGCGCGGCATCGAGTTCTCGGAGGTCCGCCCCTACCAGATCGGCGACGACGTGCGGGCCATCGACTGGAACGTCTCGGCGCGGATGGGCGAGGCGTACGTGAAGCTGTTCGAGGAGGAGCGCGAGCAGACGCTGCTCCTGGCGGTGGACGTCTCGGGGAGCGAGGACTTCGGCTCGGGCGGGCGCGCCAAGCGCGAGCTGGCCGCCGAGCTGTGCGCCGTCCTCGGCTTCTCGGCCATCCGCAACAACGACAAGGTGGGGCTGCTGCTGTTCTCCGACCGCGTCGAGCGGTTCGTCCCGCCGAAGAAGGGCCGCCGCCACGTGCTCCGCCTCGTGCGCGACCTCTACGTGCACCGGCCGCAGTCGCGCGGGACGAGCATCCGCGCGGCGCTCGACCACGCCCTCCACGTGCTCCGCCGCCGCGCCATCGTCGTCCTCGTCTCCGACTTCCTGGACGCCGGCTACGAGAAGGCGCTCCGCACGCTCGCGCGGAAGCACGACGTCGTGGCCGTCCGCCTCCTCGACCCGCGCGAGGAGGAGTTGCCGGCCGTCGGCCTCCTCAGCCTCACCGACGCCGAGACGGGCCGGCCGGTCCTCATCGACACGGGGAGCCGGGCGGCGCGCCGCCGCTTCGCCCGCCGCGCGGCCGACCGCGAGGCCGCCGTCGCCGCCGCCCTCCAGCGCGCCCGCGTCGACACCGTCACCGTCCGCACCGACGGCGACTACGTCGAGCCGCTCGTGGCGTTCTTCAAGCGGCGCAACCGGGAGAGGTAGGGGAATGCGGAGTGCGGAATGCGGGGTGCGGATCGGGGTGCTCCTGCTGGCGCTGGCAGCGGGGCCTGCGTGGGCGCAGGTCGCAGATCCCGCTCGCGGGGAGGCGCGGCTGTACGTGCCCTCCGACAGCGTCTCGCTGGGCCAGCGGTTCGCGGTGGCCGTGGCTGTCGAGCACGGCGGCGCGGCGGCGTTCTTCCCCGAGGTGCCCGTCGGCGACGCCGAGGCGGGGCCGCTGCTGGCGTTCGGCGACGCCGAGGTGTTCGCGGCGCGCCGGCTCCCGCCACAGATCGAGGGCAGCGTCCGGGTGGACAGCGTCGTCTACGAGGCCGCCACGTTCGCGCTCGACCGGGCGACGGTGGGGCCGGTCGCGGTCCGCGTCGTCGTCGGGAGCGACACCCTCACCGTCGCCACGGGAACGCGGACGGTGCCGGTGCGGAGCGAGCTGTTCTCGATGCAGTCGGAGGTGCTGCCTCCGGGGACGCCCGAGGCGTTCCCGAGCCCGTGGCCGCTCTACGCGCTGCTCGGCCTCAGCGCGCTCGCCCTCGTAGGCCTCGGCGTGTGGGCGATCCGCCGCTCCCGTCGCCGGCGCTCGGCGCCCGTGCCGGCGCTCGCGCCCTACCCCGAGGCGCTGGCCCGGCTCGACGCCCTCGCCGCGCCGGAGACCCCCGAGACCGTCAAGGCGTACTACGTCGCCCTCTCCGACCTCCTCCGGCGCTACCTCGCGCGCACGCTCGGCCTCCCGGCGATGGAGCAGACGACGCGCGAGCTCGTCCACGCCCTCCAGCGCGGCGGCCGCCTCCCCGAGGGCGCCGTCTCGGCCGTCCGCGGCACGCTCCGCCTCTGCGACCTCGTCAAGTTCGCCGACCTCCGCCCCGACGCCGAGGCCCACGCCGCCGCCCACGCGCGGGCCCGCGAGGCCGTCGAGGCCGTCGAGGCCGCCATCCGGCCGGAGGACGGAGAGGAGACGGAGGACGGTGGAGGGGATGGAGAGGTTGGGAGGGATGGAGGGGCTGGAGGGGGAACATCTCCCGTCCCTCCCGTCGCCCCACTGACCACTGACCACTGACCACTGACCACTGACCACTGACCACTGACCACTGACCACTGACCACTGACCACTGACCACTGACCGATGCACCAGCCCGTCGGCGACCCCTTCTCGGAGACCCTCGTGCGGCGCCTCGCGGCGGCCGAGCGCGTGGCCGTGCTCACCGGCGCCGGGATCTCGGCGGAGAGCGGCGTGCCCACGTTCCGCGACCCCGACGGCCTCTGGCAGCGGTTCCGGCCCGAGGAGCTGGCCAACGTCGAGGCGTTCCTGAAGAACCCCGTCCTCGTGCAGGGGTGGTACGCCCACCGCCGCGCCGTCGTCGAGGAGGTGGCGCCGAACGCGGGGCACGAGGCGCTGGCCGAGCTGGAGCGGCTGGTCGCCGGGCGCGGGGGCGACTTCCTCCTCGCCACGCAGAACGTGGACGGGCTGCACCGCCGCGCGGGGAGTGCGCGCGTCGTGGAACTGCACGGATCGCTGGCGCGCACCTACTGTATCGAATGCGGACGCGAGGCCGGCGAGGCCGAGCTGACGGGCTTCGACGCGGGCGAGCCGGCGCGCTGCCCGGCCTGCGGCGGCCTCCTCCGGCCCGACGTGGTGTGGTTCGGCGAGATGCTCCCCGAGGGAGCCATGGAGACGGCCGCCGAGGCCGCCGCGCGCGCCGACGTGTTCCTGTCCGTGGGCACGAGCGCCGTCGTCTACCCGGCAGCCGGGCTGCCGCTGATCGCGAAGGAGGCCGGCGCGTACGTCGCCGAGGTCAACCCCGAGCGGAGCGACATCGCCTGGCGGCTCGACGAGCACGTGCGCGGGAAGGCGGGGGAGGTATTGCCGGCGCTGGTCGCGCGGGTGCGCGAGGCACCGGGGAAGAGGGACTGGCCAATGGGCACTCGTCAGTAGGGGAACAGCCGATGGGCAGGGAGATCCAGAGCTACGAGGACCTCGAGGTGTGGCAGCGAGGGATGGACCTCGCCGAGCGTGTGTACTTGCTGACGCGCGCGTTCCCAACGGACGAGAGGTTCGGCCTGACTCCACAGCTTCGGCGAGCTGCCGTTTCGATTCCGTCGAACATCGCAGAGGGCTGGGGGCGCGGCGTCACGAACGAGTACCTCCAGTTCCTGCGTTACGCCCGCGGCTCGCTCTACGAGGTAGAAACGCAGCTCCGCATCGCACGACGGAATCAGTACCTCTCCGACGAAGATCTCCGCAGCATCCTCGCCCTCACGGGTACGTTGAGCAGGATGCTCCTTGTCCTCATGCGCGCGCTCCGCTGACCGCTCCCCGGTAGCCAGTCCCCAATCCCCCTTGCCCCCTTGAGCTTCGCTCAGCCGATCTTCCTCGTCCTCCTCCTCGCCGTGCCGGCGCTGGCGTGGGCGGCGGCCCGGCGGGCGCGGCGGACGGCCCCCGGCCTCCGCTACTCCGCCACGGCCGACGCCGCGGCCGTCCCGCCGACGCCGTGGACGCGGCTGCGGGGCCTCCCGGCCGCCCTCCTCCTCGCCGCCTACGCCCTCGCCGTCGTCGCCCTCGCCCGCCCGCAGCAGCGCGACGTCCAGGTCGAGCGCACCGCCGAAGGCATCGACATCGTCCTCACCCTCGACATCTCCACCTCGATGACGGCCGAGGACTTCTACCCCAACCGGTTCGAGGCGGCCAAGGCCGTCGCCGCCGAGTTCGTGGACGGGCGGGTCTCCGACCGCATCGGGCTGGTCGTCTTCGCGGCGCAGGCGTACACCCAGGTCCCTCTGACGCTGGACTACCCGTTCCTCAAGCGGATGCTCCGGGAGGTCCAGATGGGCCTGATCGAGGACGGCACCGCCATCGGCACGGCCATCGCCACGGCGACGGCGCGGCTCCGCGACTCCGAGGCCGAGAGCAAGGTGATCATCCTCCTCACCGACGGGCAGAACAACCGGGGCGAGATCGACCCCGTGACGGCGGCCGAGGTGGCCGAGGCGCTGGGCGTGAAGATCTACGCCATCGGCGTCGGCGGCGAGGGCGGCGGGGCCGGAGGCCTCGGCGGGATCTTCGGGCCGCTGTTCCAGGCGCCCGAGGTGGACGAGGCCACCCTCCGCGCCGTCGCCCAGAAGACCGGCGGCCGCTACTTCCGCGCCACCGACGCCGACGCCCTCCGCTCCATCTACGCCGCCATCTCCGAGCTCGAGCGGACGCCCGTCGAGGAGACGACGTACGTGGACGTGGCCGAGCGCTTCGCGTGGTTCCTCGGGCCCGCCCTCGCCTGCCTCGCCCTCAGCGTGCTCCTCTCCACCACCCGCCTCCGCCGCGTGCCTTAGGGGCCATTGGCCACCGGGGACTGGCCATTGGGCACCAGCCAGTGGCCAGTCCCCAGTCCCCCTTCCCTATGTCCTTCCGCACCCCCGAGGCCCTCTGGCTCCTGCTGCTCGTCCCGGCGGCGGTGGCGCTGTTCGCGCACGCGGCGCGGCAGCGGCGCGCGGCCGTGCGGCTGTTCTTCGGCGAGGAGGCCGTGCCCGCGGCGGTGGTGCGGGCGGCGCGGCTGCGGCGGTGGCGCGCGGCGCTGGCGACGGCCGCCCTCGCCGCGCTCGTCGTCGCCCTCGCCGGGCCACGCTACGGGACCACCCTCCGCGAGGCGCAGCAGGAGAGCCTCGACCTCGTCTTCGCCCTCGACGTCTCCGTCTCGATGCTCGCCGAGGACGTGGCGCCGAGCCGGCTCGAGCGCGCCCGCCTCGCCATCGCCCGGATGGCCGAGGCCCGGCGCGGCGACCGCCTCGGCCTCGTCGTCTTCGCCGGCGACGCCTTCCTCCAGTGCCCCCTCACGGGCGACCACGCGGCCTTCCGCCTCTTCCTCGACGCCGCCGACCCCGGCCTCGTCGCCACGCAGGGCACCGACTTCGCCAACGCGCTCTTCACCGCCCGCCGGGCCTTCGCCGACGAGGACGGCGCCGCCGGCCCGCCGCGCACCCGCGCCGTCGTCGTCGTCTCCGACGGCGAGGACCACGAGGGCGGCCTCGAAGACGCCGCCGACGCCCTCCGCCGCGAAGGCGTCACGCTGCTGGCTGTCGGCGTCGGGACCGAGCGGGGCGGGCCGATCCCCGTCTTCCGCAGCGGCCAGCGCGTCGGCTACAAGACCGACGCATCGGGCGAGCGCGTGGTCACTCGGCGCGAGGAGGGCGCGCTCCGCCAGATCGCCGGCGACGCGGTCGTGCGCCTGCCCGAGGAGCGCCCCGAGGCACTCGCGGCGCGGCTCGACCGTTTAGACCGTACCGTCGTCGGCGCGGAGCGGTACGAGGCGTACGCCGAGCGGTACCAGTGGCCGCTCGCCCTCGCCGTCCTCCTCCTCCTAGCCGAGCGCCTCCTCGCGCTGCGCCGCGTCGAGGCGCGGGAGCGCGAGAGCGTAGGAGCGTGAGAATGTGAGGACGTACAGAACAAGGCATCAACCATGCGAATCGACCACGTCGAGCAGTTGCGTGTCTACGGAGAAGCCTTCGAAGTAGCCATGCGTCTCTTCGGGCTTTCGAAGGCGTGGCCGGCGGAGGAGCGATACGCGCTCACCGACCAGGCTCGCCGCTCTTCCCGCTCAGTGTGCGCCAACCTGGCCGAGGCTTGGGCCAAACGGCTCTACCCCAGGCACTTCGTCAGCAAGCTCAGCGACGCGCACGGCGAAGCGGCGGAGACCGCGGTGTGGATCACGTTCGCCAAACGCTGCGGCTACCTCTCGGAAGCGGACACGATGCTTCTCACGGAGGCGTGCCAGCGCATCATCGGAGGACTCATTCGGATGATGAACCAGCCTGACAAGTGGTGCGGCCCCTCCAGCGTGGTACGGGAAGACGCGGACTATTACGATCCCGGCACATAGCCCATCCTACGCTCACGCGCTCCTACGCTCACACGCTCCTACGCTCACACGCTCCCCATCGCGATGCGCCTCGCCCTCCTGATCCTGCTCCCCCTCGCCGGGTGCGCCGCGTTCGCCGACGGCGCGGCCGAGGGGCGGCGCGGCAACGCGCTCCTGGCCGAGGGCGACGCCGAGGGCGCCGCGGCGGCGTTCCGCCGGGGCATCGAGGCCACCGAGGGCGAGGACGCCGACCCGGCCGCGCACGCGGCGCTGTGGAACAACCTCGGCCTCGCGCTCTACGAACAGGAGTCGTACGAGGAGGCGGCCGGCGCCTTCGACGAGGCCGTCGCCCTCGCGGCCGAGCCGGCCGCCCGCGCCCGCTACGCCTACCATGCCGGCACCGCCCTCGCCCGCGCCGGCACCCTCGAAGACGCCGCCGACCGCCTCCGCCGCGCCCTCGTCGCCCGCCCCGACTTCCCCGAGGCCCGACACAACTACGAGTGGGTGAAGCGCCGCCTCGACGGCACCCCGCCCGAGGGGGACACGCCGCCCGAGCCCTCCGACTTCGCCCGCCGCCTCAAGGCGCAGGCCGACGCCCTCGTCGCACAGCGCCAGTACCGCGACGCCTACGACCTCCTGACCGACGGCCTCCGCCGCGACTCCACCGTCGCCGCCTTCGCCGACTACATTCAGCGCCTCGGCGACGTCGTCCAGATCGAAGAAGGCACCCCCGCCCCGCCCGCAGACTCCCTCCGAGCAGACTCCCTCCGATGAGCCGCCCCCTGGCCCTCCTCGCCCTGCTGGCGCTCGCGGCGCCCGCCCGCGCCCAGTCGGCCGCCGACCTCTACCACGAGGCGGCGCGGCTCTACGTCGGCGGCGAGCTCGAGCAGGCGGAGGCGGCGGCCGTCCGCGGCCTCCAGCAGGCGCCCGACGACCCCAAGCTCCAGGCCCTCCTCGACCGCATCCGGCAGGACGAGCAGCAGCAGTCCGGCCAGGGCGACCAGCAGAACCCGTGGCAGAACCCGAACCAGCAGGGCGGCGAGCAGGGCCAGCAGGGCGGCGAGGGCGACCAGCAGCAGGACCAGGGCGAGCAGCGGCAGGACGAGAGCGGCACGGACCGCCCCGAGGACGATCAGGACGGCGCCGCTTCGGACCGTCCCGAGGAGGAGCAGCAGGAGGCCGAGCAGAGCGGCCGGCCGCAGGACCAGGGCCGCGAGGGCGAGCAGGGCCGCCCCGACGCCCCGCGCCCCGGCGAGGGCGGGCCCACGCCCGAGGACGCCACGCCCGTCGCGCCGGGCGAGATGACGCGAGCCGAGGCCGAGCGCATCCTCAACGCCGTCGGCGCCGAGGAGCGGCTGCTGCTCCGGCGCGTCCAGCGCCGCCCCGGCGGCGGACGGCAGGTCGAGAAAGACTGGTGACGATGATGGTCCGTGGTTCGTGGTCCGTGGTCCGTGGGGGAGTGCCCGTGTTGCTCCTCGTGCTCCTCGCGCTCCTGCTCGGGCGGGGGGCGGCGGCGCAGGTATCGGTCAACGCCTACGTGGACAAGACGGAGCTGGGCGACGCCGAGACCCTCGCCTACACCCTCGAGATCCGCGGCGACCTCGCCGGCCTAGGGCCGGTGGAGGCGCCCGACGCCCGTGGCCTCGCCCTCGCCCACCCGTCGCCCGTCCTCCAGGAGCGCCTCGCCGTCAACGGCGACGAGCGGCTCACGCTCCGCTGGCTCTACCGACCGCAGGGCGTCGGGAAGGCCACCGTCCTCGGCGCCACCGTCCGCGTCGGAGGGCGGGCGTACCGGACGGACCCGATCACGGTCGAGGTCGTGCCGCAGCGGCTGCGGGGGTCTCCGGGCGCCCCGCGCAGCGCGTTCCAGCCCACGCCGGTCCCGCCGCCCCAGGCGGCCTCGGGCGAGCTGTTCGTCCGCGCCGAGCCCCGCACGCTGCGGGTCGTCCCCGGCCAGCAGGTCGTCGTCGACTACGTGCTCTACTTCGAGCCGCACCTCCGCCCGCAGCGCTCCCAGGTCGTCGGGACGTGGGACGCCGAGGGGTTCTGGCGCGAGGAGCTCGAGGTGCCCGTCCGCGACACCTACGCCCGCCCCGTCACCGTCGGCGGGCGGCCGTACCAGGCCGTCACCATCCGCCGCCTCGCCCTCTTCCCCACGCGCACGGGCCGCCTCGAGCTCGGCCCGATGACGTTCGACGTCGACCTCGTCCGCTCCGCCCGCCGCGACGACCCCAGCGACCTCTTCGGCGCGTTCTTCAGCCGGTTCGACGAGGCCTCGGTGACGGCCCCGCCCGTCACGCTCACGGCCGAGCCGCTCCCGCCCGGCGCCCCGCCGTCGTTCGGCGGCGCCGTCGGCCGCTTCGCCCTCCGCGCCTTCACCGACCTCGACGTGGTGACGGCCGGCGAGCCGGTGCACCTGACGGTCGAGATCGAGGGCGAGGGGAACGTGCCCACGCTCGCGCCGCCGGCGGTCGAGGCCCCGCCGGGGCTCGACGTGTTCCCGCCGGAGGAGGACCGGATGATCGACCGGAGCGAGGCGCCGCTCTCGGGCGTCCGCCGGTTCACGTACACCCTCGCCCCGCGCGGCGGCGGCACCTTCGAGATCCCGGCCCTGGCGTGGAGCTACTACGACCCCGAGGCGGGCGCCTACCGCACGCTCGAGGCCGGCCCGTTCACGGTCGAGGCCACCGGCCCGGCCGCCGTGCTCGCGCCCGAGTCCGCCGGCGCCGGCCCGTCCGCCCCCCTCGGCCTCATCGGCGAGGCCAGCTGGCGCCGCGCCGGCGAGGGATCGGCGACGTTCCCGGCGTGGGCGCTCGGCGCCGCCCTCGCCCTCCCGCTCCTCGCCCTCCTCGGCCTCGCCGCCCTCCGCCGGCGCGCCGACCGCCGTGCCGACCGCTCGCCCGAGGCCCTCGCCCTCCGCGCCCACCCCGAGGCGCGACGGCGGCTCCGCGCCGCGCGCGCCGCCGGCACCGGCCCCGCCGTCCACGCCGCCGTCGAGCGCGCCGTGCGCGACTTCCTCGCCGACCGCCTCGGCATCGCCGCCCACGGCCTCGCCCGCCCCGCCCTCCTCGACGCCCTCGCCGGCGCCGGCGTCACGGCCGGGACGCGCGCGGGGCTGGCCGACCTCCTCGCCCGCTGCGAGCAGGCCCAGTTCGCCCCCGCCGCCCCCGCCGCCGACCCGAAGGCGACGACGGACGAGGCCGCCCGCCTCCTCGCTGCGGTGGACGAAGAGGTCCGTGGTCCGTGGTCCGTGGTCGGTAGTCGATGCTGATCCTGCTCCTCCTCGGTTTCCTGCAGGCCGCGCCGGGCGCCGACGC
>DATGQT010000047.1:0-5899 GCA_035304085.1 Rubricoccaceae bacterium
CCCCCCGATGCCGGACGCCCGTACGTCGCGTACCGGTTCCGCCTCCTCTCCGGGAGCTACCACGAAACGTACGACCTCGACGGCATCCCCTTCGATAACGAGAACCCCGTCGGCGACGCCCTCGGCGCCAACCCCGAGGACTCCGAGGTCGTCACGGCGTTCTACCGCCGCCATTACGCCGACCGCTGGATCGAGGACGCGCTCGAAGTGCACGCGGGCGGCGCGACGGGGGTCGACCTGCTCGACCGCTGGAAGATCCAGCCCGAACCCGGCAACTGCGTGCGCACGGAATACACCGGCTCCGCCGGCCGCGGCGCCTTCATCGCGAATCGGAGCGGGCCCGTCCGGGCGATCCGGTCCATCATCGGGTTCAATAGCGGTGCACTCATGCAGCAAGACAGCTTCTTCTACGAACGCTACCTCAGGGCCACCGTCTTCTTCCGAACGCATCCCCTCCAGCAAGGGCCCATGGCCTACAACGACTACAGCCCCAACGCCGTCGGGATGCGCCGCTATAGCAACCTCGACCCCGAAGGGCTCCTCCTCGACGGGGAGCCGGAGCCGGCCCACGAGGGGAACCTGGAGTGGGAGGTGTTGCAGGGCGAGCAGGGCACCCTCGTCTCGGCTTTCGGCCTCTCCGCCGACATCCCCGACCTCCAGCCCGGCTCGTACTACAGCGACCAGGCGCCGGCGGGGGTCAAGCAATGCACCGGCGACGAGGCGCTCTACGGCGCCAGTGGGCTCCGCCTCCCCGGGCCGATGCCGAACACGGACCCCTCGCTCAACCTCGACACGTACGCCCTGGTCTACGAGCGCCACCAGCTCTACGCCGCGCCCGACCTCCCTCTCGACAGCGCGCACGCGTTCGTCGCGGCCGCGCGCGACCCCCTCCGCATCCAGACGGCGCCGTACGCCATCCGGCTCGGGGACGACCCCGATCCTCCGCCCGGCCCCGACCCCACGCTCGAGGGACCCGTCTTCCTCGGCACGCCGCGCCCCAACCCCTCGACCGGCGTGGCGCGGGTCACGTACTGGCTCGAGGAGGAGACGATCGCCCGCCTCTCCCTCTACGACCTCGCCGGCCGCCGCATCGCCGTGCTCGACGAGGGGCGCCGGGCCGAGGGCTACCACGACGTCGGCATCCGCCCGGGGCGCTTCCCCGCCGGCACCTACCTCATCCGCCTCGAAACCCCGCTGGGTGAGCGGACGGTCACGTTCGTCAAGCAGCGGTAGCCCGGCGCGGTAGCACGACGGTCTCGGGAACGAGAGCCGGGGGCTCAGACCATCCCGCTCCGCTTGCGGACGAACCACTCGGCCGTGAGGCAGGCGACGACGAGGCCGAGGAGGAGGGGGAGGTGGAGCAGCGGCGTCTCCCGCTCCTCCTCTACCGACCGCGCCGCGAGCCGCCCCTCCGCCGCCAGCTGTGCGGGCAGCGCCGGCACCTCCGCCACGGGCACCACGCGCCCCCCGCTGCGCCGGGCGAGCTGGCGCATGAGCGCCGCGTCGGCGCCGGGCTCGCGGAACTCGAGCGCGAGCGCGCCGACGGCGAAGGCGCCGCGGTCGTCGCCCAGCGGCTGCCCCGCCCGCTCCGCGACGGCCGCGTAGGTGTACGATCCCGCGGGGAGGACGCCCGCGTCGAGGGCGTAGCGGCCGTTGCCGAGCGGGCGCATCGTCAGCGGCGTCTGCGTCTCGTCCGGCGCCGTCACCGTCACCCGCACGTCGGCGTCGTCCACGGGCTCCAGGCTCTCGTCGTAGACCTGCCCGCTGAACGTGACCGCCTCGCGCTCGCCGAAGAGGGCGCGCGTGGGGCGGACGCGGACGGGCCGGCGGTCCTCGCGCGCCGTCACCCAGCGGAGGAGGTTGTCCACGAGGCCGGGGTAGAACGGGTCGAGGGCTTCGAGGTCGGCGGGGAGGTTGGCCCAGCGCCACGAGCCCGCGCCGAGGAGGGCGGCGGTGCGGAGGCCGCCGCTCGCGCGCACGGCCAGCAGGGGCGCCTCCAGCGCCACGCCCCCGCGGCGGACCGACGCGAGGACGCGGGCGTCGGGGGCGGGCGTCCAGCGGCTCGTGCTGTAGGCGAGCGGCGGGAGGCGGTCGAGCTGGTCCACGGGCACGCCGGGGACCTGGAGGACGGGGTGCGTCGAGCCCGCCGGCGTCACCACCACGCCCGCCTCGTCCACGCCCGGGCGGACGACCGCCGGCGCGGCCGGGAGCACGTCGCCGAAGAGGCGGCCGAGCGCGCCGAGGTCGGTCTGCGCCGCGAGCACGAACAGCGCGGGGAGGCCGTCGGAGACGGCCCCGGCCAGCGCCGCCGCCGCGTCGCTGGGGGCCGGCCCCGGGAAGCCGACGAGGACGGCGGCGTCGAAGGCGCCGAGGGCCGAGGGGAGGGCGCCCTCGTAGAAGGCGCCGGGGCCGCGCTGCGTCCGCACCGTGAGCTCCACCTGAGGATCGGCCTCGAGGACGGTGCGGAGGGCGGTGAGGTCGGGCGAGGGGGCGCCGGCCACGAGGAGCACGCGCCGCTTCGTGTCGAGCACGCGCACGGTCACGCTCTCGGCGTTGTTGCGGTACGTCGCCTCGCCCGGCAGGCGCGAGACGGTGACGGCGTAGCGGTGGAGGCCCGGCTGCGTCGGCGTCACCTCCAGCTCGACGGTCGTTTCGAGGCCGTCCGCGGGGAGCGTCACGGCCTCCGAGGCGACCGTCCGCCCGCCCTCGACGAGGGCGACCGTGGCGGGCTGGCCGCCGAACCCGCTCGCGCGCACGCCCACGCGCACCGGCAGCAGGCTGCCCACGTAGGCCACCTCGTTCGTCACCACCCGGCTCACCCGGACGTCCCGCTGCGCCGTCGTGTCGCCGACGACGGCGGTGTAGATGGGGACGCGCGCTCGCTCGGCGAGGTAGAGCGGGTTGCGCCCGGTGTTGTAGCGGCCGTCGGAGATCAGGACGATGCCGCGGAGGTTGCGCCCTTCGAGCTGCTCCTCGACCGTCCGGATGGCCCGCGCGATGTCGGTCCGCTCCCCGTCGAAGGCGAGGCTGTCGCCGGTGAGCGGCTGCACGTCGGCGGCGAAGCGGTAGAGGCGGAGGGCGTCGGCGTCGGGGAGGCCGGCGAGGGCGGCGCGGACGGCCTCGGCGCCGGGCGGGGCGGCGGCGTTGCCCTCGGGGTCGGCCGTGAGGCTCTCGCTCGCGTCCACGAGCACGGCCAGCACGGGTGGCTCCTCGCGCTGCGCCACCCGCCGGAACACCGGCTCGAAGAGCAGCAACACGACGACGAACAGTGCCGCGAACCGGAGCCCGACGAGGAGCACGCGCTTCGGCCCCGTCACGCGCGGCGTCGAGCGCCCGTAGGTCCACCACGTCAGCGCGCCGGCGACGGCGACGGCGAGGAGGAGCAGGAGGGGGGACGCGGCGAGGGTGAGGTCCACGGGTGTGAGAAAGGGGGAGCGGGTGAAAGGGAGAACGGGGGTTAAGGGAGAGAACACGCCGTCCCCCCCTCTCCCATTCACCCTTTCTTCCTTTCTTCGCGCAGCGCGGCGTCAGCGGACGACGACGAGACGGGCGGCGGCGTGGAGGTCGGGGCCGTCGGCGCGGACGAAGTAGAGGCCGGGGGCGAGCGCCGGCGCCGCCAGCGGCAGGCGCGTCGGCCCGGCCGCGACGGGGCCGTCGTAGAGGGTGCCGACGCGGCGGCCGAGGACGTCGTAGAGCGCCAGCGTGAGGGGGCCGGGCCGTGCCACGTCCACCTCGGCGACGAGCCGGCCTCCGGCGCGGGCGACGCTCGGGAAGAGCCGCCACGGCCGCGCCTCGGCCACCCCCGGCTCGGCGGCGACGGCGAGGAGGACGGCCGCCTCGGCGTCCGCGATGCCCCAGCCGAGGAGGGAGTCGGGGTCGCTCGCCTGGCTCGCCGTCGCGCGGAGGAGGTCGCGGATCGCGATGGGGTCGAGCGTGGGGTCGGCTTCGAGGAGCTGGCAGACGACGCCCGCCACCATCGGCGCGGCGAACGACGTGCCGTTGCCGTCGGTGTAGCCCCCGAACCGCGACGCGACGTGGACGTCGACGCCGAGGGCGGCCACGTCGGGCTTGAGGCGGCCGTCGGCCGTGGGGCCGACGCCGGAGAACGAGGCGCGCGTGCCGTTGAGGCGGACGGCGGCGACGGCGATGGCGGAGTCGGCGTCGGCGGGGGCGGTGATGTAGCGCCAGCTCCCGTCGCCCTCGTTCCCCGCGGCCACGACGACGGCCACGCCGAGCGCCGCCGCGCGGTCCACCGCCTGCGTGAAGGGGGTGGTGTCGCCGTCGAGGTCCTCGTAGGTGTAGTCCCCCTCGCCGGGGTCGAACGTGCTGTAGCCGAGCGAGACGTTGACGACGTCGACGCCGTTGGCCTCGAGCCACTCCAGGCCGGCGATGAAGAAGTCCTCCTCGTCGTGGGTCTCGGTGGGGGCGTACTCCGTAGTGGCGGCGAGGACCTCGGCCATGAACGCCGGCCCGATGAGGTCGCCCGGGTCGAAGCCGAGGGCGACGGAGGTGGTGTTGAGGCCGTGGTAGTTGTCCTGCTCCTGCCCCGTGAAGTCCTCGACGCCGAGGAGCCGCCCGTCGTCGGGGATGTGGACGAGGGCCTGGTGCGAGAAGTCGAAGAGGGTGTCGAGGTAGCCGAGGACGACGCCGTCGCCGTCGTAGCCGGCCTCGAGCGCGGCGTCGGCGTGGACGAGGGCGAGCTGGGCCTCCGACGGCCCGTAGTCGTAGCCGCCCGCCACGGGGGCCAGGGGCGACGGCGGGGCGAGCGGCGTGAACGACGGCAGCGTCGTGCGCTCCAGGCGGGCGACGGGCCGGAGCTCCCGCACGAACGGGAGCGCCGCCACGGCGTCGATCTGCGCCGGCGTCAGCACGGCGCTGACGGCGTTGAGCCACCGGCTCTCGACGGCGACCTCGGCGCCGAGCGCCTCGAGGGCCGCGACGTAGGCGGGGCTCACGGGCACGTCCACGCCGCGTGGGCGGGCGGCCTGCCCCCGGAGCGCCCGCCGCGCCGCCGCTCGCTCCGACACGACGAACGACGGCGCGCGGGCCGCCCCGTCGCCCTTGTCGATGAAGAAGACCCAGTACTTCGCCGTGGCGGTGGGCTGAGCGTGGAGCGCACCGGCGGCGCCGGTGGCCAGGGTGAGGAGGAGCAGGAAGCGGGTCATGACGATGGGGCGATGGGGTTCAGGCGCGGAGGGCGTCGCCGGCGAAGGCGCCGGGCAGGAGGCGCTCCGGCGTCGCCACCTCCGGCGGCGCCGCGCCCCGGCCCATGACGACGGGGACGCCCGGGGCCAGCTCGGCGAGGACCTGGCGGCACGCCCCGCAGGGGGTGGCGCGCGGGTCGCGCGGGCACGTAAGGTAGAGCCGCCGGAGCGCCCCCGCCCCATAGCCTCGCGCCGCGGCGAGGGTGACGCGCTCGGCGCACAGCCCCCGCGTCCAGTCGGCGTGCTCGACGTTGCACCCCGGCACGAGCCGCCCGTCCTCCGCCTCGGCCACGCAGCCGACGGGGAAGCCGGACTCCGGGACGTGCGCGCGCCTCGCGACGGCCTCGGCGAGCGCCACGCCCTCGGCGGCGCCGACGGGCGGCGGGGCGTCGAGGAAGAGGTCCAGCACCTCGCCCGGCTCCGGCAGCGCGGCGTCGCCGGCGACGAGCGCGTCGGGGGCGGCGAGGTGGAACGGCCGGACGAGGGCGGCCGAGAGGACGGCGGGGGCATCGGCGGGGAACGGCCGCGTCTGCACGGCCGCGACCACGTCGGCGCGGCCGGCGCAGCGGGCGGCGTAGTAGGCGGCGAGGAGGGCGGGGATGAGGAGGGGGTACGACGCGGTCTCGACGCGGACGCCCGGCACCCACGCCCCGTCGGCCAGGAGCAGCGCCGCCGCCTCGGGGGTGCGGGAGTAG
>DATGQT010000048.1:0-16881 GCA_035304085.1 Rubricoccaceae bacterium
CTGGAGCGCGGCGGCGTCGTTGACGCCGTCGCCCACCATGAGGACCACGCGTCCCTCGGCCTGGAGCGCCGCGACGGCCTCGCGCTTGCCCTCGGGGGAGACGCCGCCGCGCGCTCGTGCGGGTGCGACCCCGAGCCGCCGGGCCACGACGGCCACGGCCTCGGGGTGGTCGCCCGAGAGCAGGTGCACCGCCTTCCCCTCGGCCTCGAGCGCGCGCACGAGCGCGGGCGCCTCGTCGCGGAGCCGGTCGCCGAAGGCGAGCGCCCCCGCCCACGCCCCGCCGACGAGCACGCCGACGGGCGTGTGGCCCTCGGCGGCGTAGCGGCGGAAGGCCGCGGCGAGGTCGGCCGGCACCGGCTGCGCCGTCTGCTCGGCGACCCACTCGGGGCGGCCGACGACGACGGGGTGGCACGCCACGAGGCCGCGGATGCCCTGGCCGGCCTCGGCCTCTACCAGCGTCACCGCCTCGCGCTCCTCCTCCGGCACGCCGCCGAGGCGGGCGCGGACGAGCGCGGCGGCGACGGGGTGGTTCGCGTGCGCCTCCAGCGCGGCGGCGAGGTCGAGCGCGCGCTCGTCGCCGGTCCACTCGACGAGCGCCATCTCGCCCTCGGTGAGGGTGCCGGTCTTGTCGAGGACGACGGTGTCGACGTCGGTCAGCCGCTGCGTGGCCTCGTCGCTCTTGACGAAGAGGCCGGCGCGGGCGGCGCGCCCGGCGGCGACGGCCATCGCCAGCGGCGTCGCCATGCCGAGGGCGCAGGGGCACGTGATGACGAGCAGCGCCGCCACGTGCTGCGCCCACCGGCCGGGGTCGAGCCAGAGCCAGAGGGCGGCGGTGAGCAGGGCGAGGGCGAGCACGCCGAGGACGAAGGCCCCCCCGAGGCGGTCCGCCAGGAGGACGACCGGGGCCCGCTTGCCGTCGGCCTCGCGGACCCACGCGAGGAGCCGCCCCACCCGCGTCGCGTCGCCCGCAGCCTCGACGCGGACGCGCAGCGGCGCCTGGAGGTTGGTGGCCCCCGCCTCGACGCGCCCCCCCTCGCGCACCGGCTCCGGGCGACTCTCGCCCGTGAGCACGGCGTTGTTCAGCCGGCTCGCGCCGGAGATCACGGTGCCGTCTACCGGCACCACCTCCCCCGCTGGTACCTCGACGACGTCGCCTTGCCGGAGCGCGTCCTGCCGGACGACCTCGACGCCCGCCGCCGTCACGCGGCGGGCCATCGGCGGGACGAGGGCGAGGAGGCGCTCGCTCGCCTCGCCGGCCAGGCGGCGGCTGCGCAGCTGGAGGTACCGCGCCGTCAGCAGCGCCGCGATGAGCACGGCGATGGAGTCGAACCACACCTCGCCCCGCCCCGCGACGGTCGCCCACGCGCTATGGCCGAAGCCGACGAGGACGCCGAGGGCGATGGGGGTGTCCATGTGGAGCCGCCGCGGGTCGCGCGCGCGGAGGGCGGCCCGCACCGACGCCCACGCCCGCTGGAAGAACGGCGCGCCGCCGTAGGCGACGGAGGGGAGCGTGAGCGCGAGGCTCGCCCAGCGCGCCGCCGTCGCCAGTGCGCCCGCCTCGCCGTCGAGGCCGGAGTAGAGCGCGAACGCGACGAGCATCACGTTGCCCGCGAGCGCCCACGCCACGCCCGTGCGGATGAGCAGCTTCCGCTCGGCCTCGGTCCGCTGCCCCACGCCGGCCTGCCGGACGGGCTGCGCGGCGTAGCCGAACCGCGCGAGCCACGCGGCCACGGCGGAGAGGCGCACGCGGGCGGGGTCGAACTGGAGCGAGAGCCGCGCGCGCGGGAGGTCCAGCCGCGCCGCACGCACGCCCTCGACCTCGTACGGCATCCGCTCGACGAGCCACACGCACGCGGCGCAGTGGACGCCGTCGACGAACAGCTCGACCGCCCGGGCGCCGTCGCCCACCGGGCGCGTCTCCTCGGCGAGGAAGCGCTCCGTGTCGAGCTCGGAGACCTGGAGGGGGTCGGGCGCGAGGGGCCGGGCGGCCACGCGGGCGTCGGTCAGCCGGCGGAGGTGGTAGTAGGTGCCGTCGAGGCCGGACTCGGCGAGGGCGCGGTAGACGACGGCGCAGCCGGTGCAGCAGAACGGCCCCCCGTCGCCGAAGACGGGGTGGGGGCCCACCGGGAGGCCGCAGTGCGCGCACGGCGCGTGCGGGCTCACGGTCAGCCGCCCCGCCGGCCGGCCCGCGGCGCGGCGCGGCGCGGCGTGGACGGTAGGGGCCCTATCGGCGGCGATGCGGCTCAACGGGCGCCCTCGTGGCGGTTCGGGTCGTAGGGCGAGCCCTCGACGATCTGCGCCCCGCCGTCCGAGTACGCCGCGACGACGGTGACGGCGGCGGCGCCCACGCTGATCGCCAGCAGCAGCACGACGAAGAGAGGCCACGCGACGTGGGGCGGGAGGAGCGGTGGCTTCCGCGCCGGAGTGCCGGTGTGACCGTTGGTGGGGAGATCGTACACGGCCGGAGGGTCGGGGAGACGCGGGCAAGATGGGCCGGGCGCCGAGGCGCCGGTGCCGGTGGCCCCGGTGGGGCGCGCGTCGGGCGTCCCTGCGCGCTTGTGTGGGGGCGGCCCCTACGCCGCCTCCGCAGGGCCGGCCCCGGCCGTCCCCCGCGCCCTCAGAAGTCCTTCCGGTGGAAGCGGCGGAGGGCGAGGGCCAGCGGGGCGGCCACCCACCCCAGCAGCGCCCCGAGCGTGAGGCCGGTGCCCCAGGCCGTCCCGAAGAACCGCTCGAACGCGGCGCCGGTGTAGCCGAGGAGCGCCGCCACGTCGAGGTCGAGCAGCAGGAGCACACGCGCCAGCGAGATCGGGTTCAGCATCGCCAGCGCGATCATCGGCCGCTCCAGCGGATACGCCGCGAACGCGTAGGCCACCATGAGCACGACGCCGTCGTAGACGACGGCGAGGAGGAGCCAGAGGACGAGCGCGGCGCCGAGCCCCTTCATCCGGTCCTCGAACCGCACGGCCACGAGGAACGCGAGGGCGAGGAACGCCGCCGTCAGGAGCACGCCCGCGCCGAGGAGGCGGGCCAGCGGGCCGGCCAGCGCCGCCCCGCCGTGCCACGCGAACGGGAGCCCCACGCCGAGGACGAGCACCAGCGCCAGCGGGGCGAGGAGCCCGCCGTAGAGCCCCGCGAACAGGGCGCGCCGCCGGATCGGCTGCGCCAGCATCAGCTCGACGAACGCCCGCGCCCCGTAGAGGTAGGCCACGCCGAAGACGAGGCTGACGAGGGGGACGAGCAGGAGCACCACGTTGAGGAGGCTGAGGAGCACCTGCTCCCCGCCGCCGGAGAACCGGAACAGCGCGTCGGTGACGGCGCCGAAGAAGAGGGCGTAGAGGGGCGCCCACCGGCCGCGGACGGCGTCGCGGAGCGCGTACCGCAGCACCGGCACGGCGGCCGAGGGGGCAGCGGGGACGGCGACGGTCATCGGGCGGCGGTCATGAGGTGGGCGAGGGCGCGCTCGAGGCGGCCTTCGCCCGTGAGGGCGCGGAGCGCGGCGGGGGGGCCGGCGAAGCGCACGCGGCCGTCGAGGAGGAACACGAGGTCGTCGGCCAGCTCCTCGATCTCGCCCATGAGGTGGGAGGTGAGGAGGAAGGCGGTCCCCCGCGTCTGCTCGGCGCGGATGCGATCCTTGAGCACGCCGGCCGCGACGGGGTCGAGCCCGGCCGTGGGCTCGTCGAGGACGACGAGGGCGGGGCGGAAGAGGAAGGCGACGGCGGCGTTGACCTTCTGGCGCGTGCCGCCGGAGAGCTGGCGGAGCGGCCGGTCCATCTCGCCGGCCAGCCCGAGCGCCGCGGCGAGCGTCTCGTCGGCCGCCTCGGCGGGGCGGAGGGCGCGGAGCAGGGCGAGCACCTCGCGCGCGGTCAGGTTCTCGGGGAAGCGGGCCGCCTGCGGCATGTAGCCGACGCGAGCGCGGTAGGCCACGTCGCCAGGCCGGACCTCGGCGCCGTCGAACGTGATGCGCCCGGCGTCGGGGTGGACGAGGCCGAGGAGCGCCTTGACGAGCGTCGTCTTGCCCGATCCGTTGGGGCCGACGACGGCGGTCACGCGCCCGCGCCCGAGCGCGAGGTCGACGCCCCGCAGCACCTCGCGCCGGCCGAACCGCTTCACCAGCCCCTCGGCCGTCAGGATGGGTGGGGGCAGCGCGCTCCGTTCCCCCCCGTCCTCCTTGGAGGGGAGAGGGAAGGTCGATGTCGAGGGAGCGGAGCGGGCGGCGGTCGTCATCGCGGGAGCGGGCGCATGGCGGGGCAGGCGTCGGCGAGGGTCTCGGGCGTGAGCGCCGGCGCGACGCGCTCGGCGAGGTCGAGGAGGTCCACGAACAGGCTCCGCAGCAGGAGCAGCGCCGGCTCGTGCTCCTCGACGATGAGGGCGAAGAGGCGGACCGGCCGGAACGCCACGTCGCCCGTGCCGTCGCGGTCGAGGTCGTAGCCGCGGTAGGCCGACCAGTAGTTCCCCTCGAACACCGTCGTCCCGTGCCGCCCGTTCGTCCCGACGTCGAAGGTGTTGGCGACGAAGTTGTTGCGGGCGAACCGCGTCTGGCGCGCGTCGGCCATCACCCTCACGGCCCACCCGTTGCGGACGAAGTCGTTGCCCTCGACGGCCATCCGCGCGGCGCCCTCGGCGAAGAGGCCGACGGTGTTGCCGGCGAACCGGTTGCCGGAGATCGTGCCGCCGGAGATCTGCTTGAGGAGGAGGCCGTAGGCGGCCGGGCCGCGGTTGTCCTCGAACCGGTTCCCCGTCATCGCCACCTCCTCGGTGTACATCACGGCCACGCCCGCCCCGTTCGCGCGGAACACGTTGCCGACGTAGCGGCAGCGGTCGGAGAACATGAAGTGGAGGCCGTAGCGGCGGTTCGCCGTGCTCACGTTCCGCTCGGCCGCGCTGTCCTCGACGAACTCGAAGTAGATCCCGTCGCGGTGGCGGGCGATCCGGTTGTCCGTCACCGTGACCCGCCGGCAGTACCAGAGGTGGATGCCGTTGCCCGCCAGCGACTCCGGCACGTCGGGGCCGACGAAGACGTTGGCCGCTACGGCGCAGTCGTGCGCCTGGGCGAGGTAGACGCCGAAGAAGGTGCCCTCGAACCGGTTGCCCTCGATCCGGCAGCCGCCGGCCTCCTCCACGCGCAGCGCCGCCCGGTCGCCGACGAACGTGTGGCCGGTGTTGCGGAACGTCAGCCCGCGCACCGTCACGCCGTCGGCTACGACCTGGATCAGCTCGCGCTGCCCCTCGCCGTCGAGCACGGCCCCCGGCTCGCCGACGACCTCGACGGGCTTGTCCACGACGAGCGTGGGCTCGCGGTAGACGCCGGGGCGGACGACGAGGCGGTCGCCGGGGCGGGCGGCGGCCAGGGCCCCGGCCAGGGTCGCCCCGCCCGGCGCCACGACGAGCGTGCGCGGTGGGGGAGCCCCGGCCGAGGCCGCCGGCGCCATCAGAGCCAGCAGGAGGACGACGGTGCGCATCGGTCCGGGCCGGCTCAGGGGAGGTGGGCGTGGGGGGCGTCCTCGCTCACCCGGACGAGGACGCCGGCCCAGTCGAGCGCCTCGCCCTCCCCGGCGAGGGCCGCGTCGCGGGCGGCGGCGGTGGAGAACGCGATGAGGCCGGCGCCCATCGGGCTGCGCACGGCCGGGCTCCGGGCGAAGAAGGCGTCCTCGACGTGCACGAGCGTGCCGGGCGCGTCGGAGGGCGTCACCCAGAGCGAGTGGACCTCGACCTCGGGGTGGGCCTGCACGAACGCGGCCAGGCACTCGACGGCGTCGAAGGGGTACGTCCGCCCTGTCGCGGCGACGAGCTCGGCGCCGAAGCGGGGGTCGGAGACCGTCATCCGGCAGTGGGCGCAAGCGTCCTCGCCGTAGCGCAGCGGCACCGGCTCGGGCCGGCAGCCGCCGAGGAGGGCGAGGGCGAGGACGAGGGCGGACGCGCGCATGAGGGCTCAGGTGGCGGGCTCGGGGGGAGCGGCGAAGGCGCGGTCCGGGCGGGCTCGGCTTTCAGGCGGGGCCGACGGCGCGGCGGTGGACGCCGAAGCGGCGGCCTCGCGGCGGCGATGGCGGAGCTCGTAGACGCAGAGCCCCGCGGCCAGCGCGAAGGCGGCGAAGACGGCGAGGCCGCCGAGGTCGGGCCACGAGTGCGCCGTGAAGTTGAGGATGACCTTGGAGCCGATGATCGGCGGCTGGTAGGCCATCCCCGGCACCTTGATCGCCGCGTCGGGGCTGAGGTCGTGGCCGTAGTCGTACCCCCACCGGTAGTAGTCCACGAAGCCGACGGCGAGGAGGGCGGCGAACAGCGCGGTCCAGGCGTAGAGCGCCCAGCGCCGGCCGAGCGCGGCGGCCAGCAGGCCGAGCCCGATGAGGCCGCCGAACAGCCACGGCATCCACCGCAGCTCCGGGATCATGTCCGGCACGATGGGCTTCATCCCGATGTAGTGGTTGAGCCCGTTGATGTTCTGGAGGTCGTGGCGGTGAACGCCCGTGATGGTGTCGACGTGGATGAGCATGCCGATGCCGCCGGGGTACTGCGGCGCCTCCAGCGTCACGCGCCAGATGGGGAGGACGTAGACGAGGCCGAGGAGGAGGGCGGCCGTGGCGAGGAGGAGGCGGGAGGTCGGCTTCATGGGAGGCGACGTCTGGGGACCGGGACGGGCGATGGCCGGCCGGGGGCACCGCGCCCCCGGCCGGAGCGGCGTCAGCGGGGCGCCCCGGCGTCGGCGTCCGCGTCGGCGGGGGCGGAGCCGGCCCCGCCGGCCGGGTTGTCGGCGTCGTGGTCGTCGCGGGCGATGGCGCCCGTGCCGAAGGCGAGCGGGACGTTCGAGCCGGCCGGGGAGACCCGGACGTACCCCGACATCTCCTGGTGGAGCGCCGAGCAGAAGTCGGTGCAGTAGAACGGGAAGATCCCGGCGCGCTGCGGGCGCCACCGCACCGTCCGCGTCTCGCCCGGCATCACGAGGAGCTCGGCGTTCTCCATCCCCATGATGGCGAACCCGTGCGGGACGTCCCAGTCCTGCTCGAGGTTGGTGAGGTGGAAGTACACCTCGTCGCCGACGCGGATGCCCTCGATGTTGTCCGGGGCGAAGTGGCTCCGGATCGCCGTCATGTAGACGTGGACGGTGTTCCCGTCGCGCTCGACGCGGGCCTCGCCCTCGTTGCGCGCGGCGTGGGGGTTCCGGTTCTCCGTGATCTCGTAGATCTGGACCTGCCGGTCGCGGATGAGCTCGGCCGGGAGCGCCTGCGCGTAGTGCGGCTCGCCGATGGTCGGGAAGTCGAGCACCATCCGCATCCGGTCGCCCGTGATGTCGATGAGCTGGGCCGACTGCGTGAGCTCGGGGCCGGTCGGGAGGTAGCGGTCCTTCGTGATCTTGTTGAGGGCGACGACGTACTGCCCCCACGGCTGCCGGCTGTCCCCGCCCGGAATCATGAGGTGGCCGATGCTGTAGTAGACGGGGATCCGGTCGACGACCTCCGTCCGCTCGACGTGCCACTTCACGATCTCGGAGGAGAGGAAGGCCGAGGTGTAGGCGTAGCCGCGCCCGTCGAACTCGGTGTGGAGCGGGCCGAGGCCGGGGTTCTCGACCTCCCCGTGGAGCACGGCCTCGTAGCGGAGGACCGGGATGCCGTCGACGGTCGTCTCGAAGGCGCCCTCCTCGATGGCCGTGAGCATCCGCGAGAAGGAGTGGACGGGGATGACGGTGGCGAGCTTGCCGCCGCCGACGATGTACTCGCCCGTGGGGTCGACGTCGACGCCGTGCGGCGACTTCGGCGTCGGGAGGAAGTAGACCATGTCCGGGCAGTCGGCCGGCGTGATCATCCGCACGCCGTCCCGGACCTCGGAGACGGCGACGTGCCGCTCGTCGACGTAGTTGTGGTAGTACTCGCCCGGGACCTGGCGGCCGGCGCCCCCGGCCACGCACTCCTCGGCGCGGCGCCAGTTGACGGCGGCGATGAAGTCCTTGTCGTTGCGGGAGGCGTTGACCTCGAGGAGGGTCGTGGCGCGCTCGGTGTTGTAGGTGGTGAAGAAGGCCCACCCGTCCGAGGGGCCCTTCCCGGCGTGGGCGAGGTCGTAGCTGAACCCGGGCATGAGGATCTGGAACGCGATGTCCATCCGGCCCGGCTCGTCGGCGCGGATGAACGAGATGGTCCCGTCGAGCGCGGCGCCGAGGGAGTCGAGCGGGACGTCCCGGTTCGGGATCGGCAGCGAGAAGCGGGTGGACGCGACGACGTACTCGCTGTTCGGGGTGACGAACGGGGAGGCGTGGTTGCCCGACGAGTTCGGGATCTCGAGGATCTCGGCCGTGTTCATCGTGGCGAGGTCGATGCGCGCCACGCGCGGGGTGTTGTTCCCGTTGATGAAGATCCACCGGCCGTCGGGGACGCCGTCGGTCATCGAGAGCTCGGGGTGGTGGGCGTCGTCCCACGGGACGAACCCGTGCGAGGTCATCAGCATCGCGCGCGTCTCCTCGGAGTAGCCGTACCCCTTCTCGGGGTCCTGCGAGAACACGGGGATGACGCGGAAGAGGCGGCCCGACGGGAGCCCGTAGACGGAGAGCTGCCCGTTGAAGCCGCCCGACATGAAGGCGTAGAACGCGTCGTACTCGCCGGGGGCGACGTAGGACGCGGCGGCGTCGCCGGTGCTGCCGGTGGAGCGGCAGGCGACGAAGGTGGTGCCCAGGGCCAGCACGACGGCGAGGGCGAGGAGGAGGGGCTGGTACCGTTTCATGATGGGGCCTCGTGAGGGTGGGTGAGGCGGGGGCGGGAGCCGGGGGTCAGGAGTCCGAGGCGGTCTGGGGCGCGGCGGTCTGGTGGAGGTACTCCACGAGGGCGCGCGCCTCGGCCTCGGTGAGGTTCTGGTTCGTCATCGGCACGCCGTACTCGGCGAAGAGCGCCTGCGCGTCGGGGTCCACCTGGATCATCTTGTCCGGCGCGAGGATCATGTTCATCACCCACGCCGGGTCGCGGCGCTCCGTCACCCCCCGCAGCGCCGGGCCGACGTAGCGCTCGTCGAGCTTGTGGCAGGCCGAGCAGCGGGTGCCGAAGAGCGCCTCGCCCTCGGCGGCGAGCGCGGCGTCGACCGGGCCGAGGGCGAGGGCGCCCTGGAACGGGAGGCTCGGGTCGAGGGCGGGGCCGGCGGCGCCGCCGGAGGACGCGTTTCCGCCGCAGGCGGCGAGGACGAGGGCGAGGAGGATCAGGGTGGGGGGGAGGTGCCGGTGGCGCATGGCAGTGGGGGTCGAGGCTCAGGCCGGAGCCGAACGACGCAAGAGACGAACCCCGAGCAGGCCGGGAGAAGACTGCGTTCCCGCTCCGGCGTGTGAGGGCGGAGTGGCGGAGGGCGTAGGGGAACGGCCTACAATCGGACCTGGCAGTCCTAAAAAGAGGCCGCACGAGGCCGGGGCGGGGGCGGCAGCCGGGATCGGTCAGGTCGAATGGCCCGGAGGCCGTGTCTCGCCGCATCTTCACGCGGGAGCCGGGCTCACCGCCGGGCTTCCGGCGTCCTTCGTCCCTCCCGCTGCTCACCGCCATGCTCCTCTCGAAAGCGTGCGAGTACGGGGTCCGCGCCGCGCTCCACCTCGCCGCGGCCACCCCCGACACCTACGTCCCGATCCGCTCGATCAGCGCGGCGCTGGGGATCCCGTACCCGTTCCTCGCCAAGGTCGTCCAGACCCTCACGCAGCACGACGTGCTGGCGTCGTCGCGGGGGGCCGCCGGCGGCGTGCGGCTGGCGCGGCCGGCCGAGCGCATCTTCCTCAAGGAGATCGTCCTCGCTGTGGACGGCCCGGCCATCTTCCACGCGTGCGTGCTGGGGCTGCCCGGCTGCGGCGAGCGGCGGCCGTGCCCGCTCCACGAGCAGTGGGCGCCCGTGCGCGGGCAGGTCGAGGCGATGTTCGGGAGCATGACGCTGGGCGAGCTCGCCCGGCGCATGGCCGCCGGCGACTTCCGCCTCACCGCGGACGGCGGCGGGGCCTGAGCCGCCGCGGCGCCGCTACCGGCTCGGCCCGAGGAGCGGGAACGCCAGCGCCTCCTCGTGCCCGTCGCTGAAGACGACGCGGAAGCGGCCCTCCTGCTGCGGCGCCCCCGCGAACGCCTCCGCCGGCACGACGACGAACGCCTCGAGGCGCGTCATCGCCTGCGGCGCGAGGGCGACGGGCTGGCGCCCGCCCACGCGGAGGCTCGCCCCCGCCGGCGCCACGGCCTCGACCGTGAACGTCACCGGCTCCGCCGTCTGGTTGCGGACGCGGAAGTGGAGGCGGTTGGCGACGGTGCCGTCGGGCAGCTCCATGAACGGGGCGCCCGCGCTCCGGCCCACCTCCACGTCGTACGCCCCGCGCGTCGTCAGGGCGACGGCGAACAGCACGGCGACGACGGCGAGGAGGGCGCCGTAGAGCGCGGTGCGCGGCCGGAGCACGCGCGTAGGCAGCCCCTCGAGGGCGCGCTCGGAGGTGTAGCGGATGAGGCCGGGCGCCTGCCCCACCTTCAGCATGATCGCGTCGCAGGCGTCGATGCACTGGGTGCAGGCGACGCACTCCATCTGGAGCCCGTCGCGGATGTCGATGCCCGTCGGGCACGTGCGCACGCAGGCGAGGCAGTCGACGCAGTCGCCGAGGCCGTCGCGCGCCTTCCCCCTCCCGCGCGGCTCGCCGCGGGTGTGGTCGTACGAGACGATGAGCGAGTCCTGGTCCATCAGGACCGACTGGAGGCGGGCGTAGGGGCACGCGATGGTGCACATCTGCTCGCGGAAGACGCCGAAGTCGAACAGCACCAGCGCCGAGGTGCCGGCCATGAGGACGAAGAAGCCCCAGTGCTCGGCCGGCGGCCCCGTCATCCAGCGGAGGAGCCGGTCCCACCCGGCGAAGTAGGCGACGAAGACGTGGGCCAGCGCCACCGAGATCAGCCCGTACACGGCCCACTTCGCCACCTTCCGCCACGCCTTGTCGAGCGTCCACGGCCCCTCGTCGCGGCGGCGGCGGACGTGCTCCTTCCCCTCGATGAGCCGCTCGATGGGGCGGTAGACGAACTCGAGGTAGACCGTCTGCGGGCAGCCCCACCCGCACCACACCCGCCCCAGCAGCGCCGTCAGCAGCGCGATGAAGACCAGCGCGGCGATGCCGAAGAGCAGGAGGAGGAAGGTGTCGGTCGGGTAGAACGTGAACCCGAAGAAGGTGAACGCCCGGTGCACCACGTCGAGGAGCACCGCCGGCTTCCCGTTGATCTGGACGACGGGGAGGGCGACGAACAGCGCGATGAGGCCCCACCCGAGGGCCCGGCGGCGCCGCGCGTAGCGGCCGGGGCTCGGCACCGGGTACATCCACTTCCGTTTCCCCTCGCGGGTGAGCGTGGTGAGGACGTCCTCGGGGGCGTCGAGGACGCCGGGGCTGTCGGCGGCGACGAAGGGGGCGGTCATCGGGGGACGGCGTGCGGGGTGCCCCACAAGAACGGGCGCGGGCCGGCGCGGCGGCACCGGCCCGCCCTGCACGGGTCCGTAGGCCCGCCCCCGCGCCGCGGTGTAGGGGCGGCCCCTACGAGGGAGGGTGGGGAGAGGAGGGGTGGAAGGTGAGGAGAGGGTGGGAGGCCTCGTTCTTCCTCTCTCCCGTTCGCCCGCGAAGCGCGCGCCTCAGCGAGTGCCGTTCCGGGGCGGGGGCGTGACGGCCTGCGGCGGCGCGGGGAGCGCCGAGGCCGTCGCCTGCACGAGGTCGCCGAAGAGGGCGAGGTGGCCGAGCCGCGCCTCGTTGAGCGACAGCCCGAGGACCCGCGCCGCCTCCTGGTCCGCGTGGAACCCCATCGAGTTCTCGGCCTCGACGAAGTCGGCCAGGAACTGGGCGCGGCGGTGGTGGCGGCGGGCGGCCTCGAGGCGGGGGTTGCCCGCGTCCGCCTGCGCGGCGGCGTTGATGGCGCGGGCGAGGGCGAGGGACGCGTCGATGGCGAGGTTGCGGAGCTGGTAGGTCCGGTCCTGGATCGTGTGCACGCGCGCCGTGAGCTCCGCCTCGTCCCAGGGGTGGCACGTCTGGCAGGCGTTGCTGACGTTGAGCAGGGGGCTGCGGACCCAGTGGTCGGAGACCTTCATGGCGCCCTGGCGGATGTAGGGCATGTGGCAGTCGGCGCAGGCGACGCCGGAGCGGGCGTGGATGCCCTGGTTGAACATCTCGAACTCGGGGTGCTGCGCCTTGAGCACGCCGCCGCCGCTGACCTGGTGCGTCCAGTCGTTGTGGCCGTTGGCCTCGTAGTAGGCGAGGATGGAGTCGGCGGTGAGGCCGCGGTCCCAGGGGTAGGTCAGCCGCTTCTCCGTCCCGGCGAAGTAGTACTCGACGTGGCACTGCCCGCAGACGTACGTCCGCATCTCCTGGCGCGTCGCGTCGCGGTTGACGTCGTAGTCCTCGACGCCCTGGCCGGCCTTCAGCGCGCGGATGCCCTCCATGAACGCCGGCCGCGTGACGCGGAGCCGCATGGTCTCGGGGTCGTGGCAGTCGATGCAGGCGACGGGGTGGTCCACGAGCCGGACGGCCTCCTGGTAGGGCATCTGGTTGACGCGGGCGAACCCCTCCATGAGGTCGCCGTTGCCGGCGCGGAGGTAGGCGACGTAGGTGGAGGCGTGGCAGTTGAGGCAGGTGCCCGGCTGCTGCGCGACGACCTGCCGGCGCGTGAACACCTGGTCCGAGAGCATGTAGGCGTGGCCGCGCTCCTCGCGGAAGTCCTCGACGAAGGCGTAGCCGGCCCAGAACTCGCGCAGGCGGGGGTCCTCATCCAGCCGCGAGACCGAGACGGTGTCGCGCGGGTCCTCGCCCGTCGGCCGGCGCGGGAGGGCCTCGCTGCCGCCGTAGCGCGTCCGCGTCATGTCCACCGTGCGCCGGTAGAGGTCGTACTGGAGGGGGAAGTTCTGGCCCCAGACGGCCGGGTCGACGGTGGTGTCGGTGAGGGCGACGACGCGGTAGAACGGGTCGAGCCCCTCGCGCTGCCGCTCCATGATGTTGGTGAGCAGGGCGAGGAGGCCGACGGTGGCGAGGGCGACGACGCCGACGAGGAGGGGCCAGCGCCAGCGCCGCCAGCCCCGGTCGGGGCGGTCGTCGCGCTCGGCGGGGGGGACGGGCTCAGCCATGGGAGGGGCGGGTGGGGGAGGGGTTCATCGGACCCAGTGGCCGACGGTGCGGTGGCAGCGGGTGCAGGCGACCGCCCACCCCTCCGCCTCGTCGGCCGAGGTCTCGCCGGTGCCGACGAGGTGCGAACCGGCCGTGATGGCGGCCGTGACGTCGGCGTGGCAGTACCGGCAGGCCTCCTCGGTGACCGCGCGGTTGTGGTCCTTGATCCGGATGGGGTCGGGGAAGTCGCCCGTCGTGAAGGCGAAGGAGTGCCAGAACCCGTTCGACGCCTTCGTGAGGTACTTCCCGACGAGGTCGTGCGGGGTGTGGCAGTCGTTGCAGACGGCGACGGCGCTGTGGCTCGACTTCACCCACGAGGCGAAGTGGGCCTCCATCACGTGGCAGTTCGCGCACGCGGCGGGGTCGTTCGTCAGGTACGACGCCCCCTTCGCGTAGCCGAACGTGAACACGCCCGTGCCGACGGCGAGGCCGAGGAGGACGCAGAAGAGGAGGAGGCCGAGGTGAGGCGGGCGCATGGGTGGGGCGGCCGTCGTTGCGAGAGGGCGCGTCCGTAGGTCGGCGGGAGGGGCGGGCCGCACCTATCCTGTTGTCCCTCCTCGGGTTCCCGCCTGTGCCCTCTACTCTACCAGCTCGCCCTGCGGCTCCTTCGGGTTCGGCGGGTCGGTGCCCTGGAGCGAGAGGACGAACGCCATCGCCTGCGCCTGCTCCTCCTCCGAGAGCATGCCGTCCCACGCGGGCATCCCGTTGGCCGGGACGCCGTCGCTGATGACGCGGTAGACGTCCTCGGGGGCGTTGCCGTGGAGCCAGTAGGCGTCGGTGAGGTTGGGGCCGATGAGGCCCTGGCCGGCGTCGCCGTGGCACGCCGCGCACGTCGTCGCGAAGACGGCCGCGCCGGCCTGGACGTAGGCGGGGTCGGCGGCGTAGGCGCGGAGCGCGCCGGGGTCGGTCTTGAAGGCGGGGCCGGTGGAGGCGTAGACCTCGCGGATCCGGGCCAGCTCGGCCTGCGCCTCGGCCAGGTCGTCCTCGTACGTGTCGATCCAGCCGAAGGCGTGGAGGCCGAGGCCGTAGACGACCGCGAAGACGATGGTGGCGACGAACGTCCACGACCACCAGCCCGGCATCGGGTTGTCGTACTCCCGGATGCCGTCGTACTTGTGCCCCGCCATGATGGGGGCCGGCGCACCGGCGTCGCGGCGCGCGGGTGCGGAGGGCGGGCTCTTCGGTTTCATGCGCGGGGGGCGCTGGGGGTGGAACGGAGCTCCTCGGCCTCGTCGAACGGCAGGCGCTTGGCCGCGTCCCGCTTCTTCTTCGAGAGCGTGAGGGCGTAGAGGACGACGAGGGCGAAGGCGAGGACGAAGGCGACGAGGCCGACCTCGGCGAGGCCGCCGGTCTCGAGCGCGCGGACGACTTCCTGCATCATGGCGGCGGGGGGCTAGCGGGCCTCGGCGGCGGCGTCGGTGGGGGCGGCCATCGTGCCGAGGCGCTGGAGGTAGGCCACGAGCGCGATGATCTCCTTGTCGGCCAGCCGCTCGGGGCCGCCCTGCGCGGCGACCTCGGCGGCGATCCGGTCGGCCTGCGCCTGCGCCAGCGCGGCGGCGTTCTCGATCTGCGCGTCGGTGTAGGGGAGACCGACGGCGCGGAGGGCGCGGAGGCGCGCGGGGAGGCCGGCGTAGTCGGCCCGCTGCGTCAGCAGCCACGGGTAGGGCGGCATGATCGAGCGGGGGCTCGTCGAGCGGGGGTCCTCCATGTGGCGGACGTGCCAGAGGTGCGGGTACTTCCCGCCGACGCGCGCGAGGTCGGGGCCGGTCCGCTTCGAGCCCCACAGGAACGGGGTGTCGTAGGCCGTCTCGGCCGCCGTCGTGTAGGCGCCGTAGCGCTCGGCCTCGTCGCGGAAGGGCCGGATCATCTGGCTGTGGCAGCTGACGCAGCCTTCGCGGACGTAGAGGTCGCGGCCGGCCACCTCGAGCGGGGTCCACGGCGCCACGCCGGGCGCGGGCGCCACGCTCCCCCGCACGAGGAACATCGGGGCGAGCTCGATGACGGAGCCGACGAGGATGGCGAGCGTGGTGAGGACGGTGAAGACGAGCGGCCAGCCCTCGAGGAGGCGGTGGCGCCCGTTCGCCCGGATGAAGCGCTTCATGTCGATTTGGGATTGCGGATTTCGGATTGCGGACGGGGTGCGGTCAACTCCGCGATCCGAATTCCGCAACCCGCAACTCCGGGATGGCCACGGCGGGGTCGGCGAGGTCCTTCGGCGCGAGGCGCATCGTCTTCCAGACGTTCACCATCAGCAGCACCACGCCCGAGAGGTACATCGTCCCGCCGATCAGGCGCACCCAGTACATCGGGCGGATCTGGATGACGGTCTCGACGAAGTCGGGGTACATGAGCCGGCCCGCCTCGTCGAAGGCCCGCCACATCAGCCCCTGCGTGATGCCGGAGGTGTACATCGCCAGCACGTAGAGCAGGATGCCGATGGTGCCGATCCAGAAGTGGGCGTTGGCCAGGCGCGCGCTCCACAGCGGCCGCCGCCACAGGCGCGGGACGAGCCAGTAGATCATCCCGAACGTCATGAACCCGTTCCACCCCAGCGCGCCCGAGTGCACGTGCGCGATGGTCCAGTCGGTGTAGTGGCTGAGCGCGTTGACGCTCTTGACCGAGAGCATCGGCCCCTCGAACGTCGCCATCCCGTAGAACGTGATGCCGACGACGAACATCTTGAGGACGACGGAGTCGCGGAGCTTGTGCCACGCGCCGCGGAGGGTGAACAGGCCGTTGATCATGCCGCCCCACGAGGGCATCCAGAGCATCACCGAGAACACCATCCCGAGCGTGGCGGCCCACTCCGGCACGGCGGTGTACTGGAGGTGGTGCGGGCCGGCCCAGATGTAGATGAAGACGAGGCTCCAGAAGTGGATGATCGAGAGCCGGTAGCTGAACACCGGCCGCTCGGCCGCCTTCGGGAGGAAGTAGTACATCAGCCCCAGGAACGGCGTCGTCAGGAAGAAGGCCACGGCGTTGTGGCCGTACCACCACTGCACGAGGGCGTCCTGCACGCCGCGGTAGATCGGGTAGCTCTTGAGCCACCCCGCCGGCACCGCCATCGAGTTGCCGAGGTGGAGGACGGCGACGGTCACGATGGTGGCGATGTAGAACCACAGCGCCACGTACATGTGCTTCTCGCGCCGCCGCCAGAGCGTCCCGAAGAAGTTGACGGCGAACACGACCCAGACGACCGTGATCGCCACGTCGATGGGCCACTCGAGCTCGGCGTACTCCTTCGAGGTCGTGACCCCGAGCGGGAGCGTGACGGCGGCGGCGACGATGATGGCCTGCCACCCCCAGAAGTGGAACCGGCTCAGCGCGTCGGAGAACATCCGCGCCTTGCACAGCCGCTGGGTCGAGTAGTAGATGGCCGCGAAGATGGCGTTGCCCGCGAACGCGAAGATGACGGCGTTGGTGTGGAGTGGGCGGAGGCGGCCGAACGTGAGGTACTGCCCGAGGTTGGCCTCGGGGAACGGCAGCTGCAGCGCCAGCAGCGCGCCGACGAGCATGCCGACGAACCCCCACACGACCGTCGCGAGGACGAACCACCGGACGGTGCGGTCGTCGTAGCGGAAGACGTCGAGGGCGGGGCGGGAGGGGAGTGCCGCCGTGGTGGCCGGCGCCGTGGTGGGGAGCGCCGGGGCGGCAGGGTCGAGTTCGGCCGGGGCGGCCGGGACGAGTTCAGCCATCGCGGGGGGAGGGGCAGGACGCGCCCAACTTCCCCCGCCGTGCGTCTGCGCGGTGACGGTCCCGCGCCCGGC
>DATGQT010000049.1:0-4015 GCA_035304085.1 Rubricoccaceae bacterium
GTCGTGGGGCTGCCGGAGGGGACGGCGCTGCGCCGCGAGGGCGGGCGCCTGGAGCGCCTCGGCCCGCACCCGCTCCGCCTCTTCCACGGCGCCGCCGCGCCCCGCGAGGTCGCGGAGACGGACGTGTCGTTCCTGCTGTAGGGACATGGCGCGCCATGTCCCTACGTTGGAACACCCTCAGTGCGCGCCGAGGAGCACCAGCTCGGTGAGCGCCGTGTCCCGGTAGCGCTCGCCGGGGTAGACGGCCCGGATCTCCAGCGCGACCACGTCGCCGGGGGCGACGTCGAGGCCGTCGGGGAGGGAGAAGTTCTGGGGCAGCCGGGAGTCCCGGAGGACGAGGAGCGCGGCGGGCGCGTCGTCGATCGAGAGGAGCAGCTCGCGGACGCGCCCGTTCGCCGCCCACGTCCGCTCGTCCTTCGCGTAGCCGTTGACGAGGTCGATCCCCCAGAAGGAGACGGGCGCTCCGCCGCCGTCCTCCTCCCCGCCGGGATTGGCGACGATGGTGAAGGTGAGCCGCTCGCCCACGCCGTCGCCCTCGACGCCCTCGACCCAGGCGGTGCGGGCGCTGCCGTCCTCCAGCATCGCCACGTCGTAGGCGTTGGCGCCCTGCGGGGCGAGGTGGGAGGAGGCTGCGGTCTCCCACCCGTAGGCGCAGCCGAGACTGCAGCCCTGGAACAGCATCCCCTCGTCCTCGGCGAGCAGGGCCTCCCCGTACTGCTCGTCCACGGTGGCCTCCACACGCGGCACCTGCGCAGCGGCCGCGAGGGGGAGTACGAGGAGCGAGAGCAGGGCGAAGCGAGGCATGACGGCGGGTGTTGAGGGCACCGCCAAGTTGCGACGCGTCACCCCTCCGATGCAACGCGCTCCGCGAAGGCGAGGACGAGGCGGGCGTGGAGGCCGAGCGTGTCCACTAGCCCGAGGTCGGCGAGGCGGGCGTCGGGGGTGGTGGGGAGCTTCGGCGGCGAGATGCGGCCCATCCAGAGGGGCAGCTTGTCCGCGAGGGCGTGGGGGCCGGGGAAGCGGCCGGGCGGGAGGTGGACGGCGTAGAACTCGGCCTTCCGCGCGAGCCGCTCGTAGACCGCCTGGTCCGGCGCCGCGTCGCCCTCGGCGCCGCCGGCGACGAGCTGCGCGCCGAGGAGGTAGTCGTGGTAGAGGAGGGGGAGCTCGGCGAGGGCGGGGCCGACGGCCGTGAGGAGGGCGGGCGCCGCACGCAACCCCACCTCGGCCGCCCGCGCCGTGACCGTCGCCACGAGCACGAGGGTCTCCTCGGCCACCACCTCGGGGGCGGCACCGTCGCCGAGGGCCGGGAGCACGGCGCGCACGAGGTCCTGCGTGGCCGAGAGCGCGGCGGCGCTGGCGAAGGCCGTCACGCGGGCGGCCTGCGTTTCGGGGGCGGTCGGCATCGGCAGGAACACGCAGGGGCGAGTCGCCGACTCGCCCCTGCCGTGGCTATGGTGAGGTCCTCAGGCCTGCGAGCCCTTCGGCGGCTCCTCGCCGCCGATGGCGTTGCGCATGCGGGTGTCGGCCTCGACGTTGCGGAGGTTGTAGTAGTCCATGATGCCGAGGTTGCCCGAGCGGAACGCCTCGGCCATCGCCTTCGGGATCTCGGCCTCGGCGGCGACGAGGTTGGCGCGCTGCTCCTGCTCGGCGGCGACGGCGGCGGCCCGCCGCTCCTCGGCCCGCGCCCGCGCGACCCGGAGGTCGGCCTCGGCCTGGTCCGTCTGCAGCTTCGCCCCGATGTTCTCGCCGACGTCCACGTCGGCGATGTCGATGGAGAGGATCTCGAAGGCGGTCCCGCTGTCGAGCCCCTTCGAGAGGACCGTCTTCGAGATGGCGTCGGGGTTCTCGAGGACGAGGGCGTGGGTGGCCGAGGAGCCGATGGTGGAGACGATGCCCTCGCCGACGCGGGCGATGATGGTCTCCTCGCCGGCGCCGCCGACGAGCTGGCGGATGTTGGCCCGCACGGTCACGCGGGCGACGGCGCGGAGCTGGATGCCGTCCTTGGCGATGGCCGAGATCGGCGGGGTCTCGATCACGCGGGGGTTCACCGACACCTGCACCGCGTCGAAGACGTCGCGCCCGGCGAGGTCGATGGCGGTGGCCTGCTGGAACGGGAGGTCGATGTTCGCCTTGTCCGCCGAGATCAGCGCGTTGACGACCTGCTGGACGTGCCCGCCGGCGAGGTAGTGCGTCTCGAGCTGGTTCGGCGTCACGTCGATGCCCGCCTTCCGCGCCGTGATGAGCGGGCGGACGATGGCGGCCGGCGGCACGTTCCGCAGCCGCATCCCGATGAGGTCCGTGAGCTTGACGTGGACCCCGGAGAAGATGGCCGTGATCCACAGCCGCACCGGGATGAAGTACAACAGGACGAGGAGGAGGAGGACGATCCCGATGATCAGGATCGCGCTCAGGCCGCCGAGTAACGCATCCATGGCGATTAGCGATTGGTGATTGGCGAAGGGGGGATGGGGTGCGGGCCGATGGGTTTCCCCATCGCTAATCGCTCACTGCCCATCACCCGCCGCGGCGGTAGTCGCCGCTCTGGCCGCCGGTCTTGGCGAGGAGCCGGACGTCGGTGATGCCGATCTCCTTCGAGACCGACTTGCACATGTCGTAGATGGTGAGGGCCGCGATGGCGACGGCCGTCAGCGCCTCCATCTCGACGCCCGTCGGCCCCTCGCTCTTCGTGATCACGCGGATCTCGACGGCGGAGGCCGCCTCGTCCAGCTCGAAGTCGACTTCGACGTTCTGGAGGAGGACGTCGTGGCAGAGGGGGATGAGGCGGCTGGCCTGCTTGGCGCCGAGGACGCCGGCGATCTGGGCGACGGTCATCACGTCGCCCTTCCGGATCCGGTTCTCCTTGACGAGGCGGAACGCCTCCTCGCCGAGGACAACCCGCCCGGCGGCGACGGCCGTGCGCGCCGTGGTGGGCTTCGGGCTCACGTCGCCCATGCGGGCGCGTCCGTGCTCGTCTACGTGGCCGAGTGCGGGGCTGAAAGGTGGGGCGTCTAGGTCGGTCATGGTCGGGGGGGTCGGGGGGACGGACGCGGCGAAGATAGCGCAGGACCCGCGAAGTGGAGCCCTCGGGCTACGAGCCGGGCGCCGCGCGGGCAAGGTATCACCGGCCGCCTCGGCGCCGCCGTCGCCACCACGCGCGGACGGCCGCGATCCCCATCCCCAGCGCGATCCCCCCGCCGAGCATCAGCAGGTACCACGCCGCGGAGCCGACCTCGATGCCGAAGACCTCCATCGCGCCTACCGGTCTCGCTCGTAGACCTTCTCGCCGCCGAGGTACGTCGCCACCACCTCCGTGTCGAGGATCTCCGGCGCGGGGATGGTCATGACGTCGGCGGAGAGGACGGCGAAGTCGGCCCACTTGCCAGGCTCGAGGCTGCCCACCTCGTCCTCCATGAAGGCGGCGTAGGCGGCGTCGAGGGTGAAACCGCGGAGGGCCTCCTCGCGCGTGAGCCGCTGGTCCGGGTACCAGCCGCCGGGCGGCCGGCCCTCGGCGTCCTGGCGGGTGACGGCGGCGTAGAAGCCGAGGAGGGGGTCGACGCGCTCGACGGGGAAGTCGCTCCCGAGGGCGAGGCGGGCGCCGGCGTCGAGGAGGCGCCGCCAGGCGTAGGCGCCGCGGACGCGCGCGGGCCCGACGCGGTCCTCGGCCCACGGCATGTCGGAGGTGGCGTGCGTGGGCTGGACGGAGGCGATGACGCCGAGCCCGGCAAAGCGCACGAGGTCGTCGAGCGCCACCACCTGCACGTGTTCGACGCGGTGGCGCCCCGGCCCGCCGCCCGTCGCCGCCACGGCGGCCTCGTAGGCGTCGAGGACGACGCGGTTGCCGCGGTCGCCGATGGCGTGGGTGTTAACCTGGAGCCCGCACCGCATCGCCCGCTCGACGAGCGCCTGGAACGCCTCGGGCGTGCGCTGGAGGAGGCCCGCGTTGCCGGGGTCGTCGCTGTACTCGGCGAGGAGGGCGGCGCCGCGGCTGCCCAGCGCGCCGTCCATGTAGAACTTG
>DATGQT010000050.1:0-32689 GCA_035304085.1 Rubricoccaceae bacterium
GGCGGCGCGAGGAGGTGGGCCGAGCGGACCTCCAGGTGCGTCGGCGTCGTGTCGGGGACCTCGGAGAAGAACCCGTCGAGCTCGGCGACGAACGCCTCGGGCGGCGGGCTCTCGCCGCGCCGCGCGTACTCCTGCTCGAAGATGACCCCCGCGAGGCGGTCGGCCCCGAGCGCGTCGAGGGCGGGGGCGAGGAAGCGGTCGGTGTAGCCGGCGGCGTCGAGGTACTCCGGGTTGTCCACGAACTGCAGCTTCCCATCCACCTTGCGGCGGACGCGGCGGGCGGAGAAGGCCTGCGGCGCCTTGAGGAGGAAGCGCGCGCTCGCCGGCGCGTGCTCGGCGTACTCCTGGAGCGTGAAGAGGGCGGGGGAGGAGCGGCCGTCGCGCTCGAGGAGCGGGCGGTAGAACGTGAAGTCCAGCTCCAGCACCGGGAAGTGGAGGAAGTAGTCCTCCACGGAGGCCACCGGGAGCAGCCGCTCCTCGAACGTCTCGCCGCCGGCGCGCTTCGACCGCGTGCTGACCTTGTCGGCCCAGACGTCGCGGGGGTAGACCTGGCCCATCCAGCCGGCGAAGCGGTCGCTGGCGGTGCCGAGGCGGAGGAGGGGGTGGAGCCGGCGGAAGTCGTACCGCGCCACGTCGGCGCGGCGCTCGGCGACGGAGCGCGGGGTCATCGGGACGAGGAGGGGGCGGCCTCGGCGCGGGCGTCCGCCCGGGCGTCGGCGCGGCGGGCGCTGACGACGGTGCGGATGGTGTGGCTCGTCACGAAGAGCCCGAGGACGAGGAAGAGGTGGTAGGAGAGGAGGCGCCAGACGAGGAGGACCGGGCCGGAGAAGCCGGGTGGGAGCAGCGGCGCGAGGAACAGCACGAACAGCCCCTCCATCCCGCCGCTGCCGCCGGGCGTCGGCACGGCCAGCGCCGTCAGCCAGAGGGCGCCCGTGCGGAAGAGGAACGTCGTCCACGCCAGCCCCGGCGTCACGCTCCACGCGAGGAAGAGGAGGAAGAGGTATCGGAAGAGCCACACGCCCGAGGCCAGCGCCGCCCCGACGACGAAGAAGCCGGGGGGCTGCCCGCGCAGCGCCTTCGCCTGCTCCTTCAACCGCACCATCTCCTCGGCCACGCGCGCCTCGAACCGCCGCAGCCACCGCCGCCGCGTCACCCACGCCATCGCCCCCTCTATCACCTCCGGCCGGATCACCGTCGCGTAGGCGAAGAACCCGGTGAAGGCGAGGAGGACGAGGAAGTACGCCGTCAGCGTCCCGGCGCCGACCTCCCCGAGCGCCGGCGGGAACACGTCGATGAAGGCGGTGGCGACGAGGATGGCGGGGATCGTGAGGGCGAACCACACCTGGTCCAGCAGCATCGAGAACAGCATCATGGCCGTCGCGCTGCCCACCGAGATCCCGTTGTCCTTCGCGACGAAGTAGCTCGCCAGCGGCGCCCCCCCGATGGCCGACGGCGTCACGGCCGACATGAACTCCCACGCCAGCTGCGCGCGGACGCCCATCCGGAACGGGACGACGCCGTGGGAGATGTAGCGGAGGCGGAGGCCGCCGAAGGCGAGCTGGGCGACGAGCGCGACGAGGGCGAGGGCGAGGAGGCCGGGCCGCAGCGACGCCGCGAGGAGGCCGAAGACGCCGGGCTCGTACGTGAAGTAGAGGATGGCGCCCAGGGCCGCCACGCTCAGGAGCACGGGCACGGCGAGGTTCCGGACGCTGAGCGAGCCGGGCCTCGGGACGGGGGCGGGGAGGGGCGCGGCCATCGGGAGGGCGGGGGCACGGGAAGATAGCGGCCCGCTACGGCCTCAGCCCCCGCCCGTTGCAGCCTCCGCCTCGACGGCCGCGCGGAGCTTCCGGTACGTCGTCCCGAGGTCCTCCGGCATCACCTTCGTCTCGCCCAGCACGGTCATGAAGCTGGTGTCGCCGCGCCAGCGCGGGACGACGTGCTGGTGGAGGTGGCGCGGGATGCCCGCCCCCGCCGCGCTCCCCAGGTTCATCCCGACGTTGAACCCGTCGGGCCGGAGCGCGGCGCGGAGCCACCGGATCGCCCGCGCCGTCACCGCCGCCATCTCCGCGCGCTCCTCCTCGGTGAGGGCGTCGTAGTCCTCGACCTCGCGGTAGGGCAGCACCAGGAGGTGCCCGGTGTTGTACGGGTACCGGTTCATCACGACGTAGACCCGTCCGCCGCGGTAGACGACGAGGTGCTCGGCGTCCTCCTCGGGCGGGGCGGCGGCGATGCGGGCGAAGACGTCGGGGCCGGCGTCGGTGCCCTGGGCGCGGGCGTCGTCGGCGGCGCGGGCGACGTGCTCGCCGCGCCAGGGGCTCCAGAGGCGGTCCATGCGGTGGACGATGGGCGATGGGGGCGGGCGGTTGGAATTGTTCCTCCCCCTCACCCGCTCCCCCGTTCCCCCGTTCCCCCGTTCCCCCCCTCCCCCTTTCCCCCGTTCTCCCTTTCCCCCTCTCCGTCCCCTCGTAACTTCCCGCCGCACCCACGCTGCCGTTATGCCCACCTACGAAGGCACCCTCGTCGCGCCCGAGGACGCCCGCTTCGCCGTCGTCTGCAGCCGGTTCAACGACGCCATCACGCGGCGCCTCCTCGAGGGCGCCCTCGACGCCCTCGCCCGCCACGGCGTCGGCACCGACCGGGTGGACGTCGCGTGGTGCCCGGGCGCCTTCGAGATCCCGCTCGTCGCGAAGACGCTGGCCGCGAGCGGGCGCTACGACGCCGTCGTCGCCCTCGGCGCCGTCATCCGCGGGGCCACGGGGCACTACGAGCACGTCGCCGCCGGCGTCGCCTCCGGGCTCCAGCAGGCCGCCCTCGAAACGGGCGTGCCGGTGCTGTTCGGCGTCCTCACCGTGGACACCCTCGAGCAGGCCGTCGAACGCGCGGGCACGAAGGCGGGGAACAAGGGGGCCGAGGCGGCGGCAGGGGCCGTCGAAATGGTCAATCTCCTGCGTCGCCTGCGTGTAGATTAGGCCTCCTGCCGCTGGCGAAGCCTCCCGCACCCGCCCCGACGACGCCCGACGCCCGTTCGCTACGCCGTGCCCGTTGTTCTTACGGCCCCCCGGGGCCACTGCGTCGTCATGCGGAATGGTGCCCTCCGTCGGATCGCTCCGGTCCTCCTCCTCGCCCTGCTGAGTGCAGCCACCGCGCGCGCCCAGCTCCGCGACTGGCAGGCGTACCCGTCGCTCCGGCAGGTGCAGGCGCTGGCCGCGTCGGGCGAGGCGGTCTGGGCCGTCACCGACGGCGGCCTCTTCTCCTACGCCCCCGCCTCGGGCGAGGTCACGCGCTACACCCCCGTCGAGGGGCTCCACAGCGTCGAGGTCGCCCGCGTCGCCGCCGACGACGCCCGCGGCGCCGTGTGGGTCGGCTACATGGACGGCGTGCTCGACCGGCTCGACCCGGCCACCGGGGCCGTGACGTCGTTCTTCGACATCGCGCGGGCGGAGCAGTACAGCGACCGGAGCGTCCGGCGGATCCGCGTCCGGGGGGACAGCCTCCTCGTCGCCACGGCCTTCGGCCTCGTCGTCTTCGACACCGTGCGGGGGGAGGTCCGCGACACCTACGCGCGCCTCGGCCCCCTCGAGGCCGGCACCCCCGTCAACGACGCCCTCGTGGCCCCGCTGCCGGACGGGAGCGGCCCGGCCCTCTGGCTCGCCACGAGCGAGGGGGTGGTCTACGCCCCCCTCCACAGCCCGAACCTCCAGCAGCCCTCGGCGTGGACGCTCGACCCCGGCGCGCCCCGCCCCGCCGGCTGCCTCACCATCTACGCCGGCGCCGTGCACGCGTGCGCCGCGCAGGGCGCGCAGCGGCGCGTCGGGGAGGGGAACTGGGCCCCGGTGTTCGGCACGGGGGTACCGGCCCGCGACCTCCTCGTGGTCGGGGACCACCTCTACGCCCCGCTCCAGAGTCAGGTCTTCCAGCTCGACGCCGCGAGCGGCGTGCAGACGCGTTACCGCCTGCCGGGGTACGAGCTGATGACCTCGATCGCATTCGGGCCCGACGGGGCGATCTGGGTCGGCGACCACGACCGGGGGATCCTCAGCTTCACCCCGCTGACCCCCCCGCCCGGCGGCGAGGTCACGGTCGAGCCGGCGCGGGCGGTCGTTCCAGAGGGGCCGTACAACAACGCGATCCTCGACCTCGCCCTCGGCGCGGACGGCGCACTCTGGGCGGCGCACCGCCGGGTCGCGAACCCGATTTCGGGGGTCGCACACGCCGCCGCCAGCCGGCGCGACGGCGACGGCGGCTGGACCGTGTTCGTCCAGGGCGAGCACGACGTCCCCCCGTTCCACCTCCTCAGCGCCGGCGTCGCGCCGGACGGCACCTTCTACGCCGCCTCCGACGGCGGCGGCCTCCTCGCCATCAGCCCGGACGGGACGGTCACCACCTACGACGACGAGAACTCCACGCTCGACGTCACCCCCGGCACCGACGACATCTACCTCGGCGACGCCGAGCCCGACGCCGCGGGGCGCGTCTGGGTCACCAACCGCGCCTCGCCGTTCCCCTACCACGCCCGCACCCCGGACGGCACCTGGATCCCGTTCCCCTACCCGCCCGGGATGCCGACGACGATCCACCCCCGGCGCATCGTCTTCGACGACTTCGGGCAGATGTGGTTCACGACCCGCCAGAACGGCGCCACCGAGCAGGGCGCCGGCATCATCGCGCTCTCGACCGGCGCCGACCCCCTCAGCCCGGCCGACGACCAGGCCCGCCACTTCGGGCAGGTCGGGGCGAACGGGACCGGGCTGCCCAACGAGTACGTCCGCGCGTTCGCCTTCGACGGCCAGGGCCGCCTCTGGATCGGCACCCGCCGCGGCCTCGCCATCATCTTCGCGCCGGGGGCCGCCTTCGGCGGCGACGAGGCCCTCGCCACGCCGCAGTGGGCCCGCACCGCCGACGGCACCTCCTACCTCCTCCGCGACCTCGACGTCCACGACCTCGCCGTCGACCCCGCCGGCCAGATCTGGATCGGCTCGACCACCGGCGCCTGGCTCCTCAACGCCGACGGCGACGAGGTCCTCCTCAACCTCACCACCGAGAACAGCCCGCTGTTCTCGGACAACGTGCTGGCCGTGGAGGTGGACGCGGCGACGGGCCGCGTCTACTTCGCCACCGCGCGCGGCCTGCTCAGCGCGGTCGGCGAGGCGACGGCGCCCTCGGCCGAGGTCCGCCCGCTCACGGTGGCGCCGAGCCCGTACCGCCCGGCCGAGCACGGCCGCGGCGTCCTGATCTCGGGCCTCGTCGCCGAGACCACCGTCTACGTCCTCACCCCCGACGGCCAGCGCGTCGCCGCGCTCGACGCCCGCGGCGGCTCCGTCCGCTGGGACGGCCGCGACGAGCGGACGGGCCAGCCCGTCGCCTCGGGCGTCTACCTCGTCGCCGCCGTCGCCGCCGACGGGCGGGAGACGGCCGTCGGCAAGGTGGCGGTGATCCGGTGACGGGGGCCGCCGCGGCGGCCGAGGCCGTGCTCCCGCCGAATCTTCACCGGAAAGCGGCGGTGGTTGCCGGTCGGGCGCCGTAGCTTTTTTGCTCCCCCACGGAGACTGTAGCTCAGTTGGTTAGAGCGCCAGGTTGTGGCCCTGGAGGTCGTGGGTTCAAATCCCATCAGTCTCCCCGCGTCCCGCCGCCCCGGCGCCGGGGGCGCGCCGCCCGGTTCGTCTAGAGGCCTAGGACGCCGGCCTTTCACGCCGGTAACACGGGTTCGAATCCCGTACCGGGTACGACGTCGGCATCTCACCGGAGGGCTTTCTATCGGCCCCCGCCGCCTCGCGCGAGATCCCCGGCCTCAGCGGACGACGGTAAACCGGCGGGCGGCCACGTGCGGAGCGTGGGCATCCCCCCGCACCGTCACGTGGACGACGTAGACGCCGGAGGGGAGGGCAGCGGTCCCGAGCGCGAGCGCATGCCGCCCGGCGGCGTAGACCCCCTCGGCCAGCACAGCCACGGCCCGACCGAGCACGTCGTACGCCGCCACCCGTACGCGCGCCGCCGCCGGCAGCGTGAGCGTCACCTCGGCGCCGCCGCGAAAGGGGTTCGGTGCTACCTCCAGCCGCACCCCCGTCTCATCTTCAGGGCCTCCCGGCTCCTCCGCCGTCACGACCGGCCCCACCGTCCGGTACACCCACTCCGGGTTATCGACCGTCGGCCCCGGACGGCCCGCCGCCACGTAGAGCCGCCCGTCAGGGCCGAGGATCGTGTCTTCGTGATGGCTCGACGCATCCTCGAACGGAATCTGCCCGACCTGCCGCCACGTCATCGCCCCGTCGTCGCTCCGCCACACCGACCCGTCGTACTCCACCACCACCAGCACACCCGTCTCAGGGTTCGGCCCCCCCGGCGCCGCCACGATCCGCACCACCGACCCCCGCGCGACGCCGAACCCGAACAGGACCTCGTACGTCTCGCCCCCATCATCACTCACGGCGATCTGCGTCCCCGCCACCCCCACCTCCAGCACCGCCGCGTAGACGCGCCCGTCGGCGCCGACCGTCACACTGCGGACGAGGTAGCGCCCGCCGTCGGTCCACAGGCTCGACTTCTCCCACGTCCGCCCCCCGTCGTCGGAGTACGACAGCCCGGCCCAGCACGCGGCGACGACGCGGCCGGCGTGCGCGTGCCCCTCGGGGAGTTCGGCGAACGCCTCCGCCACCGGCACCCACGTCCCCGTCTCGATCTCGCCCGGGTGCCACGTCGCCCCGCGGTCGTGGGAGTAGGCGACGCCGGAGCCCACACGCATGCCGGTGAGGAGGATGCCGGAGAGCGGCGCTTCATAGAGCGCCTCGCCCTCGCCGTAGACCTGGCTCCACGTCTGGCCTCCGTCGAGCGAGCGGCGCACGGCGTTGAAGCTGATGAACAGGGTATCGGGGGTGAGCGGAAGGACGTATTGATATGCCCCTGGGGGATCCGACACCTCCTCCCACGTGTCGCCGCCGGGTGGGAGGAGGTAGACCCGGGTGGCCGTAGCCCAGAGCGCACCGTCGTCATCGAAGGCGATGTCCCTCGCTTTGAGGGGCTGGACGCCGACACGCTCGAAAAGGAGCGTGTCGCCCACGGCAGCCTGCGCGTGGATGGGCGGCGCGAGCCCTGCCGCGCCCAGCAGCACCGCGAGTATGAGGGCGGCGCGGCGCACGGCTACCGCAGCCCCGGCAGCCGGCGGATCACCTTGAACGCGCCCACGACGGCGCCCGCGAACGCGCCCGCGGCCATCCCCGCCAGCGGCGCGATGGGGAGGAGGTGCTGCGTCGCCACCGTCTGCGCCTCGGTGTACTTCAGGAGGCCCTCGGGCCCGTGGCGCCGGCCGAGGCCGGACTGTCCCATCCCGCCCATTGGCGCCGCCGTCGAGCCCCACGTCGCCATGTAGGGGTCGTTGACGCCGACGGTGCCGCAGCGGAGCCGCCGCGCGAGCCGCCGCCCCCGCCGGGCGTCGCGCGTCCACACGCTCGCGTTGAGCCCGTACACCGAGTCGTTGGCGAGGGCGACGGCCTCGCCGTCGGTGTCGAAGGGGTAGACGGCGACGACGGGGCCGAACGTCTCCTCGGCGTAGAGCGTCATCGCGGGCGTGACGCCCGTCAGGATCGTCGGGGCGTAGAAGAAGGGGCCGAGGTGGGGGAGGGGACGGCCGCCCGTGACGAGGGTGGCCCCCTTCGCGAGGGCGTCGGCCACGTGCGCCGTCACCTTGTCGAGCTGCTCGCGCGAGGCGAGCGAGCCCATCTCGGTCTCCCAGTCGTACCCCGGCCCGACGGCCAGCGCCTCGGCGCGCGCACGGAAGCGGGCGAGGAAGGCGTCGAACATCGGGCGCTGCACGTAGAGCCGCTCGGCCGAGATGCACAGCTGCCCGGCCGACGAGAAGCACGCGCGGACGACGCCCTCGACCGTCCGGTCCAGGTCGGCGTCGTCGAGGACGATGCAGGGGTTCTTGCCGCCGAGCTCGAGCGAGGCGCCGACGAGCCGCTCGCCCGCCTGCCGCGCGACGAGCCGCCCCACCTCCGTCGAGCCGGTGAAGTGGACGAAGTCGGCCGCGCCGATGAGCGCCGGGCCGAGGGTGGGGCCGTCGCCCGGGACGACGTGGAGGAGGTCGCGCGGGAGGCCCGCCTCGTAGAGCAGCTCCGCCGCCCACAGCGCCGTGAACGGCGTCTGCTCCGCCGGCTTGACGACGGCGCCGTTGCCCGCCACCAGCGCCGGGATCGCGTCCGAGATCGCCATCGTGAGCGGGTAGTTCCACGGCGCGATGACGCCGACGACGCCGACGGGCACGCGGTTCACCTCCACCTGCGTCAGGGCCGGCACGAAGCCGGGCTTGGCCGTGCGCGCGAGGGGGGCCTCGCCGTGGTAGGCGTAGTAGCGGGCGACGAGCGCCACGTCGCCCACCTCGAGGAAGGCGTCGAACCGGGTCTTCCCGCTCTCGAGCTGGATGAGGTCGAGGGCCTCCTCGCGGCGGTCGAGCACGAGGTCGTGGTAGCGCTCGAAGACGCGGGCGCGGGCGTGGAACGGCCGCGCCGCCCACGCCGCCTGCGCCGCGCGCGCCCGCGCGAAGGCGTGCGCCACGTCCTCCGGCGCCGCCGCCGGCAGCGTGGCGACGGCCTCGCCGGTGAACGGCGCCCGCACCGTCAGCCGTGCGCGCGCGCCGGAGGCGACCTCGCCGGGGGCGACCTCGCCGGGGGCGTACGTCGCGACGCGGGCGAGGGCGCGGAGCCGCTCGGCCGTGAGGTGCTCCGGCAGCGCCGGCGCGTGGCCGTTGCCGATGTGGACGGCGTCGAGGGCGGGGGCGGTCGCGGGCATGGTCGGATCTGAGAAAGGGGGAGAGGGAGAGCAGGCGAACGGGAAAGCGAGGAGCTGATCGGCAGTTCAATCCCCCTTTCTCCCATTCCCCCTTTCTCCCATTCCCGAGAAGCGGGCGCGGACGAGCGCGCGGGCCGTGAGCAGGAGGGCGAAGAACAGCGCCGGGGTCGGCAGCACCTGCGGGAGCCAGCCCCACAGGACGGCCGTGAGGCCGGTGACGGCGGCGGTGGCGTAGAGGTAGCCGCGGAGCCAGCCCGGCAGGGCCGCGCGCCGCAGCCCCCACGCCGCCGCGGTGTGCGTCGGCCACGCCCACAGCAGGTTGAGGTTCGGACCCGTGACGGTGTGCTCCGTTCCGAGCCACAGGAAAGCCATGATCAGCCCCGCCGCGCCGGCGACGGCGAACAGCACGGCGTCGCCGAGGCGCCCCCGGCCGCTCGCGGTCCGCCGCCGCCAGGCCCCCCACAGCGTCGCGCCGAGGCCGAGGGCGAGGAGGGCGGCGGCGAGGGCGAGCGGCCAGTCGAAGGCGTCCCCGGTCGCCGTGTAGCCGGGGAACCAGAAGAGGGTGTCGGTCCGGGCCACGAGCGGCCGGCCGCCGGAGGCCGCCCCCCCCGCCTGCCGCATCAGCTCGACGGGGAGGAACGTCGCCTCGCGGGCCGTGGCCGCGCGGTCGGTGGGGAGGCCGAGGCCGAGGTCGATGCCGAGGTCGAGGAGCGGGGCGCCGTCGAGGTAGGGCTGGAGGTGGGCGCGGAACGTCCGGGGGACGTACGGGGCCCGGAGCGTGAGGGCCGGCTGCCCGGAGGCCACGAGGGCGCTGTCGAGGGCGTCGAGCAGGCGCGTCGAGCAGTTGTCGTAGAAGAAGTCGTAGCGGTAGGCGCGGTTCTCGGGCAGCGCGTTCTCCTCCAGCATCGCGTAGAGCGCGCGGACGGTCTCGGGCGGCAGCGCGAGGTGCTGCTCGACGACGGGCCGCCCGAGGGTCCAGTACCGGTAGACCTCGGCGTCGTAGGGCGCCGTGTCGAGGAGGTAGTCGAGCTGGCCGCGGAGGAAGCGGACGACGAAGAACGGCTGCTCGAAGTCGAACGTCCCGAAGTTGTACGTCCGGTCGAGGCCGAGGGCGGGGTCGTGGATGCGGAAGGCGCTGTGGCCGAAGGCGCTGTAGACCTCCTCGCCCGGCAGCATCGTCAGCAGCGACACCGCGGCCGAGTCCGAGAGCGCCTCCGCCGGCTGCGCCGCGGCGGGCACGGCCGGCAGCCAGGCGGTGAGGAGGGCGAGGAGGACGGACCAGCGTGCGCCCGCCCGTCGGGGCCTGTCATTCGTGGTCCGTGGTCCGTGGTCCGTGGTCGAGACGCGCATGGCGCGCGAAGATAGCCCGCCGGGCGGCGGCGACCCCTCCGCCGTCCCTTCTCAGGGATCCCGACGTGGCGCTGCTCGCTCGTCCCTCCGCCGGCGCCTTCGCGCGGCTGGCCCAGACGTTCGTGGGGGACGGCCCCGGGCGACCCTGACGGGGCCGGCTACTCGGCCCCGTCGGGGGACTCGGGCGTGGCGTACCGGCGGTAGCGGAACTGCCGCATCACGTCCCGGTCCGTCGTGTCCTCGACGACCTCGCCGCAGTCGCGGCAGCGGAACTCGATGCGGGTGGGGGTGCCGGTGGCGCCGCTGAAGAACGGGAGCGCGCCGCGGAGGCCGTAGAACCGCTTCGGGACGACGTGCGGGTGGTTGCGGTCGTGGCCGCAGGAGCACGTCGGCAGCGCCTGCGTCCGGGAGGCGGACGGGGCCGCGGCGGTGGCGATGGGCGCGCGGTCCGGGGCGGGCTCCGGCGGCGTCGCGTGCAGCCGCGTCGCCGTCTCCTCGACGATCCGCGCCTCGCGCTCCTCGTCGAGCGCGTTCCGGCGCTCGAGCCAGCGGTCGAGCGAGAGCGGCCCCCCGCCCCACACGGCGAACACGGCGAGGAGGACGAGCACGAGCGTGGCGAACTCGAACGACTGCCCGCCCGCCAGCGGCCCCGACGCCGCGTGCAGCGCGGCGGCGACGGCGAGGACGGGGAGCTGGACGAGCGCCGCCAGCCGCGTCAGCAGCCCGAGGGTGAGGAGGGCGCCGCCGCCGATGTGCGCCATCGCGACGAGGTGCACGGCGAAGCCCGACACGAAGAACCCGTCGCCGGCCTCGGGGACGACGGCGAGGTACGCGTCCGGGTCGGCGATGAACAGGACGCCCCGGACGAAGAGGCCGAGGCCGAGGAAGATGCGGACGAGGTCGAGGGCCTCGGCGCGGCGGGCGTCGGCCCACGTCAGCCCCTGATCGAGCGTGTTCATGGCTCTGGTAGGGATGGTGAGAAAGGCCGTGGGGGAAGGGCAGGGGGTGATATGCCCGGCGGCGCGGGAGGTTCGGGACGGGCCCCTCGGGGGAACCCTTGCCTCGCGCCGCGCGCCCGCCCATCTTGTACACCCTGATCGCCACCGCCGCCCCGTGACCACCTCGGCCGCCCCCGCCGTCCGCTCGCGCCTCGCCGTCGCCGCGCTGACGGCGCTGACGATGGGGGCGTTCGCGGCCAACTCGGTGCTGTGCCGGCTCGCCCTGCGCGAGACGGGGATCGACGCGGCCACGTTCACGGCCGTCCGCCTCACGGCGGGCGCGCTGATGCTCTGGGTGGTCGTCCGCGCCCGCGGGCGGGCCAGCCGGTCGGGCGGGGGCTGGGCCTCGGCGGCGGCGCTGTTCGCCTACGCGGCGGCGTTCTCCTTCGCCTACCTCACCCTCACGACGGGCACGGGCGCGCTGCTCCTCTTCGGCGCGGTGCAGCTGACGATGATCGGGTACGGGCTGGCGCGCGGCGAGCGGCTCTCGGCCGTCCAGACGGCGGGGCTGGTGCTGGCGCTCGCGGGGCTGGTCTACCTCGTGCTCCCCGGCCTCACGGCCCCTCCTCTCGGCCCGGCCGCGCTCATGGCCGCCTCGGGCGTGGCGTGGGGCGTCTACTCCCTGCGCGGGCGCAGCACGGCCGACGCGACGGCGGCCACCGCGAGCAACTTCCTGCGCGCGGCGCCGATGGCCGTCGCCCTGGGCGCGGCGCTGGCGCTCTCGGGCGCGGCCGTGCGGCCGGACGGCCGCGGGCTCGCGTACGCCGTCCTCTCGGGCGCCGTCACCTCCGGGCTCGGCTACGTCGTCTGGTACGCCGTGCTCCCGGCGCTGCGGGCCACGAGCGCGGCGACGGTGCAGCTGAGCGTGCCCGTGCTGGCCGCCCTCGGCGGCGTGGCGCTCCTCGGCGAGCCGGTGACGCTCCGGCTGGCCCTCGCCGCCGTCGCCGTCCTCGGCGGCATCGCCCTCGTGCTGCGCGGGCGGTAGGTCGGCGGAGGCCGTGGTAGCTTCCGGCGCCCGCATCCGCCCGCCCGATCCCCCGTGTCCCGAAAGGAAAAGGCCCGCGTCGTCCTCGAGCGTCTCCGTGCGCGCATCCCGAAGCCGGAGACCGAGCTCCAGTACCGCGACCCGTTCGAACTCCTCGTCGCCGTGATCCTCTCGGCGCAGTGCACCGACGCCCGCGTGAACGCGGTCACGCCCGCCCTCTTCGCGCGCTTCCCGACGCCGCAGGCGATGGCCGAGGCCGAGCCCGACGAGATCTTCGACTACATCCGCTCCGTCTCGTACCCGAACCAGAAGGCGCGGGCGCTCGCCGCCACGGCGCGCATGCTCGTCGACGAGTTCGGCGGCGAGGTGCCGCGGACGCACGCCGAGCTGACGCGGCTCAAGGGCGTCGGCCGCAAGACGGCCAACGTGATCATGGCCGTGGCCTTCGACGAGCCCGCCATCGCCGTGGACACCCACGTCTTCCGCGTCGCCAACCGGATCGGGCTGGTGAAGGACGCCCCGACGCCGCGCGCCGTCGAGGACGGCCTCGCCCGCATCATTCCGCGTGCGGACTGGGGCGAGGCGCACCACCTCCTCATCCTCCACGGCCGCTACACCTGCACCGCCCGCGCGCCGAAGTGCGACGCCTGCCCGCTCGCGGAGCCGGCCGAGGGGGCCCGGCAGCCGCTCTGCGACTACTACGCCGCGCTCCGGCAGCTGCCCCCGCCCCTCGAAGGCCTCGACCCGAAGCAGGGCCGCTACTTCTCCAGGGCGAGCGGCCGCTACTTCGACGAGCCCGCCACGAAGGTGGACCGCCACGGCGTCGCCCAGCTCGCCGACCCCGTCACCGGCTCGACCGACGTCTACGACGCCCGGACCGGCGAGACGACGCGGCGGGTGAGGGACTACCGGATCGGGTGATCGAGGAAGCGAGGGGCCGGCGCCGTTAACTTCCCGGTTCCGGCTCGTCCACTCCCCGGCTCGCCCGCTCCCAGACCGTGCCCGTTCACAAGCACCTCCTCCTCATCCTCGACGGCTACGGCATCGCCGAGGACCCGTCGGTCTCCGCCATCGACGCGGCGCGGAAGCCGTTCCTCGACGGCCTCTTCGCCCGCTGCCCCCACTCGACGCTCGAGGCATCGGGGCGGGCCGTGGGGCTGCCGAAGGGGCTCATGGGCAACTCCGAGGTCGGCCACATGAACCTCGGCGCCGGGCGCGTGGTGGACCAGGAGATCACCCGCATCGACAAGGCCATCGAGGACGGGTCGTTCTTCCACAACGACGTCCTCGTCGCGGCGGCGCGGCACGCGCGGGAGCGGGGGTCGACGCTCCACCTCCTCGGCCTCTTCTCCGACGGCGGCGTCCACTCGCACCTCGACCACCTCTTCGCCCTGCTGGAGCTGGCGAAGCAGGAGGGGCTGGTCGAGGGCCAGGTGATCGTCCACGCCTTCACCGACGGACGCGACACCGACCCCCACGGCGGCGTGGAGTACGCTCGCCGGTTCGAGGCGAAGGCGCAGGAGGTCGGCGTGGGCCGGATCGGCTCCGTCGTCGGGCGCTACTGGGCGATGGACCGGGACAACCGCTGGGAGCGCACGCGGAAGGCGTACGACCTCCTCACGCGCGGGGAGGGGGCCCGCTTCGAGGACGCGGGGGCGGCGCTGGAGGCGAGCTACGCCGCCGGCGTCACCGACGAGTTCGTCGAGCCCGTCGTGATCGGCGACACGCCGCGCGTGGCGAGCGGCGACGCCGTCGTCTTCTTCAACTTCCGCGCCGACCGCGCCCGCCAGCTCACCCGCGCCTTCACCGAGGCCGGCTTCGACGGCTTCGACCGGGGGGAGCCGCTGCGGGACCTGCACTACGCCACGTTCACGCCCTACCACAAGGACTTCGCCCTCCCCGTCGCCTTCCCGAAGGTGGACCTGACCGACACTCTCGGCGAGGTCGTCAGCCGGCACGGGCTCACGCAGCTCCGCGCGGCCGAGACCGAGAAGTACCCCCACGTCACGTTCTTCTTCAACGGCGGGCGCGAGGTGCAGTACGAGGGCGAGGCGCGCATCCTCGTCCCCAGCCCGAAGGTGGCGACGTACGACCTCCAGCCCGAGATGAGCGCGCCCGAGCTGGCCCGGCAGGTGGCCGCCTTCATCCGCGAGAAGCAGCCCGACCTCGTCGTGCTCAACTTCGCCAACCCCGACATGGTCGGGCACACGGGCGTCTTCGAGGCGGCCGTGAAGGCGGTCGAGGCCGTGGACGCGGCGGCGAAGGTGGTCGTGGACGCGGCCGTCGAGGCCGGCTACACCGTCGAGGTCATCGCCGACCACGGCAACGCCGACCGGATGGTCAACCCCGACGGCACACCGCACACGGCCCACACCACCGCGCTCGTCCCCCACCTCATCCTCCGCGAGGGGTTCGAGGGCCCCATCCGCCCCGGCAAGCTCGGCGACGTCGCGCCGACGATCCTCACGCTGATGAGCCTCCCGGTGCCCGAGGCGATGACGGGCGAGGTGCTCGTCGAGCCCGCCGCCGTGACCGACACGGCGTGGTGACGTCGTGCCGCTGGAGGCCTCGAGCTACGGGCTTCCGGCTTCGGGCCTCCGCATCCCCGTAGCTCGCAGCCCGCAGCCCCGATGGGAATCGAAGAGGCGCTCCAGTACGAGATCCCGTACCTCCACCCGCTGGCGGTGCACTTCCCGCTCGTGCTCCTGATGCTCGCGGCGGGCGCGGCCACGGCCTACGCCGTCCTCGGCACGGCGGTGTGGCGGCGGACGGTGCTGGCGCTCCTCGTGCTCGCCGTGCCCGCGGCCTACTGGGCGCACCGGACGGGCGAGGCGCTCGAGGACGCCGTCGAGGGCGAGCCCTCGGTCGAGCGGTTCGTCGAATACCACGAGGCGGCGGCGACGTGGACGCTGCGGGCGGGCGTCGTCGCGCTCCTCGCGGCGGCGGGGGGGACGCTGTGGTGGCGGCAGCGACTGAAGCGGCGTGTCCTGGCCGATCCGGGCGGGGTGCTCCCGAAGGAGCCGCTCGGCCTCCGGCTGGTCCTGCTCGTCCCGGCGCTGACCGCTGCGTTCCTCGTGGCCTACACCGCCCACCTCGGCGGCCTCATGGTGTGGGGCGTGCCGCGGTAGCATGGCCCCCTACTCAGGTTGACCCGAGGGCGGAGCCTGTTCCTCGATGATCTCGCGCAGGAGCTTAGGGGAGACGTCGCCCTGTTCCGACTTCGAGTAGATGGTGATCAGGATCACCCGCTCCGAGGTCTGGACGTAGTAGATCACGCGGTACCCGCCGCTCTTGCCGCGGCGGGCATCGGAGTTGGGCACCCGCACTTTGTAGACGACGTGGCCGGTCTGCCGGACCCGATCTCCCGGCGTCTCCCCCGAGGCGAGTCGCTCGATCAGGGGCTCCACGTCACGGCGGATGCTCCGGTACCGCCGCGCGAGGTGCCGCAGGTTCCGCTTGAACTCGGACGTGAAGAGGACTTCGACGGGGTGCCGGCCGGAGTCACTCGGCATCGATCCCCTCCCAGAGCTCCGCGGCGGGGCGGACCTCGCCACGGCGGGCCTCTTCCCACCCGCGCCGGAAGCTCTCCTCGGCCGGGGCCAGCGAGACGCTCTCGCGGAACGCCTCCACGACCCGGAGGAGGGCGGGGAGATGCTCCTCGGGCACGTTGCGGACCTGCTCGATCACGCGCTCTCGGTACGCCGGAGATGCAGTAGCGGGCATGGCGGCAGTTGCTCGTTGCGCCTACGACGCCGGCTTAGGCGACCCGTTCCGGCTGGCCGGCGCTGGCCGCAGTGTTCCTCCTGTTAATCTGAACGGAGCGCAGCAAGCGGGCCTCGGGCTGTGCCATCGAGGAGGCTTCGGGCCTCATCCGACGATAGCTGATGAGATTCGCGGACGAGGTATACCGTTTGGGCTCCGGCTTGGACAGCGAAATCACGCATCGCACGAGCTTCGATTTCCGACAGTCCCCCATCAAGGGCCTCCTGGGCATGAACGAGCATCCGATACACCCTCTCCCGTTGCCCGAGCACCTGGCCGAGCGCACGGTGAAATGCATCACGCGCTACGAGAAAGTCCCCCAGCAGCACGCGGGGATGAGCAGGCATGACCCCCTGCTCACTGCGGTTTCCTGACCTGAGGTTCTCGACGGTAATCCGGTCAGACCAGACTTGGAGTAGAGGTCAGCGCGGCGGGATAGCATCGAGAAGCGTGGGTGTCGGGAAGGCTAAACCACCCTTGACTGGGCGGCGGTGAAGCATGTCGTCGCGGCACCGTTCGCAGCATAAGGCACATGCAGGAACCCTGCAACTCCTCGGTGCGGCAGCATCTACCGCCCGGCGTAGTCCGCCAGCAGCTCCACGACGGCGTCCTGCGCGGCGTCTACGTAGCGCGTCGGGGCGCTGTAGTGGTTGGCGAGGAGCGCGAAGGCGATGGGGTGTCCGCGCGCGCTCGTGACGTACCCCGAGAGCGCGCGGACGCCGTTGATGTAGCCCGTCTTCGCCCGCACGTTCCCCCGCGCGGCGCCCGTGGCGAAGCGCCCGGCGAGGGTCCCGCTCTGCCCGCCCACCGGCAGCGAGTCGTAGAACGCGGCGCGGACGCCCGCGTCGGGGTAGGCGTGCATGTAGGCCAGGAGCGAGACGATGGAAAGCGGCGTGACGCGGTCCATGAACGAGAGGCCCGAGCCGTCGATGAGCTGGATGCTCGCGGGGTCGATGCCGGCGGCCTCGAGGAGAGGGCGGAGGGCGAGGACGCCGGCCGCGGCCGACCCCGGCGCCGGCTCCTCGCCCGGGAAGCCTGCGCCGAGCGTGCGCAGGAGGTGCTCGGCGTAGAGGTTGTTGCTCCGCCGGTTCGTCTCCTGCACGATCTCCGCCATCGTCGGCGAAAGCGTCGTCGCCACGCGGCGGAGGGCGGGGTAGTAGGGCCGGGCGTCGAGGTCGTCCACGTCCACGGCCGGGCCCTCGACGGCGACGCCGCGCCCGAGGAGGACGAGGCGGAGGGTGTGGGCCGCGTACAGCGTCGGGTTGTGGACGGCCAGCGCCTCGGTCTCCGTCCCGCCCGCCGGCACCGCGGTGGTCACGACGAACCGGTTGCCCGAGAGGTCGCGCCGGTAGCCCTCCACGACCTCCGCCCCGGCCGGGAGGGTCTCGGTCTCGTTGACGAACGACACGTAAGGCGTGAGCAGCGGCGCCCACGCGAGCGAGGCCGCGCCCCGCTGCCGGGTGCCCCGCACCGTCAGCGACACGGTGCCCTCGCGGAAGGTGAGGCCGCTGACCTCGGCGGCGTAGCCGTAGGTGAGGTCGTCCCACGCCCACCCCAGCCCGTAGGGCACGTCGTCGAACACGTCGTCGTCGCCGACGACGCGGCCGGTGACGTGGGCGACGCCGAGGGCGGCCAGCGAGTCGGCCCAGGTGCGGAAGACGTCGAGGGGAGCGTCGTAGAACTGCGGGCTGCCGAGGGTGGGGTCGCCGGCGCCGCGGACGACGAGGTCGCCGTGGAGGGTGTCGCCGCGGACCTCCCCGTCGAGGTAGAGGGTGGTCTCGTAGCGGTAGCCCGGGCGGAGGACGGCCAGCGCGGCGGCCGTCGTGAAGAGCTTCTGGTTCGAGGCCGGGATGAACCGCCGGCGCGCGTTCCGCGCGAAGAGGGTGTCGCCGGTCTCGAGGTCCACGATGAGCACGCCCCAGTGGGCGTCGGCGAGGGCGGGGTCGTCGAGGAGGGCGGCGACGCGCGCGGCGAGGTCGTCCGGGGTGGCAGTGCGCTGGGCCTGTGCAGGCGAGAGGGGGAGAGGGAGGAAGGAGGCGAGGGCGACGAGGAGGGCGAAGGCACAGAGCCGCCTTCTCCCATTCCCCCACTCTCCCGTTCCCCCACTCATTCCTCCTCCCCGCGCGCCTCCGCCTGGAGCGCCGCGATCTCGGGGTCGGGCGTCGCGAGGAGGACGTAGACGTAGCTCGCCTGCGAGATGGGGGCGGCGGGGCGGAGGTAGATCACGTAGTCGTTCCGCCCCTGCGCGGCGAACACGGAGTCCACGGTGCCGATGGGGAAGCCGGCGGGGAAGACCCCGCTGTACGCGCTCGTCGTCACGAGCATCCCCTCCTCGACCGGCTCCGTCTTCGGGACGTACTCCATGAGGAGGCGGTCGAACTCCACGCCGTCCCACCGCACGATGCCGTCCTGCTGGAGCGCGTCGAGCGTGCCGGGCACGGCGAAGTCGGTGCTCTGGTGCGGCATCACGAGGGCGTACCGCTCCCCGACGACGACGACCTTCCCGACGATGCCGCGCTCGTCCACGACGGGCATCCCCACCGCGACGGAGTCGTTGCGGCCGGCGCTGATGGTGAGGAGGTTCTGCTGCTGCGTGATGTCCTTGGCGACGATGCGGGCCGGGACGCGGGGGTAGGCGAGGGTGTCGCCGAAGGCGAGCAGCGCGCGGAGCCGCTCGTTCTCGGCGCGCGCCTCGCGCAGCCGCGCCACCTCGGCCGCGAGGTCGATGGTCTCGGCGCGGAGCCGGTCGTTCTCGGCCAGCGCGTCGGTGTAGCGGCCGACGCCGCTGAAGAGGCCCTCGACGGGCGCCGTCACGGTGAGGCTGGCGGCGCGGACGACCCGCAGCGTCGGCCCGTCGTGGTTGACGAGGACGATGAGGCTGAGGAGGAAGAGGGCGCCGAAGAGGAACCACTCCCGGGTGCGCTCCCAGAGCCGGGCGGCGAGGGCCATCGGGGAAGGGTTTGAAGTTCGGGGGTTTGAAGTTCGGGGTTGGAGGAGCCTACTTCAAACGTCCAACTGCAAACTCCAAACTAGTCCGAGAGGACGCGGCTGTAGGTCTCGGGGTCTTCGAGGACGGCGCCGGTCCCACGCACGACGGCCGTCAGCGGATCCTCCGCCACGAACACCGGCAGCTCCGTCCGCTCGCGGAGGTACTCGTCGAGCCCCTTCAGCAGCGCGCCGCCGCCGGTGAGCATGATCCCGCGCTCGAGCACGTCGCCGCCGAGCTCGGGCGGCGTCGCCTCGAGCGCGCGCACGACGGCGGCGGCGATCTGGTTGATGGCCGCGCGGAGCGCCTCGCGCACGTCCTCGGACGAGACCACGCGCGTCTTGGGCACGCCCGAGACGAGGTCGCGCCCCTTCACGTTGAGCTCGAGCTCGGGGTCCATCTTCGTCGCGCTCCCGATCTCGCACTTGATCCGCTCGGCCGTCCGCGTCCCGATCAGCAGGTTGTGGTGCTTCTTGAAGTACTGCACGATGGCGGCGTCGAGCTCGTTGCCGCCGGTGCGGATGGACTCGTCGACGACGATGCCCGAGAGCGCGATGACGGCGATCTCGGTGGTGCCCCCGCCGATGTCGACGATCATGTTGCCGACGGGCTCGTTGACGTGGAGGCCGATCCCGATGGCCGCCGCCATCGGCTCGTCGATGAGCTTGACCTCCTTGGCGCCGGCGTACTGCGCCGAGTCGCGGACGGCCCGCTTCTCGACCTCGGTGATCCCGCTCGGCACGCAGATCACCATGCGCCGGATGCCCGTGAACGTGTTCGGCTTGACCCGCTTGATGAGCCCCTTGATGAGGTGCTCGGCCACCTGGAAGTCCGCGATGACGCCGTCGTTGAGGGGCCGGATCGTCTCGATGTCCTTGTGCGTGCGCTCGTGCATGTGGAGCGCCTCGATCCCGATGGCCTCGACCTTCCCCGTCGAGCGGCGGATGGCGACGATGGAGGGCTCGTTGAGGACGATCCCCTTGTCGCGGATGTGGATCAGCGTGTTGGCGGTGCCGAGGTCGATGGCGACGTCGACCGAGAAGGGATTGAACACCGGGGTGGCGGGGTTTCAGCGGCGGGAGTGCGGGCAGAGCCCGAAGCTAACATCGCGCGGCGGGGGGCCGGGCACCGGGAAATGCCCTGCTCGCGAGAATTCGCAAGGAGACCTGGGAATGGCCCCTGGCGGCCGGGCACGGGGCCTCCCGACCCCATCAGCGCCCGAGCTCAGTGCCGGAAGTGCCGCTTGCCGGTGAACACCATCGCCAGCCCGCGCTCGTTCGCCGCCGCGATCACCTCGGCGTCGCGGACGCTCCCGCCGGGCTGGATGGCGGCCGTCGCGCCGGCCTCGGCGGCGGCCACGAGGCCGTCGGCGAACGGGAAGAACGCGTCGCTGGCGACGACGCAGCCGGCGAAGTCGAGCCCGGACTTCCGGCCCTTCGACACGGCGATCTCGCTCGAATCGACCCGGCTCATCTGCCCGGCGCCGATGCCGAGGGTGGCCCCGCCGCGGGCGTAGACGATGGCGTTGCTCTTGACGTGCTTGCAGACGCGCCACGCGAAGTCGAGGTCGGCCCACTCCTGCTCGGTGGGGGCGCGCTCCGTCGCCACCTGCCAGCCGGCCCGCTCGGCCTCGGCGGCGCCGAGGGCGGGGTCGGCCTCCTGCACGAGGAGGCCGCCGACGACGCTCCGCACGTCGGGCGCGTCGTCCTCGCGGGCCGAGCGGGCGATCTCGATGAGCCGCCGGTTCTGCTTCTGCATCAGGAAGTCCAGCACGCCCTCCTCGAAGCCCGGCGCGATGACGAGCTCGGTGAAGACGGCGTCGATGGCCTCGGCCGCCGCCCGGTCCAGCGGGCGGTTGACGACGACGATGCCGCCGAAGGGGCTCTGGCGGTCGGTGGCGAAGGCCCTGGCGTAGGCGTCCGCCAGCGTCCCGGCCGTGCCGACGCCGCAGGGGTTGGTGTGCTTGAGGATGGCGACGGTCGGCAGGGCGCCCTCGAACTCGGCGATGAGGCGGAGGGCGGCCGAGAGGTCGAGGAGGTTGTTGAACGAGAGCTCCTTGCCGTGGAGCTGGCGGTAGAACCGCTCAGGCTGGCCGTAGAGGGCGGCGCGCTGGTGCGGGTTCTCCCCGTAGCGGAGGGGCTGCGCCTGCGGGAGTGACAGCGAGAAGGCCTCCGGCATTCCCTCCTGTAGGGACACGGCGCGCTGTGCCCCTGCGGCGGCCGGGGGCCCGGCGCCCCGGTCGAGGTAGTCGGTGATCGCGGCGTCATAAGCCGCCGTGTGGGCGAAGGCGGCACGGGCGAGGGCACGTCGGGTGTCCATCCCGAGCGTGCCGCCGTTCGCCTCCAGCTCGCCGGCCACGGCGTCGTACTGGTCCGGGCTCGTCACGACGCCGACGAAGAACCAGTTCTTCGCCGCCGCCCGCACCATCGTCGGCCCGCCGATGTCCACGTTCTCGGCGGCCTCGGCGTCCGTCACGCCCTCCCGCGCCGTCGCCTCGCGGAACGGGTAGAGGTTGACGACGACGAGGTCGATGAGCCCGATGCCGTGCTCCTCGAGCTGGGCGAGGTCGTCGGGGTCGGTGCGGCGGGCGAGGATGCCGGCGTGGACCTTCGGGTGGAGCGTCTTGACGCGGCCGCCGAGGAGCTCGGGCGAGCCCGTGACCTCGGCCACGTCCTTGACGGGGAGGCTCGCCTCGCGGAGCGCCCGCGCCGTCCCTCCCGTCGAGAGCAGCTCGATGCCGAGGGCGTGGAGGCGCCGCGCGAACGGCACGAGCCCGGCCTTGTCACTGACGGAGAGGAGCGCGCGGCGGACGGGGTAGCGGTCCTCGGGCGGGGGGAGGGGCTTGGCTTCGATCATTGCGGAATGCGGAGTTCGGATTGCGGAATGGATTTCGGAAGGGGCGCGTTTTCAATCCGCACTCCGCATTCCGAAATCCGAAATCAGGACGCGCCGGCCGTCCACGCGCACGCGGCCCTCGGCGAAGAGCTGGAGGGCCTCGGGGTAGATCCGGTGCTCGACCTGGAGCACGCGGGCGGCGAGCGAGCGGGGGGTGTCGTCGGGGAGGACGGGGACGGGCTCCTGCAGCACGATGGGGCCGGTGTCGTACTCCTCGTCGACGAGGTGGACGGTGGCGCCGGAGACGCGGCAGCCGTGCTCGATCACGGCCTGGTGCACGCGCTCGCCGTAGAGCCCCTTCCCGCCGAAGGCCGGCAGCAGGGCGGGGTGGACGTTGAGCATCCGGTGCCGGTACGCCCGCACCACCCGCGCCGGCACCTTCTTGAGGTAGCCCGCGAGGGCGACGTGCGTGGCGCCGTGGTGGTGGAGCGCGTCGAGGAGGGCGTCGGCGAAGGCGTCCTCGCCCGCGAAGTCGGCGGGGGGGAGGACGGCCACGGGCACCCCGCGCGCCTCGGCCTTCTCGGCGGCGCCGGTGCCGGGGCGGTCGGCCACGAGGAGGACGGGCACGGCGTCGAGGCGGCCGGCGTCGATGGCCTTCAGCATGGCGCCGAAGTTGGAGCCCCCACCGGAGGCGAAGACGGCGAGGCGCATGGGGACGTCCGTGGTCTGTCGTTCGTGGTCCGTCGTCTCAGCCATCGCGCGTCACCGGTTCGAGGATGGTAAGCGAGGCGGCCCCATCGTGCACCTCCAGCCGCGCCCGCACCCCCACCGGCACCGTGCTCTTGCGCGTAAAGTGGCCGTAGACGAGCCCGCGGGCCACAGGGCCGGGCACGTACCGAGCGTAGTGGTCGAGGACCTCGTCGAGTGCGAGGGAGGGGCGGTCGGGCGGAGGCTCGGCCCCCGTGAAGGCGCCGAAGACGAGGCCGCCGAGATTCTCCAGCACTCCTGCCAAGCGGAGCCGCGCCAGCAGCCTGTCCACCCGATACGGCGTCTCGCCGACCTCCTCGACGAACAGGATCGCCCCCGCGAGGTCGGGCAGGAACGGGGTGCCGAGGAGGGCGGCGACGAGCGTGAGGTTGCCGCCGAGGAGGACGCCCTCGGCCGTGCCCGACCGCATCCCTTCGAGCGGCTCCCCGCCGGGGCCGACGATCTCGACGGGCGCCGCGCCGCCGGCCAGCGCCCAGAACTGCGCCTCGCTCTCGGCGTCGAGCTTGGGCCAGTCGGGCGCGACCATGGGGCCGGAGAGGCCCGGCAGGCGCGCCTTCGCCCACAGCGCGAGGTGGAGCGCGGTGACGTCGGAGTAGCCGACGACGAGCTTGGGGTGGGCGCGCGCGGCGGCGTAGTCGAGGCGGTCGAGGATGCGGAGGAGTCCGTAGCCGCCGCGGAGGCAGAAGACGGCGTCGAGGTCGTCGCGGGCGAGGAGGTGGTTCATCTCCTCGGCGCGGGCGGCGTCGTCTCCGGCGAGGTAGCCGAGCGCGGGCGGGCTCATCGGGCGGAACGTGTCCACCACGAGGCCGCGCGCGCGGAGGGCGGCGATCCCGGCGTCGGCGTCGGCCGGGTCGAGCGCGGCGCTGGCGGGGGCGGCGACGGCGACGCGGGAGGTGTGGGTGAGCGGCCTCGGCGGCCGGGCGAGGGGAGGCATGAGCACGTGGGCACGTGCGGGGCGGAGCGGGTGGAGAGGGGGCGACACGCGAGACCGGAGAAGTCCCCCTCCGTCCCCTCCTTTCCCCCACCCCCTCCATCCCCTGAGAAAGAGGGTACGCAAAGATACCCCGTGAACCGTCCGTGCAGGGGCGACGGCCGCTCCGGGATCGCGTTACCTTCATCCGTTTTCGGATACCTGACCCGGCGCCCCATGCTCCGCCCTCCCATGCTCGCACTCCTCCTCGGTCTCGTCCTCGTCGGCTGCGACACCACCGAGACGCCCCCCGTCGACGCGTTCCCCTTCGACCCGGACACGACGGACTTCAGCCAGATCACCAGCCTCGACTACGGCGATTACGTCCAGCCGCTGCTCGCCGCACGCGACGTGTTCTCCCGCACGGCCACCGACGACCGCGGCGCCCTCGACGACTACGAGTGGGACGACGTGTTCTACGGCGCGCCGGGCACCGGCGAGACCCTCAGCCCCGGCGAGACCATCGTCCCCTTCGACGCCGACGGCAGCCTCCTCGTCCGCTTCGTCGAGGACCTCGCCGACGACGTCGAGATCCCGTTCCCGAACCTCCGCCGTCTCCAGGACGACGAGGTCGAGTACCTCAAGCGCTGGATCGAGGCCGGCGCCCGCAACGACGACGACGAGGTGCCCTACCACGACTCGGAGCACCTCCTCTACACGGCCATCCAGGGCGCCAACTACGTCGCCATCATCGACGCCGAGCGGCGGCAGGTCATCCGCAACGTCTACTTCGCCGACCACGGCCTCGAGTGCGCGCCGAACGGCCCGCACTACATGGTCTTCGAGCCCGACCGCAGCGCCGTCTACGTCTCCCTCATCAACTGCAACACCGTCGCCAAGATCTCGGGCAGCCTGACGATGGACCCCTCGGACCCGGCCTACCTCCTCGGCACCTCGCCCAGCTTCACCACGCCGGGCATGATGGTGCTCGACCCCGAGGCCGACCGCCTCTACGTCGGCCGCTCGACGGCCTCGGTCCAGGGCACCCCGCGCGTGGGCGTCTTCGACCCGTCGACGATGGCGCTCATCGAGGAGTTCGACCTCGGCCTCGACATCCCCCACGCCATCGCCCTCACGCCCGACGGCCGGTTCCTCCTCACGGCCCCGCTGCGCGGCTCGGCGCAGGAGGCCCTCGCCACCTCCGTCGACGCCGCCACCGGCGACATCGTCAGCCAGGTCCCCGTCGGCTTCGGCGCCGAGCTCGTCCACTTCAGCATCCTCCCCGACGGCTCGACGGCCACGCTCACCGCCAACCCCACCGACGACAGCCCCGACCGCGTGCTGTTCTTCGACATCGCCGACGACGGCACGCTCACGCTCACCGGCCACGTGGAGACCGGCGGCGAGCGCGCCTGGCACGCCCACCTCGACAGCGACGGCGTGACGGTCCTCGTGCCCAACCACGCCAGCAACTCCGTCTCCCTCATCGACGTGCCGAGCATGGCGCTCCGGCTCGAGGTCGAGGACGACGGCTCGGTGGAGAACTGGCCGCTCGCGATGCCGTACGCGCCGGGGCCCACGATCGAGGGCGCCTTCTTCGTCAGCAACTCCAACCTCGGCACCAACCAGATGCCGACGTGGGCGCCGCCGTACCCCTTCCTCGGCGACGGCGGCGAGCCGCTCGGGAACGAGCAGTTCGGCAACGTCACCGTGCTCGACCCGGCGACGGGCGAGGTGCTGAAGGTGATCCTGCTAGGGCGCTACCCCTCGGGCATGGAGCACTGGATGGCCGGCGGCCACCACCACGGCGGCGCCCACGGCGGGCACGGCGGCCACTGAGCGCCCCACGCCTGCGAGCTCGCTCCGTCCGTGACGGCTCTCCCTGCTCGCGCTCCTCTCCCGCGCACGAGCCCCCGCCCGCGCGAGCCGTCCCCCTCGGCCGAGGGGGACAGCCGGGGGAGGATGCGGCGACAGCGGAGCCGCGCCGACCGAGGCAGGGCGAGCCTGTCCCGATCAGCCCCTGTTCGAAGGCTCGTTGCCCTGGACACTGTATCGCCCTCGTCCCCCATCCCGATGCGCCTCTTCGCTCTCCTCGCGCTGGCCGCCCTGGCCGCCTGCGCGCCGCCCCCGCCGGCCGCCGCCCAGGAGCCCATCCCGTGGACGCAGGCCATCCGCCCCTTCGAGGTCCACGACCTCGAGGGCGACGTGCTCCCGTACCCCTTCGCCGGCGGCTTCATCGCCCCGCGCCCCCAGCTCGTCGACCTCGACGCCGACGGCGACGCCGACCTCGTCGTCAACGAGGGCGGGCGCGGCCTCGCCTACTACGAGCGCACCCCCGACGGCCCCACCCTCGGCTACGCCTGGCGTACCGACGCCCTGATGGCCGACGGCGAGGCCATCGTCCCCGGCACGTGGAGCGTCTTCGGCGACCTCGACGGCGACGGGGACCTCGACCTCCTCACGCAGGGCGCCCCCACCCGCGTCCGCTACTACCGCAACACCGGCACCCCGCAGAGCCCCCAGTTCACCCTCGCCGCCGACGAGCTGACGGGCGTCGGCGGCGGCCCCGTCACGAACGAGGACACCTCCATCCCCGCCCTCACCGACGTCGACGGCGACGGCGACCTCGACTTCATCCACGGCCAGGCCGACCGCGGCCACGTCACCTTCTGGCGCCACACCGGCGTCCAGGGCGGCCTTCCTCGGTTCGAGCACGTCACCGACGACTGGGAGGAGATCGAGGTGTTCGAGCCGAACCCGTCCTGCGAGGCGCCCAAGCCGGGCGCCGGCGGCTCCGGCGGCGGGCGCGGCACGCTCCACGGCGCCAACGCCCTCACCCTCACCGACCTCGACGCCGACGGCGACCTCGACTTCTTCTGGGGCGACTTCTTCGCCCGCAGCCTCTGGTACTTCCGCAACGACGGCACCGCCGCCGAGCCCGACTTCACGTTCATCTCCGAGGTCTTCCCCCTCGACGAGCCCCTCACCTCCGGCGGCTACAACGTCCCCACCTACGGCGACGCCGACGGCGACGGCGACGCCGACCTCCTCATCGGCATCCTCAGCGGCCTCTGCGCGACGATCGAGAACCGCTTCGACAACCTCTTCTTCTACGAGAACGTCGGCACCGCCCAGGCCTCGCACTACACCCTCCGCTCCGAGCACCTCATCGAGGGCCTCGACGTGGGCTCCCGCTCCAACCCCGCCCTCGAAGACGTCGACGGCGACGGCGACCTCGACCTCGTCGTCGGCAACGACCCCCTCGGGCTGCTCGGCTCCCAGCTCACCCTCTTCACGAACGAGGGCACGCCCGGCGCTCCCGCCCTCCGCCTCACCGACCCCGACTGGCTCTCGATCGTCTACGACTTCGGCGCCTACGCCCCCACCTTCGCCGACCTCGACGGCGACGGCGACCGCGACCTCGTCGTCGGCGGGTTCAACGGCCGCCTCGCCTACCTCGAACGCACCGGCCCCGGCCTCGGCGACTTCGCCCTCCGCGACGAGGCCTGGCAGGGCGTCGACGTCGGCCAGTACATCCACCCGGCCTTCGGCGACCTCGACGGCGACGGCGACCTCGACCTCGTCACGGGCGAGTCGAATGGGATGGTGAAGGTGTACCGGAACGTCGGCTCCGCCACCGAGCCGGCGTTCCTCACCGAGCCCAACGGCGCCCCCGTCGCCGCCGACCTCGAATGGCGCGACGCGGTCGGCATCCCCGCCGACATCGGCTTCGACAGCGCCCCGGCGCTGACGGACCTCGACGGCGACGGCGACCTCGACCTCGTCGTCGGCACGGCCGAGGGGCCGCTCCGCGTCTACCGCAACGTCGGCACCGCCACGGAGCCCGACTACGTCGAGGAGGAGGCCGTGCCCGCCCACCGCCCCATCACCACCCCCGCCCTCGGCGACCTCGACGGCGACGGCGACCCCGACCTCGTGGCGGGCAACCGCTCCGGCGGCCTCCTCTTCTTCAGCTACGGCACGTTCACGACCGGCCTCGGCGACGCCGGTCCGCCCGAGGCGCCGGCGCCGACGCTGGAGGCGGTGCCGAACCCCTCGACGGGCCACGTCACGTTCCGCCTCGGCGCGCCCGTGAGGCCGGGGGCGCCGGCCGCCCTCGTCGTCTACGACGCCCGGGGCCGCGAGGTCGCCCGCGTGCCGGTCCCGGCGGGGGAGGAGGCCGCCGCGTGGGCGCCGCCGACGAGTGCCGCCAGCGGCGTCTACCTCGCGCGGCTGGAGGCCGACGGCGTCGTGCTCGCCGCCGCCTCGTTCACGCGCCTCCGCTGAGCCCGCGCGCCGATGGCCGAGCCGACCCCGTGGCACCGCACCTGCCTCCGCTGTGGCAGTGAGATGGAGGAGGGGTTCCTCCTCGACGAGACCCACGGCGGCTACCGCACCACGCGCTGGGTCGAGGACCCGCCCGAGAGGAGCGTCTGGACGGGGATCAAGACGCGGGGCCGGCGGAAGATCCCGCTCACGGCCTACCGCTGCGTCCGCTGCGGCGCCGTGGATCTGTATGCTCGTGAGGTCTGAAGGTCGCAGGTCTGAAGGTCGAAGGTCGCAGGTCTGAAGGTCGCAGGTCAGGAGGCGTCGAGGTAGCGGATGAGAGTGGCGAGCTTGCGGCTGATCTCGACCGAGAGATCGCGTAGCGTATCGAACGATCCATCCGTTACGTGACCACGGTCGAGGGCGCAGTAGAGCTGCGAGCGTACTTCGCCAACAGAACCTTTGGCGATCCGGAGGAACCGAGCGAACTCACGGTCGCCGCCGCGCTCGAAGCCTTCGGCGATGTTCGACATGACGGAGACGGAGGCGCGGTTGATCTGGTCCCGGAGTGCGAAGTCCCGCTCGAAGGACCCCGCCTGCGTAGCGTCGTAGATCCTATTCGCCAACACCCGCGCCTGCTGCCAGGCTTCGATGTCTTCGAACTGCTGAATGCGGCCCATCGAAGGCTCCTAATGATCGCTGGCCCGAAGAGCCGGAATCTAGAGCTTACTGTGCTATGACCACAGACCTTCGACCTTCAGACCTGCGACCTTCGACCTTCAGACCTGCGACACCCTGACCTTCGACCCCCTCACAGCCATCCCCGCCGCTTGAAGAGGTAGAGCGTGCCGGCGGCGACGGCGACCATCGCGCCGAGGAGGACGAAGTAGCCGTAGCGCGTGTGCAGCTCCGGCATGTGGTCGAAGTTCATCCCGTAGACGCCCACGATGAACGTGAGCGGGATGAACACGGTGCCGATGATGGTGAGCACCTTCATGACCTCGTTCATCCGGTGGCTCAGCGCCGAGAGGTAGAGGTCGGCCAGCCCGCCGAGCACGTCGCGGAGCGACTCGAGGATGTCGACGGCCTGGACGAGGTGGTCGTAGACGTCCTTGAGGTAGACGCGCGTGCGGTCGGTGATGCCGGGGGTCTCGTCGCGGAGGAGGCCCGTGAGCACCTCGCGCAGCGGCCAGATCGCGCGGCGGAGCACGACGACCTCGCGGCGGAGCGCGCTGATCGCCTCCTGCACCCCCGCGTCCGGCCGGTCGAAGACGAGGTCCTCGAACACCTCCGTCGCGTCGCCGATCCGCTCGAGCGTGATGAAGTAGTGGTCCACGAGCACGTCGAGGAGGGAGTAGAGGAGGTAGTCCGGCCCGACCTCGCGGAACCGGCCGCTGCCGGTGCGGAGCCGCTGGCGGACCGTCTCGAACACGTCGCGGGGGTCTTCCTGGAAAGAGAGGACGTAGCCGGGGCCGAGGACGAACGACACCTGCTCGAGGGTGTGGCCCGGCTCCCCGGCGCAGTACGTCTCCGTCGGGTCCGCGTCGAATGGCTCCACCATCCGGAGGACGATGAAGAGCTGGTCGCCGTAGACGTCCATCTTCGGGCGCTGCGTGGTGTGCGTGATGTCCTCCTGCACGAGGGGGTGGAGCCCGAAGGCGGCGCCGACGCGGGCGACGGCCGCGACGTCGCGGACGTTGTCGAGGTTGACCCAGGTGACGCCGGGGCCGGAGGCGAGCGCGCGGGCCTCCTCGGCGCTCACGCCGTCGTGCTCGTCGAGGGCGTCGGCGTCGTAGTGGATGACGTGGAGGGAGGCGGGCCGCAGCGGCTGCTCGTGCGCCGAGAGGGTGCCGGGTGGGAGGCCGGCGAGGTGGGAGCGCCGCTCGACGAGCCGGGCCGGCGCCCGCGCGGGCACCCCCACGACGCGGCCGGCGCCCCGGAGGAGCCGCCGCCCCTCGGCTCGCACGAGGGCGGCCTCCTCGAGCCCCGCCCGTCTGATGCGGCCGAGGCCGCGCCGGAAGAGCGAGCGCCGGGCGGGCGCGGCCGGCTCGGCGCCGTTCCCCGTGGCGTCGGGGAGGGGGAGGGCATCGGACTGAGGGGCGTCGTCCTTCGGGGGGCGCATCGGGGCGGTCAGCGCTCGGGGGGCGGCGGCGGGGGCGGGTTCCGCTGGACGTCGGCGGTGCGGCGGGCGACCTCGTCGGCGAGCCGCTGCGTCTCGGCGGCGTCGTAGCCCGAGGCGCGTGCCTCGGCGGCCTCCTCGCGGGCGACGGCGGCCTCGCGGCGGGCCTCGGCCGCGCGGGCCTCCGCGCTCGCCGCGGCCCCGCGCGTCGCCTCGACCTCGCCGAGCCGCTTCTCGGCCCGCCGGGCCCGCCGGGCCGCGCCGATCCGCCCCGGCAGCGTGGCGAAGTAGCCGAGGGCGAACCCGATGAGGAACGTGGCGGCCACGACGATCAGCCGCGGGCCGGTGAACTGGAGGCCGGGGTCGCCCGTGAACGGGATGGCGAACGCCACGTCGTCCATGTTGAGCGGCTGGGTGGCGAACAGCACGCCGGCGAGGGCGAGGAGGAGCAGGATGATGAGGGCTAGGCGCATGGGGAGAGGCGTGGGGTGGAGGGGCGTGCGTGGTACGCACGTTAGAGGAAAAGGTGCATGCGAGGCAAGGGAGCGCCGAACGTCGAGCGCCGAACGTCGAGCGGGAGCCCCTCATTCGTCGCTCGACGCTCGACGTTCGACGCTCCCCACCTGGCGGCCCTTCCACGCCACGCGGCCGGTCGCGTGGGCGAGGGCGGAGTCGAGGGCGAGGACGGCACCGGCGGCGAGGGCGGCCGGGGCGAGGACGCTGACCCACAGCGGCAGCCGCGCGCCCCGGTCGGTCAGCCCCTTGAGGACGTAGAGCGTGATGAGCAGCGGCCAGCCGAAGAAGGGCGCGGCGACGTACAGGAGCGCGTAGAGGGCCCAGAGCGCCGCGAACGGGAGGGGGCGCCCGCCCCCGACCAGGTAGGCGTTCTTGCGGAAGCCCCGCCACGCGCCGCTGAACGAGCGGTACATCCGCACCTCCACCTCGCCCGTGAGGTCGCGGAGCGACGGCCGCATCCCCGCCCGCGTGAGCAGCCGCCCGATCTCGACGTCCTCCAGCACCTCGGCCGCGACGGCGCGGTGCGGCTGGTGCCGCCGGTACGCCTCCGCCGCGATCACCCACACCTGCCCGTTGAGCGCCGAGAGCCAGGGGCTCCTGGCGCGCGGCACCAGCGGGAGCGGGAGCGCGGTGAGGGCCGCGAAGGGCACGAGGCTCGTCAGCAGCAGCCCGCCCGGCTCGCCGACGTAGCGCGGGAGGCCCGTCAGCACCGCCCCCGGCCCCAGCGCCGTGAACCGCTCGACGAGCCGGCGGAGCGCCCCGGCGTCGGTGAGGGCGGCGTCGGCGTCGAGGAAGACGAAGAGGTCGCCGGTGGCGTGGCGGGCGGCCTCGTGGAGGGCGTGGGGCTTGCCGAGCCAGCCGGGCGGCGGCCCCCCGCCCCGGAGCGGCCGCAGGCGGGGATCGGCGTGCGCCTCCAGCACGGCCCACGTCGCGTCCTCCGAGGCGTCGTCCACGACGACCACCTCGAGCGCGGGGTAGTCCTGGGCCAGGAGGGTGGGGAGGAGGCGCCGGAGGTTCTCTTCCTCGTTCCGCGCCGGGACGAGGACCGACACGCGCGGCCACGCCGCGGGCGCCCGCCGGTCCCGCCGCGTCCGGCGCAGGTACGCCAGGTTCACGGCGACGAGGGCGAGGAGCGCCGCGTGGGCGGCGAGGAGGAGGGCGGTCAAGGGGCGGGGAGGATGGAGGGAGAGGAGGGGGTGGAGGGGCGCCGGCCGTGAGGCCCACCCTCCATCCCCTCCACACGCCCCGCCCCCTCCATCCCCTGTCTCCACGTCGGGTCGAGGCGGAGCCGCCGTAAGCAGAGGGCCCTCGGGGGCGGGGCGGGCTTCACCGGAATCGGGCGGCCGGGGGTTCAGGGGGCGGGTTATATTGGCCCAAACGCGGCGGGGTCCCCTCTTTCTTCCGCCCCGCCGCCTCCGTGTCCCCACAGCCCGAAGGTCCCGATGACGCCCGAGTTCTCCCCGGAGCAAGAGCCCGCCGAGCGCCCCGAGTCCGGCCACTTCACGACGCACGACCTCATCTCGCCCGACGTGCCCGAGGAAGACGGCGGCGCGGCCGGGGACGGCGCGGCGTTCGACGGCGCGGAGGCCGCGGACGAGGCGGCGGGGGGCGCCGCCGACGCCTTCGCCGGCTACGAGGGCGACCTCGACGTGACGCCCGTGGGGCCGGAGGACTTCGAGCCCGAGGTGCTCAAGGCCGCCCTCCGCACGATGATGACCTCGCGGCGGCTCGACGACAAGATGATGACCCTGCTCAAGCAGGGGAAGGGGTACTTCCACATCGGCGCCTCCGGCCACGAGGCGGCGCAGGTCGGCCTCGGCTTCCACCTCCGCGGCGGCGAGGACTGGTTCGCCTTCTACTACCGCGACCTCGCGATGGCCCTCTCCATCGGCTACACGGCCGAGGAGGCGCTGCTGGCCCACTTCGCCAAGGCCGACGACCCCAACGGCGCCGGCCGCCAGATGCCCGAGCACTTCGGCCACCGCGAGCTCAACATCATGAGCACGTCGTCGTCCGTCGGCGCGCAGTGGATGCCCGGCGTGGGGTTCGCGCTGGCCGAGCTGCGCGACCCCGACTCCGACGCCGTCGTCTACATCTCCGGCGGGGAGGGGGCCACGAGCCAGGGCGCCTTCCACGAGGCGCTCAACTGGGCCGCCCGCGCGCAGGCGCCCGCCCTCTTCCACATCCAGGACAACAAGTACGCGATCTCGGTGCCGGTCTGGGAGCAGACGGCCTCCGGCTCCATCTACCCCATGCTCGGCGGCTACCCCGGCCTCGCCCGCATGAAGTACGACGGGACCGACTTCTTCACGGCCTTCGCCGTGGGCAAGGCGGCCGTCGAGCACGTCCGCGCCAGGAAGGGGCCGGTGGCCCTCCTGGCCGACGTCGTCCGCCTCCTCCCGCACTCGTCCTC
>DATGQT010000051.1:0-20886 GCA_035304085.1 Rubricoccaceae bacterium
TGGGGGCAATACGCACGGGGGTGGATGCGGGGTGTGAGGAACGCGGAGGAGAGGAGGCCAGGAAGGAACGGCGCGAGACGCCGGAATGCAAGCGCCGTCGGGGGCGAAACGTCGCCCCCGACGCGCATTAGGGAGCAAGTCAACGGACGAGGGTGAGGGCGTGGCGCTCCACGCGCGACCCCGACTGCAGCACCACGAAGTACGTCCCGCTCGGGAGGCCCGTACCCGGGAACGTCGCTTCGTGCACGCCCGCCGGGAGGGCGCCGTCCACGAGCACGGCCACCTCTCGGCCCCGCCCGTCGTACACCGTCACCCGTACCTCCCCCGCCTCGGCCAGCCCGAACCGCACCGCCGTGCGCTCCGAGAACGGGTTCGGGGACGACGAGAGCCCCAGCGCCTCCCCCTCCGCCGACGCCACAGGCGCTTCGGCCGCCGCCTGCTTCGTCAGCGTGAAGCTGTCCGAGGCGTCGACGACCCCGGGGTAGTCCCCGACGCGGAGCTCGATGGTGTAGACGCCCGGCGGTGCCGCCGCCGGCACCCGCGCCGAGAGCGTGAGCGGCCCGTAGGTCTGGCCCGGCGCCAGCGTCACCGTGCGGGGGCCGGCGACGGCGCGGTGGTAGTCGCTGCCGTTGGGGAGGACGGCGGCCACCCACGCGTCGACGGTGACGGCCTGGGCGCCGGGGTTCGAGAGGGCTGCGGTGAAGGCGAACGTGCCACCCGTGGGGGGCACGACGATGGGCGGGCTCACCGGCTCGATCTCCGCTGCTACCCCCTGCGGGAGCGTGGGGCGCAGCACGAAGAGCCCGTTGCTCTGGTCGTTGGCGACGACGGTCCCGCTCGGGAAGAACGGGTAGTTGCTCCACTGCCCGGAGAAATCGTCGTCGTTGTCGGTCGGGTACGTGTCGAAGAAGGCGACCTCGGAGAGCGACCCGCCGTCGAGGTCCGAGAGGTCGAGGATGCGGAGGCCGCCGGCGTAGTTGCTCTGGTACACGAACCGGCCGCGGACGTACTGGTTGTGGTCGCACGTCGGGACCGCCCCGAGGTGGGCGAAGACGAACTCGGGGTCGTCGAGGTCCGAGACGTCCATGACGAGGGTGCGCGTCCCGCTCGAGGAGGAGTCGAGCTCGTCGTCGACGAGGAAGTAGCGGAAGTCGTCTGTGAACCAGCCCTGGTGGGTGTACGCCGGGTTGGGGTAGAACCCCCGGCTGATGAGCGTGGGGGCCGCCTTGTTCGTCACGTCCACGATGGCGATGTGGCTCTCGTTCGAAGCCACGCAGATCTGGCGGCCGGCGTAGTCGGCGTCGGGCCCCTCGTAGACGAGGCACTGCGCGTCGTGGGTGTACCCGTCGGAGCCGAAGCAGCCGGCCTGCGACGGGCTCAGCGGGTTGCGGATGTCCACGATGTAGAGGCCGCCCGAGCACTGGAACGAGCCGACGACGTAGGCGAACCCGCTCACGTCGTCGATGGCGATGTTGTGGGCGCTGCCGAACCCGGTGAAACGGGCGTCGTGCGTGAACGTGACCGGCGGGCTCGTCACGTCGAGCAACCGGGTGAGGTCGAAGACCTGCATCCCGTGGCTGCTCGCCTCGCTGACGATGAAGGCGTGGTCGGCGTACGTCTTGATGTCGCGCCAGGTCGAGTTCGACGTGGCGGTGGGGAGCTTCCCGAGGTAGACGGGGTTCACGGGGTCGGTGACCTCGACGAACGCCGTGCCGTTGTTGAGCCCGACGAGGGCGAACTCCCGCCCGCTCGGGGCGTGGGTCCAACCCCAGATGTCGTTGTTGGAGTTGGAGTTGAAGGTCGTGCGGGAGATGCGGGCGAGGAGGTCGACGTTCCCGCACGGGTAGTTGCCGGCCATCCCGCCGACGCAGGGGGTCTGCGCCTGCACGGGGGCGGCGGTGAGGGCGACGGCGATGGTGCCGAGGGCGAGGAGCAAGGGGCGCATGGGACCGAGGGGCGCGTGGGGAAAAACCTGACGATGATACGGCATCGCGACGGCCCGTGCGCGCCCTTCGACGCCGATTGTTATGCCAGCGTGATCTTGAGCGAGACGTCGAGGGCGCGGACGGAGTGGGTGAGGGCGCCGCTCGAGATGAAGTCCACGCCCGTCGTCGCGAGGGCGCCGACGGTCTCCAGCGTCACGTTCCCCGACGCCTCCGTCTCCATCCGCCCGCCGACGCGGCGGACGGCCTCGGCCAGCAGCGTCGTGTCCAGCCCGCCCGGCGCCGGCCGCGCCATGTTGTCGAGGAGGAGGCGGTCGACGCGGAGGCCCTGATCCGCGAGGCGGAGCACCTCGTCCACCTCCTCCAGCGTCCGCGCCTCGACCTCGACGGGGAGGTCGAGGCGGTGGGCGTCGAGGTAGGCGTGGACGCCCCGGAGCGCGGCCTCGACGCCGCCGGCCGCGTCGACGTGGTTGTCCTTGACGAGGACCATGTCGAAGAGCCCCGTCCGGTGGTTGCGCGCGCCGCCGAGGGCGACGGCCCACTTGTCGAGGGCGCGGAGGCCCGGCGCCGTCTTCCGCGTGTCGAGCACGACGGCCGGGCGGGCCGCCTCGGCCATCCGCCGCGCGGCCGTGGCGATGCCGCTCATCCGCTGCATCAGGTTGAGCGCCAGCCGCTCGGCCGTCAGGATCGCCCGCGCCGCACCCTCGACGCGGCCGAACACGGTGCCGGACGTCACGGCGGCGCCGTCGGCGGCGTCCCAGGTCACGGCCAGGCCGTCGTCCACGGCCGCGAAGACGCGCTCGGCGACGGCGAGGCCGGCGAGCACGCCGTCCTCCTTGGCCAGGAAGCGGGCCGCCGCCCGCCGCCCGGCGGGGACGGTGGCGAGGGTGGTCACGTCGCCCGCGCCCACGTCCTCGGCGAGCGCGCGGGGGAGGAGGTCGTCGAAGGCGGCGGCGACGGCGTCGGGGAGGGGGAGCAAGGGAGGAGAAGTGAAAGGTGAGAAGTGAAAAGGGAGGCTTTCACGCGTCGTGCGCTGCGTTCTCCGCGCGGGCGAAGGCGTCGCGGACGGCCGCAGGGGCCGGGATGGGCCGGCCGCGCGCGGGGTCCACGAAGCAGAGGACGACGCGGCCCGTCGCCAGCACCGCCTCCTCACCGGCGCGGCGGACGGTGTACCCGATGGGCACGCGCACGCGCGGCATCTCCTCGAACACCGTCTCGATCTCGAGGAGGTCGTCGTAGTAGGCCGAGGCGAGGTAGCGCACGCTCGCCTCGACGACGGGCATGATGACGCCGCCGTCCTCGATCGCCTTGTACGGGAGGCCGATGGCGCGGAGCGCCTCCGTCCGCGCCTCCTCGAAGTAGTCGAGGTAGTGGGTGTGGTAGGCGACGCCCATCGGGTCGGCCTCGCGGTAGCGGACCCGGCGGCGGTAGACGTAGCTGAGCATGCGGGCGGGCAGGCTTGCAGGCGTGCGCGCTCACGCGCCTGCACGCTCCTCGTAGGCCCCCATCGCGTCGAACTTGGCGAGGCGCTCGGCGAGGAGGGCGTCGGCGGGCTTGGCCGCGAGGTCGTCGAGGTGGCGGGCGAGGGCGGCGCCGACGGCCTCGAACGTGGCGCGGGGGTCGCGGTGGGCGCCGCCCGTCGGCTCGGGCACGATCTCGTCGACGACGCCGTGCTCGATGAGGTCGCCGGCGGTGAGCCTGAGCGCGCGCGCGGCGTCCTCCTTGTGGTCCCAGCTCCGCCAGAGGATGGACGAGCAGCTCTCGGGCGAGATCACGGAGTACCACGCGTTCTCGAGCATGAGCACGCGGTCGCCGACGCCGATGCCGAGGGCGCCGCCGGAAGCGCCCTCGCCGATGACGACGACGACGATGGGGACGGGCAGCCGCGCCATGACGAGGAGGTTCCGCGCGATGGCCTCGGCCTGCCCGCGCTCCTCGGCCTCGAGGCCGGGGTAGGCGCCCGGCGTGTCGAGCAGCGTCACGATGGGCTTGCCGAACTTGGCGGCCAGCTCCATGAGCCGCTTCGCCTTCCGGTAGCCCTCGGGGTTGGGCATCCCGAACCGCCGCTCCCGCCGCTGCTTCGTGTCGCGGCCCTTCTGGTGGCCGAGGACGACGACGGTGCGGTCGCGGCTGCCGAACCGGGACCCCTCGAACGTGGCGAAGCCGCCGACGAGGGCGCGGTCGTCGCCGAAGAGGCGGTCGCCGTGGAGCTCCCGGAACCCGGTCGTGAGGGCGGCGACGTAGTCGAGGGTGTAGGGGCGCTCGGGGTGGCGGGCGATCTGGACGCGCTGCCACCGCGTGAGGCTCCGGTAGATCGAGCCGCGCAGCGTCTCGACGCGGCGCTCGAGCGCGGCGATCTGCTCGGAGAGGTCCACGGTGCCGTCCTCGGCCTCGAACGCGCGCAGCTCGCGCAGCTTGTTCTCGAGGTCGACGAGCGGCTTCTCGAAGTCGAGGAGGTGAGCCATGGGGGTGTTACGCGTTGCGCGTTGCGTGTTCTCCGGTTCGGACACGCGACACGCAACACGAATCACGCGCGGAGGAACGCGCGGAGGAGGATCTCAACGTCGAGCGCGAGCGACTGGTTGCGGGCGTAGAACCAGTAGGCGCGGTGGGCCTCGACGATGGAGGCGGGCCGCTCGGGGAGGGAGTCGAGGATGGAGACGACGCCGGGGAGGAGCCCCCAGTCCGCCGGCGGGCGCGGCCCGGCGGGGTCGTAGCCGACGAGGGCGCGGCGGCCCGCCAGCACCCCCGGCATCCGGGCCGTCGTGGCGGCGAGGGCGCGGAGGCGGCGCGCCCCCGTGGCCCGCGCGAGCAGCCGCACCACCGGGTGCAGCGCCGTGCCGGCGGCGGCGACGGGGACGTCGAGGAGGCGGCGGGTGCCGCTGCGGAGCGGGGCCACCGCGCGCTCGGCCTCGACGAACGGCACGGAGAGGTCCTCGATGGACGCCTTCCCGATGATCCGGTCGCGCCCGGAGGTGAGGATTTTGAGCTGGACGGGGAGGTCGCGGAGCTGCCGCATCAGCCCGAGGATCGCCGTGTTCGAGAGGGCGTCGGCGGCGAAGACGACGTCGTCGGCGGCGTGGAGGCGGGCGAGGTCGCGGAGGTGGCGGAGGTCGCCGAGGCGGGGGAGCGTCCCGGCGCTCGCCCCGGTCGCGTCGCCGTCGGCGACGTAGCCGAGGAGGTGGACGCCCGGGCGCGGGCGCCCCCGCAGGAGCCGCTGCAGCCGCGTCGCCTCGGCCGCCGAGCCGACGACGAGCACGCGGCGCACGCCGGCGCGCCCGCGCCGCAGCAGGCGCCGCCCCGCGAGGAGCACGCCCGTGCCGAGGAAGCCCAGCATGAGCACGGCCCGCGAGAACGCGATGGTCTTGACGAAGAACGAGAGGGCCGCGATGCCGAGGAAGGCCCCGAAGACGCCGGCGAGGACGGCGCGGACCCGGCGGGTGTGCCCGCGCCGGTAGCCGCCGGCGAGGGCCACCCCCGCCACGGCTGCCGCCGCGTACGCCGGCGCGACGATGGTGAAGAACGCCTCGCCGAAGGCCACGCCCGTGTGCGCCCCCCACGCCGCCGCCGCCGCCGCCGCCGCCGCGAAGGCGAGGAGCCCGTCGACCACGGGCGCCCACAGCGCGCGGGCGACGCCGGCGAGGAACGTGAGCAGCGCCCGCACGACGATGCCGGTGCGGAGGCCGAGGGCGAGGAGCCGCGAGCTGAGCCGCCGCCCCAGCCCCGCCTCGGCGTCGCCGCTGAGATGCTTCTCCACGAACCGGAGCATCGCCCCGTAGAAGAGCCGGACGTACCGGAGCTCCCCCTTCTTCGTGGACTCCCCCTTGTAGTGGATGATCTGGGTCTCGGGGGTGTAGTAGATCCGCCAGCCGGCCTGCTGGATGCGGTAGCACCAGTCGAGGTCCTCCCCGTACATGAAGAAGTCCTCGTCGAGGAGGCCGGCCCCTTCGGGTCGGGAGAGGGGGAGAGGGGGAGAGGGGGAGGGGGCGCTCACTGGCCCGTTCGGAGGAACCGTGCTTCTGCTCTCCCGCTCTCCCGTTCCCCCTTTCACCCATTCCCCCTTTCTCCCATTCTCATAGAGCGCCTCGTGTCGGACCATCATGCACGAGCCCGAGAGGGCGTCCACCTCGCACACCTCGTCCTTCGGGAGGTAGGTGAGGTTGTAGCGGCCGAAGACGGGGCTGTGCGGGAAGAGCCGGCTGAGCCCGGAGAGGCGGTAGAACGCGACGGCCGGCGTGGGGAACGACCGCCGGCTCTCCGGCGCGAACGTGCCGTCGGGGTTGAGGATGCGGCAGCCGGCGGCGCCCGCCTCGGGGTGCCGGTCCATGAAGCCGACGAGCGCCTGGAGGGTGTCCTCCTGGAGGAGGGTGTCGGGGTTGAGGATGAGGAGGTACCGGCCGCGCGCCTCCCGGATCGCCTGGTTGTTCGCCCGCGCGAACCCGACGTTCTCCTCGTTCGCGATCACGCGCACGTCCGGGAACCGCTCCCGCACCATCGCCACCGAGCCGTCGGCCGAGTCGTTGTCCACGACGAACGTCTCGACCGTCAGCCCCGCGCTCGCGCGGGCGACCGACTCCAGCGCCTGCTCCAGGAACTCCCGCACGTTGTAGTTGACGATGACGACGGAGACGTCGACGACGGAGACGTCGGGGGGCGCCGTCGGGGGCGCGGGGGGCGGTGTGGGGTGGGAGGGCGCGTGGCGCATAACCGGCAAGATACGGCGCGTGTGCCGCCCAGGCTCCGGCGCCCATTTCGTCGTGCGCGAGGGATCGGAACGCCCGGGCACGCCGTAAATCGGCCCCTGCCCCGGCTTTCCCGCTCTCGATGCCGCCGCTGCTGCGCAGGCTGCGCCTCTTCTGGACCCGCTACCTCGTTCCGGCGTCGCTGGAGCGCGACCCCCTCTTCCGCGCCACGATGGCCGGCCTCACCCACCGGGGGCTCCGCCTCGCGGGCGCCCTCGGCGTGGCCGCCATCGCGCTCTACCTCCTCAGCCACCTCGCCGCCGGCCACGACGTGACGTGGGGATACGTCCCCGGCCGCGACCCCCGCGGCTACGTCGTCCTCTGGGACAAGGTGCTCATCGGGGGGCTCGGCGTGCTCCTCCTCGTGGTGGCGCGGCTGCGGCCGGACGTCCGCCCGGGCCGCCTCGTCATGGGGCTGTTCCTCCTCGTCGCCGCGTGGTCCCTCGTCCTCGATGATGCCGCCCGCGCCGACTTCACGTTCACGGCCGGGTGGCTCGCCCTCGTCATGCTCGTCACCGTCGGGACCGTGCCGTTCCAGCCGTGGCAGACGGGGCTGCTCTGCCTCGGCTGCATCGGGCTCTACGGCCTCTACGCCGTGCCGTCGCCCCCCGGCGCGCAGGCGCCGGGGGTGCCCGTCTCGCGGCTGATCTTCCTCGGCCTCGTCGCCTTCCTCTGCACGAGCATGAGCGCCTCGCTCTACCTCAGCCGCTACGAGCAGTACCGGGCGCTGCGGCGGGCGGCCCTCCTGCAGGGCCGCCTCAGCGCGCGCGGCCGAGCGCTCGAGCAGTCGCTCGCGCACGTGCAGGCGATGCAGGCGCAGCTCGTCCAGGCCGAGAAGCTCGCGAGCCTCGGTCAGCTCACGGCCGGGATCGCGCACGAGATCAAGAACCCCCTCAACTTCGTCAACAACTTCGCCCAGCTCAGCCGCGACCTCGTCCGCGAGCTCCAGGAGGAGCTCGACGCGGCGCCGGAGCGCTCGGTCGGCGAGGCGATGGCCGACGCCGCCGGCCTCTTCGACGACCTCCGCACCAACGCCGAGAAGATCGCCGAGCACGGCCGTCGCGCGGACGGCATCATCCGGAGCATGCTCGCGCACTCCCGCGCCACCCCCGGCGAGAAGCAGCCGACCGACCTCAACCGGCTCCTCGACGAGTACGTCGGCCTCGCCTACCACGGCATGCGCGCCCGCTACGCCGGGTTCAACGCCGACATCGAGCGGGCGCTCGACCCGGCGGTCGGGGCCGTCTCCCTCATCCCCGGCGAGATCGGCCGCGTCTTCCTCAACCTCCTCGACAACGCGTTCGACGCCGTGCGCATGCGCGCCGCCGCCGAGGGGGGAGCCGGCTACGCCCCCACCGTCCGCGTCGAGACGCGGCGGGAGCCCGGCGCCGTCGTCGTCCGCATCGCGGACAACGGGATGGGCATCCCCCGCGCCGTGCGCGCCCGCGTCTTCGAGCCGTTCTTCACGACGAAGCCGAGCGGGGAGGGGACCGGCCTCGGGCTCTCCCTCGCCTACGAGATCGTCACCGCCGGCCACGGCGGCACCATCGGCGTCGAGACCGAGGAGGGGCGGGGGACCACGTTCACCGTCACGCTGCCGGACACGCCCGCGCCGGAGGCGAGCGGTACGACGGTGGCCGGCGTGGTGGGCACGTCCGCCGGGGGGGCCTGACGCGCACGAACCGATGATCCGCCTCCCCCGCCGCCTCCGCGTTTTCTGGGCGCGCTCGGTCTCGCCGGGCGTGCTCGAGCAGGACCCCCGGTTCCGCGTCCTCCTCCGCGCGCTGACGCGGCAGGGGCTCCAGGTCGTCGGCCTCGTGACGGCGGCGGGCGCCGTGCTCCACGTGCTCTACCGTGTCGCCGCCGGCGACGCCGTGACGTGGGTCGAGGACGCTGAGGTAGCCGCCGGCAGTGTCCAGCTGTGGGACAAGGTGCTGCTGGCGGGGCTCGGGCTCGGGCTGGCGGCGCTGGGGCGGGTGCAGACGGGGCTGCGGGTCGGCCGTCTCGCCGTGGCCGTCTTCCTCGGCGTGGTGACGTGGTTCGTCGTGCTGAGCAACTTCGAGCCCGGCAGCTTCAACCTCGCCACGGCGTGGCTGACGCTGCTGATGGTGGTGGCGGTGGGGGCCGTGCCGTTCCGGCCGTGGCAGATGGGCCTGCTCGGGCTCGTGATGACGGCGGAGTTCTGGGCCTTTGCGCGGGTCATCCCCGACCTCGGCGGCGACCGGCCCCGCCTCCTCTTCCTCCTCCTCGCCTCCGCCGTCGCCGCCGTCATCGCCGGGGCCCTCTACGCGAGCCGGCACGCGCAGTACCGCGCGCTCCGCCGCCTCGCCCGCCTCCGGGACTACGCCGCGGCGCGGAGCCGCGAGCTCGAGCGGGTGCTCGCGCGCGAGCGCGCCATGCAGGACCAGCTCGTCCAGGCCGAGAAGCTCGCCTCCCTCGGCCAGCTCACGGCCGGGATCGCGCACGAGATCAAGAACCCCCTCAACTTCATCAACAACTTCGCCGGGCTCACGAAGGACCTCGCCGTCGAGGTGCGCGACGCCCTCCGCGCCGACCCCGACCGCCCCGCGCGCGAGGTCGCCGAGGCGCTCGGCGAGGCCCTCGACGACCTCGTCCTCAACACCGAGAAGATCGCCGAGCACGGCTGGCGCGCCGACGGCATCGTCCGGAGCATGCTCGCGCACTCCCGCGCCACCCCCGGCGAGCGAGAGCCGGCCGACCTCAACCGGCTCCTCGACGAGTACGTCAGCCTCGCCTACCACGGCATGCGCGCCCGCTACCCGCTCGACGTCGCGGTCGAGCGGCACTACGACGATCAGCTGGGGCCGATCTCGGTGGTGCCCCAGGAGATGGGCCGCGTCTTCCTCAACCTCCTCGGCAACGCGTTCGACGCGCTCCACGACCGCGCCGCCCGGGCGGCCGAGGCCGGCGAGTCCTACACCCCCCGCCTCCGCGTCACCACCCGCCGCACCGACGACGGCGCCGCCGTCTACGTCTCCGACAACGGGACGGGGATGCCGCCGGAGGTGGCCCAGCGCATCTTCGAGCCGTTCTTCACGACGAAGCCGAGCGGGGAGGGGACCGGCCTCGGGCTCTCCCTCGCCTACGAGATCGTCACCGCCGGCCACGGCGGCACCCTCAACGTGCGAAGCCGCGAGGGGGAGGGGACCGTCTTCGCCCTCACGCTCCCCGCCGCGCCGCCCGAGGAAGGCGGGGGGGAGGCGTCGAGCCTCGCAGCGGCGTGACGGGGCCGCGGTGTGCTGAGCGTAGGTTTGTCCGAAGGGTGTGGAGGGAAAGGGGAGGGTGGAGGGTATGGAGGGGGAGCGCCTCCGGAACCGCCCCTTGAGACGTTTCCCTTTCATCCCCTCTACCCCTCCCACCCCCTCCGCCCTTTCCCCGAGATGGCCGAGCCGCTCCCCGCCGCCGCGCTCCCCGAGCCCCCCGTCGTGACATCCGACCCGCCGCGGTACGACCGCGAGCTCTCGTGGGTCGCCTTCAACGAGCGCGTGCTCCAGGAGGCCGAGGACGCGGGGGTCCCGCTCAACGAGCGCGTCAACTTCCTCGCCATCTTCTCCTCGAACCTCGACGAGTTCTTCCGCGTGCGCGTGGCCGGCCTCCGCGCGCTCCTGCGTCTCAAGAAGAAGAAGCGGCGGCAGCTCGACTTCGACCCCGCCGCCCTCCTCGACGTGATCCACGAGCGCGTGGCGGCGCAGCAGGAGCGCTTCGGCGCCGTCTTCCGCGACGCCGTCCTCCCGGGCCTCGCCCGCCACGGCCTCCACCTCCGCGACGAGCGCGGCCTCCCCGAGGCGCAGGCCGCCTTCCTCGACGCCTTCTTCCGCGAGGAGGTGGCCCCGCTCCTCCACCCCGTCGTCCTCACGGGCGGACCCGCCGGGGCGGCGCCGTTCCTCGAGAACGGCCGGCTCTACCTCGCCGTCGAGCTCTGGGAGCGGGGGACGGAGCTGCGCGGCGACGCGCCGGCGGCGTGCGCGCTCGTCGAGATCCCGGCGCCGCCGCTGGCGCGGTTCGTCGAGCTGCCCGAGGCGGCGACGGGCGGGGGCGAGCGCGTCGTGCTCTTCCTCGACGACGTGGTGCGCCACGGGCTCCCGGCGCTGTTCCCCCGCCACGAGGTGGGCCAGAGCTTCGCCGTCAAGCTCACGCGCGACGCCGACCTCCAGGTGGAGGACGAGTTCTCGGGCGACCTCGTCGAGAAGATCCGGAAGGGGCTGGAGAAGCGGAGCCAGGGCGTCCCGAGCCGGTTCCTCTACGACACCCGGACCCCCCACGGCCTCCTCGTCCGCCTCCGCGAGGGGCTCGCGCTCGAGGAGGAGGACCTCGTCGCCGGCGGACGCTACCACAACCTCTCCGACCTCTGGGCGCTCCCGCGCCCGGACGACCCCGCGCTCTCCTACCCCCCGTTCCCGCCGCTGCCCCACCCCGAGCTGGCCGCGGCCTCGTCGCTCTTCGCGGCCGTCGCCGAGCGGGACCGCCTCCTCCACTTCCCGTACCAGCGCTACGACCCCGTCGTCCGCCTCTTCGAGGAGGCCGCCGCCGACCCCGCCGTCGAGGAGGTCTCCTGCACGCTCTACCGCGTGGCGAAGGACTCCGCCGTCGTCCAGCAACTCATCGCGGCGGCGCGGGCGGGCAAGCGCGTCGAGGTGTTCGTCGAGGTGAAGGCGCGGTTCGACGAGGAGAACAACCTCACGTGGGCGGGGCGGATGGAGGCGGCCGGCGTCCGCGTCCACTACTCGATGCCGGGGCTGAAGGTGCACGCCAAGCTCGCCCTCTTCGCCCGCCGCGAGGGCGACGACCTCCGGTACTACGCCTACCTCGGCACGGGCAACTTCAACGAGAAGACGGCGCGCATCTACGCCGACCACGCGCTGCTGACGGCCGACCCCCGCCTCACGGCGGACGTCCGCCGCGTCTTCGCCTTCCTGACGGGGGAGGAGGAGCGGCCGCGGTTCGAGCACCTCCTCGTGGCGCCGTTCACCCTCCGGAAGGGGCTCTACCGCCTCATCGCCCGCGAGGTCGCGCACGCCGAGGCGGGCCGCCCCGCCGCGATCTACGCCAAGATGAACGCGCTCGAGGACGACGGCGTGATCGAGCGGCTCTACGCGGCGAGCCGGGCCGGCGTGGACGTGCGCCTGATGGTGCGCGCCATCATGCGGCTCGTCCCCGGCGTCGAGGGCGTGAGCGAGGGGGTCCGCGCGCGGAGCATCGTGGACCGGTTCCTCGAGCACGCCCGCGTGTGGCGCTTCCACGACGGCGGCAGGCCCCGCCTCTACCTCGCCTCGGCCGACTGGATGAAGCGCAACCTCAGCCACCGCGTCGAGGTCGCCTTCCCCGTCTACGACCCGGACCTCCGTGCGGAGCTGGAGGCCATCCTCGACCTCCAGTGGGCCGACGACACGAAGGCGCGCGTGCTCGACGCCGCGCAGTCGAACGCGTACCACCGCCCGGCCAGCCCGCGCGGCGTCCGCGCCCAGTTCGACACGTACCGGATGCTCGCCGAGCGCGCCGAGGAGGCCGGGTGACGGAGGACGACGGACCACGGACGACGGACCACGATCTGTGTCGTCTATGGTTCGTCGCCCGCGGTCCCCCGAACAGGTCCATCTGCCCCTTCGCGAGGCGACGAGAGGGGCCGGTCGTTGCCATAGGCCATCGCAATCCGGGCGCCGTCGAACGGCTCGGTCCGGCGCCCGAAGCGATCACGAGCAGTTCTGCTGCCGGGGGCCGTTCACGACGGTCGAGATGTCCTCCGGGTCCGTGCCGCACACCTGCACGTAGACCGTGTTGCCCTCCCCGTTGCGGCTCGTGCCGATGAAGATCGCGCCGCCCGCCCAGGGCATGCCCTGTAGCTCGTAGGTGCCGTTGAGGCTGACGTAGTCCCCGTCGTCGTTCACCTCGTAGCCGAGGTCGGCGTAGGTGACATGGCCCAGGTTCTCGCCTGCGGCCGGCCCGCCGAAGGCGGAGGGCTTGAGCGCCCACGCCTGGGCGGCGGTGGCGAGGCGGATGCCGTCGTTGACCATCGCGTCGGCGTTCGCCTTCTTCTGGTTCTCTTCGAAGGCCTGGATACCGACGACGACGGCGAGGCCGACGAGGACGATACCGAGCACGAGGAGGAGGAGTTGCTGCTGACCCATGGGGCGTATCTCGAGGAGCGAAGGAGTGGCGCGAATCAGCGGCGGTTCAGCATCCGCCGTGCCACGCGTTGCCGCCATAGCGTGTCTCCCCGAAAGCGCGGCACGAGCGCCGCGCCTACGTCCGGCGTGCCACGGCGTCCGGTAACTTTGGTAATCGCGCCGGGTCTATTCGTGATCATTTCAGGTCCGTCGTACCGTGCCCAGTTCGACACGTACAAGACGCTCGCCGAGAGCGCCGAGGAGGCTGTGTGACCGCCGGCCGAAGACGGCCAAGGTGGTGGTCCGCGGTCGGCTGTCGGCGGTCGTCAGAACAGGTCCATCTGTCCCTTCGCGAGGCGGCGGAAGTGGTGGGTGGCGAGCGGCGGGAGGGGCCGGTCGAGGCCGTGCCGCCGCGCCGCGCCGCGGGCGACCTGCCGGAGCGCCTCGGCCCACGGGCCGTGCAGCCGGAACCGCTCGTGGAACCGCCCCTCGTCGAGGCGCCCGCCGCGCACCTCCGTCAGCCTTCCCATCACCTTGTCGTAGCGGTCGGGGAAGTGCCGCCGCAGCCACGCCGGGAACAGCTGGCCGACGGCGCCGGGGAGCCGGAGGACCATGAACCCGGCCGAATGTGCGCCGGCCGAGGCGGCGGCCTGGTAGATCGCCGGCAACTCCTCGTCGGTGAGGCCGGGGACGAGCGGGGCTGCGTGGACGGCCACCGGCACGCCCGCCGCGGCGAGCGCCTCCACCGCCCGCAGCCGCGCCGCCGGCCGCGACGTCCGTGGCTCCATCGCCCCGATCACGTCGTCGCGGAGGGAGGTGATCGAGAGGCGGACGTGGACGAGGTCGAGGGCAGCCAGCTCCCGGAGCAGGTCGAGGTCGCGCGTGACGAGGGCGTTCTTGGTGATGATCGAGACGGGGTTGCGGTGGCGGAGGAAGACCTCGAGGCAGGCGCGCGTGAGCCGGAGCCGCCGCTCGACTGGCTGGTAGGGGTCCGTCGCCCCCGAGACTGAGACCACCTGCGGCGTCCACGACGGCTTCTGGAACGCCGCGCTCAACAGCCGCGGCGCGTCGTGCTTGACGACGATCTTCGTCTCGAAGTCGAGGCCGGGCGAGAAGCCGAGGTACTCGTGGGTGGGGCGGGCGTAGCAGTAGGAGCATCCATGCTCGCAGCCCCTGTACGGGTTGAGGCTGTAGTCGAAGGGGATGTCCGGGCTACCGTTGCGCGAGAGGGCCGAGCGCGTGGCGTCGCGGAGGAACTCCGTCTTCACCTGCCGCGGTGCGTCCTCGTCCTGCTCCGGCACGTCGAGCTCGACGTGGAGGCGGTCGAAGCGGTTGGGCGGGTTCCCGGCGGCGCCGCGGCCGCGCGGCGGGGGAGGGGCAGGCATGGCTGGAGGGGGAGGGGTGCCCCAGCATCCCGCGATGCCGTGCCACCGCCCCGTCAGCCGTCCACGAAAAAAGCCGCCGGACCGTGAGATCCGGCGGCTCTGGGGTGCCCGGGACTGGACTCGAACCAGCACGCGATTGCTCGCACCACCCCCTCAAGATGGCGTGTCTACCAATTTCACCACCCGGGCAGGAAAGAACGGTCGCCGAGGAGTCGGGGGTTTGGCCCGGCGACCCCTGTGAGTAGGGGTGCTGGGAATCGAACCCAGACCCGCAGGTTAAAAGCCTGCTGCTCGACCTTCGAGCTACACCCCTCGGTCCGCCTCCCGTCAGGCTCTAAGGAAGCGCGGGGGCGCGCTCAGGGCCGGGAAAACTAGGGAAGGCCGCCTCCGGCTGTCAACCGGAGCGTATGGAGTCGTGGCGAATACGCGGCAGCGCGCCCGTTGCCCTCCGGCCGGGCGTGCCGTAACGTTCGGGGCTCATCACAACGCGTACCGCCATGTTGCAAATCCCTATTACGGGGCGCCTGCTCATCCTCTTCGCAGCCGCCGCGCTCGTCGCCGCCGCGCCCCGCGCGCAGATCCTCGAACACGTCGGCACCGTCGAGTTCCCCAACCAGCCGTTCTCCGAGCAGGAGCCGGACTACCGCGTCGGCGGCTCCGACGTGTGGGGGTACACCGCCCCCGACGGCACGGAGTACGCCCTCATGGGCGTGCTCGACGGCCTCGCCATCGTCCAGGTGCCCTCGATGGAGGTCGTCGCCCACGTGCCCGGGCCGGAGGACGACGACCCCTACTTCCACCGCGACATCAAGACGTTCGGCCACTACGCCTACGTCGTCGCCGAGAACCTCGGCACGAACGAGGGGCTCCAGGTGATCGACCTCAGCGGGCTGCCGGAGTCCGTCGAGCTCGTCAGCGTCCACACCGAGGGCGTCGTCTCGTCGCACAACCTCAGCGTGGACGCCGAGACCGGCTTCCTCTACGTCCTCGACTCCGACGGCGACGGCGTCCACGTCATCGACGCCTCCGACCCCCGCGCCCTCCGCAACGTCTCCACCATCGAGGTGCCGGACGTCCACGACGTCCTCGCCGTCGGCGACCGCGTCTACGTCGCCGAGGGGCGGAGCCCGACGTTCTCGATCTGGGACCTCTCGGACAAGGAGGCCCCCGCGATGATCTCGCGCGTGACGATCCCCGACGCCGGCTACGTCCACAACATCTGGCCGACCGACGACGGCCGCTACGTCCTCACCACCGAGGAGACCGCCGACAAGACGGTCAAGGTGTGGGACGTCTCGGACCCCGAGAACGTCACGCTCGTGGGCGAGTGGCTGGGGGCCAACCGGATCGCCCACAACGTCCACGTCCGCGGCCGGTACGCCTTCCTCTCGCACTACGCCGGCGGCGTCATCGTCGTCGACATCGCGGACCCGGCCAACCCCGTCGAGGTGGCCCGCTACGACACCACGCCGGAGCAGGACGAGGCCAACTTCACCGGGACGTGGGGCACGACGCTCCCCTCGCCCGCCGGCTACGTCTACGGCTCCGACCTCGACGGCCGCCTCACCGTCCTCCGTTTCCACCACCCCGAGGGCTGAAGCTCCGGCCTCGTTACCCCCGCCCGCCATGCGCGCCCTGCTCCCCGTCCTCCTCCTCGGCCTCGCCCTCGTGCCCGCCCGGGCGCAGACGCTCGAGCTCGTCGACACCCACACGTTCCCGGGCGGCCTCGGCGGCTCCGACACGTGGTGGTACGTCGCTCCCGACGGCACGAACTACGCCATCTACGGCGTCCGCACCGGCATCGCCATCGTGCAGGTCCCGTCGATGCAGGTGATCACGACGGTGCCGGGGCCGGAGGACTTCTGCTCCCCGTACTACTGGCGCGACATGCGCGTGCTCGGGCACTACGCCCTCGCCGTCTCCGAGTGCTACGGGACCAACGAGGGGCTCATGGTCATCGACCTCAGCGGCCTCCCCGCCTCGGCCACCGTCGCCAACGTCCACACCAACGGCGTCGTCTCGTCGCACAACATGGACGTGGACGAGGGCACGGGCTACCTCTACGTCCTCGACTCCAGCGGCAGCGGCGTCCACATCATCGACGCCACGAACCTGCCCGCCCTCGTCAACGTCCACTGGCTCGACCTCCCGGACGTCCACGACGTCCACGCGCGCAACGACACGCTCTACGTCTCCGAGGGGTTCACCGGGGACTTCTCCATCTGGGACGTCTCGAACAAGACGAGCCCGCAGCTGCTCACGCGCGTGAGCATCCCCAGCGGGGGCTACTCCCACAACATCTGGCCGACCGACGACGGCCGCTACGTCCTCACCACCGAGGAGACCGCGAACCGGACGATCAAGGTGTGGGATATCACGGACATGAGCGACGTCACGCTCGTCGGGCAGTTCCTCGCGCCGAACCAGCTCGCGCACAACGTCCACGTGCAGGGCGATTACGCGTTCGTCTCCCACTACGAGTCCGGCGTCGTCGTCGCGGACATCTCGGACCCAGCCAACCCCGTGATCGTGGACCAGTACGACACCTACCCGCAGGGGGAGGGGCCGAGCTTCAACGGCACCTGGGGCGTGACGCTGCCCGGGCCCGACGGCTACATCTACGCCGGCGACATGGACGGCGAGCTGACGGTGCTCCGGTGGAACCCCCCGGCCGCCGCCGTCGTGCCGGAGCTCGATCCGGTGAGCCCGCCCGTCGTCGTGCCCCCCGCCGGCGGCTCCTTCTCCTACACCGCCCGCGTCACCAACGGCGACGACGCCCCCCACGCCTTCGACGCCTGGATCACGGCCACCCTCCCCAACGGGAGCCCCTACGGCCCCGTCGCCGGCCCCCTCTCGGTCACGCTCCCGGCCGGCGGCTCGGCCCAGCGGACCCTCCGCCTCCGCGTGCCGGCCGCCGCCCCGTCCGGGACGTACACCCTCACCCTCAACGTGGGGGAGTACCCCTCGGGCGTCGAGGCCTCCGACGCCTTCACGTTCGAGAAGGGGGCGGCCGGGGCGGCCGTCGCGGCGCGGGCGGAGGGGCCGGTGGAGCTCACCTCAGAGGGGGCGTTCTTCGACGCCGAGGCGGTCGTAGCGCCAGCGGCTTCGGCCGTGACGTCGCCGGGCCGGCTCGCGGTGTACCCGAACCCGTCGGGGGGGCGGAGCACGGTCGGGTTCGCGCTGGCGGCGGCGTCGGCCGTCCGGCTCAGCGTGCTCGACGCGCTGGGCCGGGAGGTGGCGCTCCTGGCGGAGGGGCGGCTCGGGGCCGGGGAGCACGCGTACGCGTTCGAGGGCCACGATCTCCCGGCGGGGCTGTACCTCGCGCGGCTGGAGGTGGGGGGGCGCGTGACGACGCACCGGTTCTCCATCGTCCGCTGACCGGCTCACGCGTGCGGTGACCACGCCTCCTGCCCGACCCCGCGGGGGGCAGGAGGCGTCGGAGGGGCGGGCCGAGCTCAGCCCTTCCGGGGCTCGGGCTTGGGGGGCTGCCGGCCGAACGTGAGGGGGGCGACGTCCGTGGGGACCGGGGGCGCCGCGCCGCGGACGGCGGTCTGGGAGACGAGCCGGAGCGTGAGGTGCCGCCCGTTCGGGCTGAGGGCGCCCTCGTAGTGGAGCGCGGGCCCGTACTGCGCCGTCATCGTGAGGTGGAGGGTGTCGCCTTCGAGGGTGCCCGTGACCTCGCGGACGGTCGTCACCGTCACCGGGTCTTTCCGGTTCGCGGTCTCCTCGGCCGGGATCGAGAGCTCGCGCCGCTCCTGTCCCGTCACCGTCGTCCCCTCCACCTGCAACTCCAGCGTGACGAGCGAAGTCACGGCGAGGTCCGTCGCGGTGGAGTCGGAGCCCGCGCGCAGGATGACGCGGGCGCGCTCGCTGGTGTACCACGTGCCGCCGAGGGCGTCGGGCGATTGCGCGGGGAGGGCGGCGGCGGTGCAGAGGACGAGGGCGAGGAGGAGGGCGAGGCGCATCGGAGCGGGGGAGGGACTAGCGCCTAACGCCCGGCCCGGCCGTTTCGCATGTGGAGCCCTCCTACTTCGGCAGGCGGATCTCCGGCGCGTCCGGGTGCGGGCGGTAGAGCGTCACCGTCCGCCCCACCACCTGCACCACGGCGGCGTCCTCGATCTCGGCCGCGAGCGCCGCCGCCACCTCGCGCGCCGACGCGGGCGCGCTCTCGAGCACGCGCACCTTCAGCAGCTCCCGCGTGTTTAAGGCGTCGCGGACGGCCCGGAGGGTCGGCACCGTCACGCCCTCCTTGCCGACGTGGACGAGGGGCTTGAGGGGGTGGGCGAGGCCTCGGAGGTGGGCGCGCTGCTTCGAGGAGAGGGGCACGTGAGAGGGGCTAGTCGTTGGGTCGGAGGGGGTCGAGGTTGCGGAACGGCAGGCCGGGGCGGGTGAGCAGCCGCTTGAGGACGTAGCCCTCCATCTGCCCGAACCTGCGCAGCTTCGTCCAGAACGACCGCTCGGCGGGTGTGACGGGCCCCTCGCGCCGGCGGTCCTCCACGAAGACGGTCACCGCACCGAGGCCCTCGGGCCGCTCCGTCCGCCGCTCGAGGTCGCGCTCCGGCAGGCCGCCGCAGGCCTCGACGAACGGCTCCGTCATCAGGACGTACTCGTCGGAGGGGACGGTGTTTTTGAGGAGGCGGTGCGCGAGGATGACGTCCTCGCCGGCCACCTTCGTGAACTGGCGGATCCGGGTGAACACGGCGTCGCCGGTGTGGAGGACCGCCTTGAGCTTGAGCTGGCCCACCTTCTCGCAGGCCTCGCACTTGCACAGCGAGCACTCGCTCACTAGCTCGGCCTCGCGCGCCCGGAACGCCTCGAAGAAGCCGTCCACCTGCGCCAGCGCGCTCCGCGTCGCCGCCGCGCGGTCCTCGGCCAGGGCGTAGAGCGAGACGGCGTCGCCCTCGAGCTCGTGGATCACCAGCGGGTGGGTCGCCCGGGCCATCACGCTCTCGAGGAGGTCGGCGATGATGTGCTCGGCGTGGACGAGGCTCACCCGGTGGAACTTGATGAACCGGGTGTACCCGCTGATGTCGGCGAGGACGAGGACGACGGGCTTCAGCTCCATGGCGCGGGGCGGCGGAACGGCGCAGGGTACGGCGTCCGCGCCCGCTGCGCAATGGGCCGGCGTCTGCTCCCGCCCCGGAGGCTCAGTCGGGGAGGTCGCCGAACTCGACGCGGACGAGGGGGATCTCCTGCTGCAGGAAGCCCGTCGTGTGGGCGTACGTCACGTACTGCACGCGCCCGCCGTCCTCGGCGAACTCGGGGTGCGCGTGGGCCGAGTAGTTGGCCGCCCCGTCCCACCCCGGCGGGCTCGTGAAGAGGTGCTGCGGCGCGGACCACGGCCCCCACGGCGTCCGCGAGACGCGGTACTTGATGTCGTTGTCGAAGGCGGGGTTGTAGACGGCCATGTAGGCGTCGAGGTAGGGGACGTAGAAGACGCTGGTGCCGGCCGCGCCGCCGGAGAAGACGATCTTCGCACGGTCCGGGTCGGCGCTCCACCCGCTCCCGGTGTAGTACCGCCACGCCGCCTTGTCGAGGGCCTCGGCCAGGGGGACGCGCGCCACGCGGCAGCGGTGCTCCAGGAAGTGCAGCGTGCACCCGTAGGCGTAGAGCGTCTCGCCCACGACGAGGGTGGCGTGGTTGTAGGCGACCTCGCCCCGGCTCCACATGAGCCGGGGCGTCTGGCTGCCGGGGTTCTGGACGGGCCGCGTCACGCGGCGCCCCCCGTCCCACACCGCGATCCCGGTGCCGACGGTCTGCCACGAGGGGCCGGGCACGCGCCAGAGCTCGTAGTAGAAGATGAGGGCGCGGCCGCGCGCGGGGTCCGGCACGATGTCGCCGGGCCAGAAGGCGAACTCGGCGCCGCAGGGCTCCTCCTGGCAGTCGTCGTCGTCGTGGGCCTCGTTGTAGCGGCGCTCCCATCGGAGGTAGGGGATGAACTCGGCGGGGGCGCCGGTGGCGTCGAGGTGGTTGCCTTCGAGCGTGATGCCGTCGGAGGCGTCGAGGTCGGACGTCCACGCGAGCGAGTTGTCCACCCAGTGGTCGCCGCCGGCGCCGGGCACGTTCATCGCCGTGTCGCCGAACGTCCACACGGAGCGGCCGTTGACGACGGCGCTGATGGCGCCGTCGCGCCCCCGGACGGCCTCGTGCTGGGCGACGACGCCGAGGGGGGTGACCGAGACGACGGGCGGGATCGGCGGGGCCTCGGCGGCGGCCGTCGCGTCGGCCGAGGCGGCGAGCGGGTCCTCGGGGTCGCCTATGGCGTCGCAGCCGGCGAGGAGGAGCGCGGTGAGGGCGAGGGACGGGAGGAAGCCGTAGCGCGGGGACATGATGCCGGGGCGGGTGGGGGATACGGAACCCCAAAGAAAGCCCCGCCGCCGCGCCGGTGCAAGCGGCACCCGTTATCAGCCGCCGTGCCGGGGAAGGGGTGCATCGCAGTGTAGGAGCCGCCCACCAAGTGAGGCGAGGAGCCACGTGCGTTCCGTCGGCTAGAGCGGCGGTTATGCCGCTCAGCGCGAGCGCCCCCCTGCCCGGAGCGCCACCCACGCCACGGCGTTCACGAGGAGGCCGAAGACAGGGAGAGCCACGGCGAGCACGGCGAGGTAGACCCCCCACGCCATCCCGGAGTCGTTGTGCCACGGCCCCCGCGCCCGCTCCCACGCGAGCACGGCGGCGGAGAGGGCGAGGAGGC
>DATGQT010000052.1:0-5344 GCA_035304085.1 Rubricoccaceae bacterium
GCGGCGGGCGGACGGCCAGCCTCGTCGCCGCCGACGTGTTCCTCACGCGCCCCGGCCTCGCGCCGCTGATGCAGCTCCTCGGCGGCGCCCGCGCCGTGATGCGGACGGTCCGCCGCGGCCTCGCCCTCTCGCTCGCCTACAACGCCGTCGGCGCGACGGCCGCCGTCGCCGGCCTCGTGACGCCGCTCGCCGCCGCCGTCGCCATGCCGGTGTCGTCGCTGCTCGTGGTGACGCTGGCCATACTGCAGCCCTCCTTCCGTGATCGCGTGAATACGTGATTACGTGAAGGCACAACGAGATCACGTAATCACGTCCATCACGTAATCACCCGTGAACGTCCTCTTCGTCCTCGTCCCGCTCGCCGTCGTGCTCGCCGGCGTGGGCGTGGCCGCCTTCCGGTGGGCCGTCCGCGACGGGCAGTTCGACGACGTCGAGACGCCCGCCCTCCGCATGCTGCTGGAGGACGAGCCCGCACCGCCCGATGCGTGACGCCCACGCCCACTCGCCAGCCCCCCGTCATGAAAGCCGTCACCGCCCCCCCGCGCCCGGCCGTCCGCCTGGCCGAATCCGCCCCGCCGTCCCCCGTTGCCCCCCTCGGCGGCACCATCGTCGACGGCGCGGCGGTCACGTTCACGTGGCGCGGCGTCCCCGGCGCCACGCGCTACCGCCTCCAGCTCAGCCCGGACCGCCAGTTCGCCCGCGACGTGCTCGACCTCGACGCCGGGCCCAGCACCCAGCTCGCCCTCCTCGATGCCCTCCCCCTCGGCGTCCCGCTGTTCTGGCGCGTCTGCGCCGAGACGCCGGAGGGCGCCACGCGCTGGAGCCCCTACGGCCGGTTCGTCCCCGCCACCGACGACGCGGCCGACGCCTTCCGCGCGAAGCAGGAGGCCGCGCACGCCGAGGCGCAGCGGGAGCGGCTCCGCCGCGAGGCCGAGGCCGCCGCCGCCCGCGACCTCGTCCCGTTCTTCGAGCGCGACGACGCGATCCCTAGCGACCGCGAGGCCGGCGGCGTCGGGCTCGCCATGATCCTCTCGATCGTCCTCGTCGTCCTCGCCACCCTCGCGGCAACGACGCTGGGAGGATGACGCTCGAACGTGTAACGTGACACGTTGAACGTTCAACGTGTCACGGCACGCAGAGGAGGCCGTGCGCGGCGGTCCCCGGCGCGGGGTCGAGGAGGGCGAAGGCCGCGGCCGCCCGGGCCAGCGTCAGCACGCCGAGGGCGACGACGAGGGCGCCGCCGGCGCGCTGGAGCCACAGCCGCCGCGCCGGCGGCATGAGGGCACCGAAGAGGCCCACCGCGTAGAGCGCCGGCACCGTCCCCAGCCCGAACGCCGCCAGCGTGAGCGCGCCGAGCCCGGCGCTCCCCGTCGTGGCGGCCTTGGCGAGCATCCCGTAGACGAGCCCGCACGGGAGCAGCCCGTTCACGGCGCCCAGCCCGAAGACGCCGCCGAGGCGGTCGGACGCGACGAGGCGGCGGACGGCCCCGCCCAGCACGGCCGCCACGCGGCCGCCGACGCGCGTGGGGCCGGCGAAGCGGCGGAGCACCCCGCACAGCCCGAGGCCGACGGCGACGAGGACGAGGCCGAGGAGGAGGCTGAGAAGCCCCTGGAACCCCGACAGCGCGACGCCGGCCGCGCCGCCGGCCAGCCCGGCGAGGGCGCCGAAGGCGGCGTAGGTGCTCGTCTTGCCGAGGAAGTACGCCGCCTGCCGCGCGTGCGCGCGCCGCCGCCCCCCCGCGTGGGCGACGGCCACGACGAACCCCCCGCACATCCCCACGCAGTGCGCGGAGCCGAGGAGGCCGACGAGGAAGACGACGGCGAGGTCGAGGGCGGCGGGTGCGGGCATGGCGGGGGCGGGAGCGTCCGAGGCCGCAAGTTCCGCCTGCCCGGCCCCGGCCGCAGCCGGCCCGGCTCGACTCGGCGCGTCGGGGATTCCCCCGCAGGGGCGGCCTCAGATGAGGTGCTCCTCGTAGGCCTGGAGGTGGACGAGGAACGCGTCGCGGAGCAGCGCCACGCGCGCCGCCTCCGACCGCGCGTCGGCGTACACCAGCCGCTCGCGCCGCGCGCCCTCCTCCTCGTACCCCACGACGGTGAAGAGGCCCGGCGTGAGGGCGCCGAGGGCGCGCCACAGGCACCGCGCGAAGAACACCATGTCGAGCGGCCGGGCCTCGGCCGGGGGCGTCCGGTCGCCCGGGACGTTCGACACGATCCGCTGGAGGAACGCGCCGTCCTCGCCGGGCCAGAAGTGGGCCCTGGGGAAGGGGGAGCCCTCCTGGACGGCGGGCAGGTCCATGCAACCGTCCTCGTTGATCGTGGCGGCGAGGAGGAAGGTGGGGTTGAGCATGGCGAACCGGGTTAGGGATGGGCCGGAGGGCGCGGTCACGCGGCGGGCCACAGGTCGCCCGTCCCCGCCCGCTCCGGCTGGTACATCACGGCCTCGATGCGGAAGCGCTTCCGCCCCGCCGGCACGACCCACTCCACGACGTCCTCCTCCTGCTGGCCGAGGAGGGCCGTGCCGACCGGCGCCAGCACCGAGACCTTCCCCTCGCGGATGTCGGCCTGCCCCGGCATCACGAGCGTGTACTCCCCGACGTCGCCGGTGTCGAGGTCGCGCAGGCGCACGCGGGAGTTCAGCGTGACGACGTACGGGGGGATCTCCTCTGGAGGGACGACGACGGCGCGCTCGAGCTCCTCCTTGAGGTCGACGAGCGACTTGACCTCCTGGTGCGCGGGCTGCCGCGACGTGATGAGCCGGGAGAGGGCGGCCCGGTCGGGCTCCGTAACGTAGATGGTCTTCTGCATGATGCGTTCGGCTGTCGGCCTGTGGGGCTCGGTTCGATAGCGCGCGGGGCCCTTCCCCGTGCGCGCGGCGCTCCGTGTGGCGGGCGCGTGCCTCTCGGTGCTCCGGATGCCCGTCGCTCCTGCGTGGAGGGCCCATCCGCCCGGAGGCCGGAGCGGATGCCCCGGCCCATGAAGGGCGAGAGGGAGAGGCGACGGGCACCCGAGGGCGACCGCGGAGCCGCGGCGCTGCGCAGGCTCGACCAGAGTTTAGGCCTCCTTCGCCGATGCGTCCAATCTTTTGTTCGTATCCTCCGATAGCATACGTCTATCGCCCGGCCGTGACCCTCCTCCAGCTCACCTACGCCGTCGCCCTCGAGCGGCACGGCCACTTCGGCCTCGCCGCCGAGGCGTGCCACGTCACGCAGCCCACGCTGAGCACGCAGGTGCGGAAGCTGGAGGACGAGCTCGGCGTCGTGCTGTTCGACCGGACGGCCCACCCCATCGTGCCGACGGAGGTGGGGCGGCAGGTGGTGGCGCAGGCGCGCCTCGTGCTGGCGGAGGTCGAGCGGCTCCGCGAGCTCGTGCGCGAGGCCACGGGCGAGATGGCCGGCGAGCTCCGCGTGGGGCTGCTCTCGACGATGGCGCCCTACCTCCTCCCGCTCGTCATCGCCCCGTTCGCGCGGCGCTACCCCCGCGTCGCGCTCGTCTTCGAGGAGCTCGTCGCCGAGCGGATCGTCGAGCACGTCCGGCGCGACCTCCTCGACGCCGGCCTCGTCGCCACGCCGGTCGCGGCGCGCGGGCTGGTGGAGGTGCCGCTGTTCGAGGAGCCGCTGGTGGGGTACGTCGCGCCCGGGCACCGGCTCTACGACCGGGAGACGATCGCGGTGGAGGACCTCAGCGCGGAGGACGTCTGGGTGATGCGGGAGGGCCACTGCTTCCGCGAGCAGGCGCTCCAGCTCCTGGAGCGCGGCGCGGCGGCGCGGCCGGACGCGAAGGCGGTGCAGTTCGAGAGCGGCAACCTCGAGACGCTCCAGCGGCTGGTGGACCGGGGGTACGGGATGACGCTGCTGCCGTGGCTGGCCGTGCAGGGCGAGGGCTCGCACGCGCCGGAGTCCGTCCGCCCCTTCCGCGACCCCGCGCCGACGCGGACCGTCCGCCTCGTCTACGCGGCGACGCTGCTGAAGCGGCACCTCGTGCGGGCCTTCGCCGCCGAGGTCGTCCGCGCCGTGGCGCCGGTGCTCCCGCCGGGCGCCGTCGTCTACGAGCCGGACGCGTAGCCCCGAACCGGTGGCTCAGAACGTGGCGGTCGTCTGGAGGTAGAGCCAGTACGTCGTCGCGTCGCCCACGGCGGCCTCGGTGAACGAGCCGGGGAAGAAGGCGGAGGCGCCGGCCTGAAAGCCGAGGGCGCCGTTGTAACGGTAGCTCGCCGTGAGGTCCACCTCCTGCCCGAACACCCCGCGCCCGCCCGCCGGCTCGACGGCCGCGGCGAAGTGGTGGAGGTCGAGGGCCAGCCGCAGCCGCTCCGTCGCGCTCGCGCCGAGGGAGACGAAGGCGTCCTGGAGCCCGTACGGACCGGCCAGCGGCGGGAAGTAGTCCATGAAGCCGTAGAACTTGTGGTTCGTGGCGAAGAGGGTGTTGAAGGTGCGGAACGTGTCGTCGTCGGGGTCGCCGTCGCCGGAGAGGCGGGTGTAGCCGGCACCGAGGCGGACGCCCGGGGCGATGGCGTAGCCCGCCGCCGCGCTCGCGAGGTAGGCGCCGATCCCCTGCCGCTCGGCGTCGTCGGCGGGGGCGATCCGGCCGAACTGGCCGATCAGTTCCACGTCGTAGTCGAACGCGCCGGGGGCACCGTGGGCGCGGAGGCCGGGGGTGACGCGCGTCAGCCGGGGCTCCCCGTCGTCCGGCCCCGCCACCAGCTCGCGGTGGTCGGTGTCGAGGAGGGCGAAGGCGTCGAGGGCGTGGTCGTCGGCGAGCGTCCAGGTGGTGTAGAGGCCGGCGAAGTGCTGGGCGCCCTCGTAGACGGCCGGGCTGGCGAGCTGCGCGGCGAAGAGGTCGGCCGCCACGCGGTCGTCGCGGAGCCGGAGCACGGCCGAGTCGAACGAGCGCCCGGTGTTGCTCCAGCCGACGGCGCCGACGAGGCGCTCGTTGCCATAGGCCAGTTCCTGCCGCCCGAGGGCGAGGCCGAGCCCGCTGTCGAAGAGGTCGTCCACGGCGAGGTAGGCCTGGTGGAGGTCGAGGCCGTCGGCGCTGCCGTCGAGGGTGCCGCGGCCGAGGGCGGGCCGCTCCTCGCCGAAGAACCGGCCGTCCTGCACCTGCACGTACACCCGCACGTCCTCGACGGGCCGCACGGCCACGCCCAGGCGGGAGCGGAGGAGGTGGAACAGGAGGGGGTTCGACGGCGAGGCGACGTCGCCGTCGGCGACGTCGCGGCCGTCGAGCTCGCTGCGGTGGCGGATCTGGCCGTCGAGGTCGAACGCGACGCCCTGGGCGTGCGCGAGGGGGACGGCGAAGAAGAGGAGGGCGAGGGGAGCGAATCGGTTCATGAGGGTACCGGGTGAGGGGTG
>DATGQT010000053.1:0-11931 GCA_035304085.1 Rubricoccaceae bacterium
GCGGCACCGTCGTAACCCCAGTTCCATCGGCCGGGGAAGTCGGCCACCGGCATCAGCTCGACGGCCGTGACGCCGAGGTCGCGGAGCGCCTCCAGCTTCTCGGCCGCGGCCGAGAAGGTGCCCTCCGGCGTGAAGGCGCCGACGTGGAGTTCGTAGAAGACGAGGTCGCGCCGGGTCGGCGGCTGCCAGCCGTCGTCGGTCCAGTCGTAGGCCGCCGGGTCCACGACCTCGGAGGGGCCGTGGACGCCCTCGGGCTGGAACCGCGAGGCCGGGTCGGGGAGGGCGTCGCCGCCGTCGAGCCGGTACCGGTAGCGCATCCCCGCCCCGACGCCCTCGACGAACCTCTCGAAGGTGCCGTTGCCGGCGGCCTCCAGCGGGAGGGTGCGGTCCTCGCCCTCCAGGACGAGGTCGACGCGCGCAGCCTTCGGGGCCCAGACGCGGAAGCGGGTGCCGCCGCCCTCGGGCAGCGCGCCGAAGCGGGAGAGAGGCATGAGGAAGGGAGAGCGAGGGAAGGGAGGGCGGGGGCGGCTCCTGCGCGCCTGCGTTCATGCGCTCCTGCGCTCCTGAACGACGCGCCCGGTGGCCTCGGTGAGGAGGGCGAGGCGGTCGGCGAGGTCGTCGGTCAGCTGGCCATCGGTGAAGCGCCAGGCCCAGTTGTCGTCCTCGCGGCCGGGCGTGTTCATGCGGGCCTCGCTGCCGAGGCCGAGGACGTCCTGGAGCGGGAAGACGGCGGTGTCGGCGACGGACGTGGCGACGGCGCGGATGGCCGCCCAGTGGGGCTCGCCGGTGCCGAGGTAGGCGCGGCCGACGGCGCGCTCCTCGGGCGTCGCCCCGTTCGTCCACCACCCGAGGAACGTGTCGTTGTCGTGGGTGCCGGTGTAGGCGACGAGGTTCGGGCGGTAGTTGTGGGGGCGGTACGCGTTGTCGGCGTCGCCGCCGAAGGCGAACTGGAGCACGGCCATGCCCGGCAGCCCGAAGCGCTCCATGAGCCGGACGACGCCGGGCGTGATGGTGCCGAGGTCCTCGGCCACGAGCGGGAGCGGCCGTCCGAGCGCGCGCTCGAACGCCTCGAACAGCGCCGCGCCCGGCCCTTCGACCCATTCGCCCTCGACGGCGGTCTCCTCCTCGGCCGGGACGGACCAGTAGGCCTCGAACCCGCGGAAGTGGTCGAGGCGGACGAGGTCGACGAGGCCGAGCGTGCGGGTGATCCGGGCGATCCACCAGCGGAAGCCCGCCGCGCGCATGCGGTCCCAGCGGTAGAGCGGGTTGCCCCAGCGCTGGCCCGTCTCGGAGAAGTAGTCCGGCGGCACGCCCGCGACGGCCTCGGGCCGGCCGTCGGCGTCGAGGAGGAAGCGGTCGGGGTGCGCCCACACGTCGGCGCTGTCGTGGGCGACGTAGATGGGGAGGTCACCCATGATGCGGACGCCGCGGGCGTGGGCGTAGGCGCGGAGGGCCGCCCACTGCCGGTCGAAGAGGAACTGCGCGAAGCGGTGGACCTCGACCTCGGCGGCGAGGGCGCGGCGGGCCTCGTCGAGGGCGGCCGGCTCGCGGCGGGCGAGGGGCCGCGGCCAGTCCGTCCACGCCCGCCCGCCGTGGTGCGCCTTGAGGGCGGTGAAGAGGGCGTAGTCGTCGAGCCACTCGGCGTGGCGGGCGCAGAAGCCCGCGAACGCCTCGCGCAGCGCGGGCGCGGCGCCGGCCTCGAACCGCGCGAAGGCGCGGCGGAGCAGCTCCTCGCGGAAGGGGATGACGCGCGCGAAGTCGACGCGGCCGGCGGGGAAGGCGGGGGTGTGCGCGAGGTCGTCCTCGGCCAGGAGGCCGTCGGCGGCGAGCCCCTCGGGGCTGACGAGGAGCGGGTTGCCGGCGAACGTGGACGGGCTCGAGTAGGGGGAGCCCCCGGCGTCGACGGGGACGAGGGGGAGGACCTGCCAGAGCCCCTGCTTCGCGCGGGCGAGGAAGTCGACGAAGCGGTAGGCCGCAGGGCCGAGGTCGCCGACGCCGAAGCGCCCGGGCAGCGAGGTGACGTGGAGGAGGAGGCCGCTGGTGCGCAAGGGGATGACAGGAAGAGTAGGAGGCAAAGAGGAGAAGGAGGGTGGACAGCGCCTGCGAGGCTCGCGGCGGACGCTAACGACGGAGCTGCGGCGGGGTCGCTCGGGAAAACCCGAAATCGCGCCCTCCGGCGCTCACCGCCCGCGGTCGCGGAAGGCGAGGAGGCGGAGGCCGTTGAGCGAGACGACGACGGTGCTCCCCTCGTGCCCCACCACCGCCAGCGGCAGCGGCAGCCCGACCGACAGGATCGAGGCCACCATGAGCACGATCATGCCGAGGGCGAAGGCGAGGTTGGCGACGAGCGTGCGGCGCGTCTTCCGGCTGAGCTCCAGCGCATAGGGCAGCTTCGTGAGGTCGTCGCCCATGAGCACGAGGTCGGCCGTCTCGAGGGCGACGTCGGTGCCAGCCCCGCCCATGGCGACGCCGACCGTCGCGGCGGCCAGCGCCGGGGCGTCGTTGACGCCGTCGCCGACGAAGGCGACGTTGCCGTAGCGGGCGCGCAGCGCCTTCACCAGCTCGACCTTCTGCTCGGGCAGCACCTCGGCGTGCACCGCGTCCACGCCGGCCTCGGCGCCCATCCGCGCGGCGACGGCCGCGTTGTCGCCCGTGACCATGGCGACGTGCTCGATGCCGAGCGCCTTCAGCCGCCGGATCACCTCGGGGGCGTCCGGGCGGAGGCGGTCGGCGAAGGCCGTCACGCCGAGGGCGTGGAGCCCGCCGCCCCGCTCCTCGGCCACGACGACGGCCGTCTTCGCCTCGCCCTCCAGCCGCGCGACGGCGGCCTCGGCGGCGGCCCACCCGTTCACCGACTCCCCCTCGAAGAAGCGCCGGTTGCCGATGTGCACGCGCCGCCCGCCGACGTGTGCGGTCACGCCCTCGCCGACGGTGGCCCGGAAGCCCTCGGCGCCGGCCAGCGCCAGCCCCCGCGCCTGCGCCGCCTCGACCGTCGCCGCGGCGAGGTGGTGCTCGCTCTGCGCCTGCACGGCCGCCGCCAGCGCCAGCACCTCGCCCTCGGCCACGCCGTCGAGCGCGACGACGTCGGTGAGGTGGGTGGCGCCTTCGGTGAGGGTGCCCGTCTTGTCGAAGGCGACGGCGCGGACGGTGGCGGCCTGCTCGACGTAGACGCCGCCCTTGAAGAGGACGCCGCTGCGGGCGCCGGCGGCGATGGCGGAGAGCACGGCGGCCGGCGTCGAGATGACGAGGGCACACGGGCTCGCGGCCACCATCAGCGTCATCGCGCGGTAGAACGCCGGGGCGAACGCCTCGCCGAGGGCGACGACGGGGAGCGCGATGGCGACGAGGGTGAGGGCGATGACGCCTAGGGCGTACGGCTGCTCGAACCGCTCGATGAGCTGCTGCGTCTCGGCCTTCTCGCTCTGCGCCTCCTCGACGAGGCGGATCAGCTTCGCGATGGCGCTCTCGCCCGCCCGCTTCGTCACGCGCACCTCGAGCGCGCCGCCGCCGTTGATCGTCCCCCCGAACACGACGTCGCCGGGCCTCTTCAGGACGGGCACGCTCTCGCCCGTGAGCGAGGCCTGGTCCACCTCACTCAGCCCCTCGATCACCACCCCGTCGAGGGGGAGGCGGTCGCCGGGCCGGAGGACGTACACCTCGCCGGGCGCCACCGCCTCGACCGGCACGGCGACGACGGCGCCGCCGCGGCGGACGTTCGCCGCCTCGGGCCGCAGCTTCATCAGCGCCCGGATGGCCTGCCGCGAGCGGCCCACGGCATAGTGCTGGAGCACGTTCGAGAGCGAGAACAGGAACAGCAGCATCGCCCCCTCGAACGGGGCGCCGATGGCGAGGGCGCCGAGGGCGGCCAGCACCATCAGCAGGTCGATGTCCACGCGGCGGCGGCGGAGGGCGTCGAGGCTGGCGCGGAGGCCGAAGAAGCCGCCGAAGACGTAGGCCACGCCGTAGCCGAGCCAGCGCAGCCACACGGGCGCGCCCATCCAGTCCGCGATCAGCCCCGTGAGCAGCCCCGCTAGGGCGACGGCCACGAAGGCGGCCTCGCGGCGGAGCTGCCCCGGCGCCTCGCTCGCCCGCACCGCCGCGTCGGCGCAGCAGCCGGCGGAGGGGGCCGCCGGGGCCGCACGCTCGGGCGCAGGAGGGACGGTGGGGGTCTCGGTCGTCATGCCACTCCTACGCCCCGGTTCTCGTGAGGATCGTTCGGGCTGGTGGTGGCCGGGCACGGCGGCGGCCCTTTCACCCGTTCTCTGTTTGCTCGCGGCGCGGCCGGCGCCGTAGCTTCGCGGTTCCTCTTCGGGGTGTGGCGCAGCCCGGTAGCGCGTCCCGCACGGCGGGAAGGCCGGGGCGGCACCACACGCTTGACATACCACCCTCGGGGTGTGGCGCAGCCCGGCAGCGCGTCCCGCACGGCGGGAAGGTTGGGGCAGCACCGCGACCTCTGGGTGCACACTTTCGGGGTGTGGCGCAGCCCGGTAGCGCGCCTCGTTCGGGACGAGGAGGTCGTGGGTTCAAATCCCGCCACCCCGACACCGAGAACGCCTTTCATCTTTATGGTGGAAGGCGTTTCTTCGTTGGTATGAGCTACGTCGTCTACGTCCTCCAGTCACTGGCTTCGGGGCGACTGTACATCGGGCATACGAACGACCTGGAGCGGCGTCTCCACGAGCACGCAACGGGGCAGAGCGCCTACACTCGGGGTCGGGGTCCGTGGGAGCTGATCTACCAGGTGTCCTTCTCCTCGCGCTCCGAAGCCGTGCGGCACGAGCTGTGGCTCAAAGGGCTGAAAAGCCGTACGCGGATCCTCGAGTACGTCGGTGCCCGGTAGCGCGTCCCGCCCGGCGGGAAGGTCGTGGGTTCAAATCCCGCCACCCCGACACGAAACGCCTTTCACCTTTGCGGTGGGAGGCGTTTCCCATTATTGACGGTCTTCTCCGAGAGGTGCCTCACGGGTCGCGGTTGCGCGCGAGGGGCACGGTGCTCAGGCGGCGTCGGCCGTGGCGGGGGCGGAGGGCTCTGAGAGGAGCGACTTCCCGAAGCTCTTGACGACGAACACGGGGCAGGGGGCGTGCTGCACCACACGCTCGGCGACACTCCCGAGGGCGAACCGCTTCAGCCCCGTCCGCCCGTGCGTCGCCATCACGATGAGGTCCGCCCCCGTATGCGCGGCGACGTCGAGGACGGTCGTGGCGGGGCTCCCCACCTCGACGTGGACCGCGCCGGCGCGCGCGCCGAGCAGGTCCTCCGCCGTCTCGGACAGCGCTCCCCGGCACCGCCCGACCACGTCCGGCATCGCCTCGTACCACAGCATCCCGACGCCGTAGACGTCCGGGATGAACGTGGCGTCGACGACGTGGAGGAGGTCCACCTCGGCGTCGTGGAGGTCGGCGAGGGCGCGGGCGTAGCGGGCGGCCTCGTCGGAGTGCTCGGAGAAGTCGGCGGGGACGAGGATGCGGCGGACGGCGGGGGCCTCCGCGGCGGCGTCCTCGTCGCAGGCGTGGACGGCGAGGACGGGGCAGGCGGCCTCGCGCACGACGCGCTCGGCGACGCTGCCGAGGAGGAGGTGGGCGAACCCCCGCCGCCCGTGCGTCCCGACGACGGCGAGGTCGACGTCGTGCGCCCGCGCGTAGTCCAGCAGCGCCTCGGCCACCCCCTCGCCGGACACCTCCGCTTGGACGACGCGCACGTCGGGCGGGAAGGGCGGGAGGAACACCGGGTCGTCGTCCTCGACGGCGAACGTGGGGGCGTCGGCGTGGACGAGGTGGAGCTCGGCGCCGAAGCGGCGGGCGAGGGGGAGGGCGTGGCGGTACGCGGCGGCCCCGCAGGGGCCGCAGTCGGACGGGACGAGGATGCGGCGGATCGTCAGCATGGCGAGGGGGAGGTGGGGTGTGCTCCAGCATCGTACGCGCGCCGGCCCGCGGGGGGCGCGGAGGTCCGCCGCGGGGCCGTGCGGGCAGAGGCCGCAGGGGGCTGCGGGGCGATCCCCTACACGCGGCCAAGGTTCTGCGAAGAGGGGGTTCCGGCGCATCCGATCGTTGCGTGGGGTCGTTGGAGTTCCTAGTTTCGGACAAACGAGTCCTAAATACCCCCGCGGCCATGCTGCTCTCCCAACGCTGCGAGTACGCCCTCCGCACCGCCCTCTACGTGGCGGCGGCCGCGCCCGGCGCCTACATCGCCGTCCGCGAGATCAGCAGCGCCCTCGGGATCCCCTACCACTTCCTGGCCAAGATCGTGCAGACGCTCACAGGGGCCGGCCTCTTCCAGTCCATGCGCGGGCCTACGGGCGGCGTCGCGCTGGCGCGGCCGGCCGCGCGGATCACGCTCAAGGACATCGTCCTCGCCGTGGACGGCCCGGCCGTCTTCCGCGAGTGCGTCCTCGGCCTGCCCGGCTGCGGCGACCGGGAGCCGTGCCCGCTCCACGACCAGTGGGCCCCCGCCCGCGCCGAGGTCGGCCGGATGTTCGGGGAGGCCACCCTCGCCGATACCGCCGCCCGCATCCAGGCCGGGGGCTTCCGCCTCGCCAACCTCGCGCCCGCCTGACCCTTTTTTCTCCCAATTGAGGACCTGTAAGTCCTAAAACACCCCCCTGACCCCCACAGCCATGGCACGCCAACGCCTCTTCGCCCTCGTGGCCACCTTCGCCCTCGTGGCCGCCCTCGCCGTCGGCCTCGTCGCCTGCCAGGCGGGCCGCACCGCCACCGGCGACGCCGCCGGCGTCCCCGCCTCCGACGAGCTCTACCTCCCCGAGATCCGGGGTGAGGAGGTCGCCGTCGTCACGACGGCTCCGGAGGTCCCCCCCGCCATCACGCGCGACTACGCCACCCGCGTCGTCGTCAACATGGAGACCGTCGAGGTCGTCAAGGAGCTCGCCGACGGCGTCGAGTACACGTTCTGGACGTTCGGCGGGACCGTCCCCGGCCCGTTCGTCCGCGTCCGCGAGGGCGACCTCGTCGAGTTCCACCTCTCGAACCACCCGACGAGCACGGTCCCCCACAACATCGACCTCCACGCCGTGACCGGCACCGGCGGCGGCGCCGCCGTCTCGATGGTGGTGCCCGGCCACTCGACGGCCTTCGAGTTCCGCGCCATCAAGCCGGGCCTCTACGTGTACCACTGCGCGACGGCGCCCGTCGGGCTCCACGTCGCCAACGGGATGTACGGGCTGATCCTCGTCGAGCCGAAGGAGGGCCTGCCGGAGGTGGACAAGGAGTTCTACGTGATGCAGAGCGAGTTCTACACCGCCGGCGTCATGGGCGAGCTCGGCCTCCAGCCGTTCGACCTCGACAAGGCCGTGGACGAGGAGCCGGAGTACGTCGTGTTCAACGGCCGCGTCGGCGCCCTCACGGGCGAGGGGGCCATCAAGGCCTCCGTCGGCGAGCGCGTCCGCCTCTTCGTCGGCAACGGCGGGCCCAACCTCTCGTCGAGCTTCCACGTCATCGGCGAGATCTTCGACCGCGTCTACGGCGAGGGCGGCACCGTCGCCAACCAGGCCAACGTGCAGACGACGGTGGTGCCCCCGGGCGGCTCGGCCATCGTCGAGTTCACGCTCGACGTGCCGGGCACGTACACCCTCGTGGACCACGCGCTCTTCCGCGCCTTCAACAAGGGGGCCGTCGGCCTCCTCGAGGTCACCGGCGACGAGAACCCTGCCATCTTCGCCGGCCAGGCCAACCCGCTGGCCGCGCACTGACCCCCCTGCCGTCGTAGGGACACGGCGCGCCGTGTCCCTACGGTCCCGGACCTGCCAACCCCGACCGCTGAAGCAATGAACCGCGTCTTCGCCCTGACCCTCCTCGGAGCCCTCGCGCTCCTCGTGGGCCCGGCCGCCGCGGCGGCCCCGCCGGAAGGGATGGTGCTGGTCCGGGGCGGCACCCACCGCCCCCTCTACCGGAGCGCCACCGAGCCCGAGGTCGTGACCGTCGCCTCGTTCTACCTCGACGCCCACGCCGTCACGAACCGGCAGTACCTCGCCTTCGTCCGCGCCAACCCCGAGTGGCGGCGCTCCCGCGTCCGCCCCCTCTTCGCCGACGACGGCTACCTCCGCCACTGGACGGGCGACCTCACCTTCGATCCCGCCCTCGCCGACGCCCCCGTCGTCTACGTCTCGTGGTTCGCCGCGCGCGCCTACGCCGACTGGGCCGGCAAGCGGCTCCCGACGACGGCGGAGTGGGAGTACGCCGCCGCCGCCAGCGAGACGCGCGCCGACGGCCGCACCGAGCCCGGCTTCACGCGCCGCCTCCTCGGGTGGTACAGCCGCCCCCGCCCGGCCGTCCTCCCGAGCGTCCGCTCCACCTACCGCAACGTGTGGGGGGCGTGGGACATGCACGGCCTCGTATGGGAGTGGGTCGAGGACTTCAACGCCGCCCTCGTCACGGCCGACTCCCGGAGCAGCCGCGCCGCCGACGCCCGCCTCTTCTGCAGCGGCGCGAGCCTCGGCGCCGCCGACTTCGAGGACTACGCCGCCTTCCTCCGCTACGCCTACCGCGGCGGCCTCGAGGCCCGCTACACCACCCCCAACCTCGGCTTCCGCCTCGCCGCCGACGCCCGCTGACTTGCCATGAACCGCGCTCTCGCCCTCCTCGCCCTCGCGCTCACCCTCGCCGCCTGCGACGCCGGCCCCGACGTGCCCGCGTACGACTTCGACGCGCCGCTCCCCGAGGCCTCGCTCTACCAGGTCGAGGCCGCGTGGACGAGCGACGCCGGCACGCCGGCCGCCCTCGCCGACTTCCGCGGCACGCCGGTCGTCCTCACGATGGGCTACACGAGCTGCGGCTACGCATGCCCGATGCTCGTGCAGGATATGAAGAAGATAGCAAGTAGCCTCCCCGAGGGAACGCCGGCCCGCTTCGTCCTTGTTTCGATGGACCCAGAGCGCGACACGCCGGAGGCGCTCCGCGCCTTCCGCGCCGCCCACGACCTCGGTGATGACTGGACCCTCCTCACCGGAAGCGCCGCCGACGTGCGGACCCTCGCGGCCCTCCTCGGCGTCCGCTACCGGCCCGAAGCCGGCGGCGCCATCGCCCACTCCAACGTCATCACCGTCCTCGACCGCGACGGCGTCGTCGCCGCGCAGCAGGAGGGCCTCGGGGCCGACCCCGGTACGGCCGCGGCGGCCCTCCAGCAGGCTCTCGGTCGGTAATCCCTCTCCACCGTCCCCTCGGACGCCATCACCCCCAACCCCATGAGCACCCGACGCCTCCCCCTCTTCGCCCTCGTCTTCGCCGTCCTCGGCCTCGCCGCCTGCGGCGGCGGCGACGAGCCGGCCGAGACCCCCGAGCCCACCCCCGCGCCTCCGCAGACCGCCGAGCCCACCCCGGCCGCGCCGACCGCCGAGCCGGTCCCCGCCTACGACGGCCCCGCCTTCGAGATCACGATGAACCCGGTCGGCGAGCAGATGGAGTACGAGCAGAAGGAGTTCACCGTCCACCCCGGCCAGACCGTCCGCATCACGTTCCAGAACACCGCCACCAACCCGGCCATGCACCACAACGTGGTGGTGCTCCAGGCGGACGCGAACGTCAACGCGATCGGGCAGGCGGCGATGGGCGCGGCGGCCAACGACTACATCCCGCAGGCCCAGATGGACCAGATCATCGCCCACACGCCGATGTCGGCCCCCGGCGAGACGGTCGAGGTCGAGTTCACGGCGCCGAACGTGGGGGACTACCCCTACATCTGCACCTACCCGGGCCACTACATGACGATGCAGGGGACGATGCACGTCGTCGCCGAGTGACGGCCGCCCGGCCCTGATTCCCCCGAGGGCGGGCCGCCGGACGGCCCGCCCTCTCGCTTACCGCCCCCGTCCATGCCGAAGCCCGACCTCCAGACGACCGACGACGTCCGCACCGTCGTCCACGCCTTCTACCGCGACATGGAGGCCGACCCCGTCCTCGGTCCCTACTTCGCCGGGCTCGACTGGAGCGTGCACCTCCCGAAGATGGTCGCGTTCTGGTCGTCCATCGTCTTCGCGACGGGCGAGTACCGCGGGCGGCCGTTCGACCCCCACGCGCGGATGCCGGGCCTCGCACGCGCGCACTTCGCCCACTGGGTCGGCCGCTTCCACCGGACGGTGGACGCCCACTTCGAGGGGGAGCGCGCCGAGCGGATGAAGGCGCGCGCCGAGCAGATCGCGGGCGTGTTCCAGGTCAAGCTCGGCCTCTGGGGCGTCCTCGACGCGGAGGTGGAGCCGTGAAGCGCGCCGAGGCCCTCCAGCCGCTCTCGCACGACCACTACGAGGGGCTCCAGATGGCCGCGCGCATCCGCCGGAGCCTCCGGGGCGGGGAGGACGTGAAGGCACTGGCCGAGGCCATTCCCGCCTTCTGGACGGAGCACCTCGTGCCCCACTTCGCCGAGGAGGAAGCGCTCGTCGTCCCGCTGCTCCAGAAGGGCGCCCCGGCGCTGGCCGAGCGGATGCGGCGGGAGCACGCGGCGCTCCGGGCGCTGACGGAAGCCGTCGCGGCGGCGGGCACCGAGCCCGAGGAGGCCCTCACCGCCTTCGCCGACGCGCTCGCCGCGCACATCCGGTTCGAGGAGCGGGAGGCCTTCCCCGCCGCCGAGCGGCTCCTGGAGGCCACCCCGGCGGTCCCGCACGATGGCGATGCCTGAGTCCCCTCCGCTTCGCTGGGCCTGGCGCGGCGCGCTGGCGCTGTTCGTCCTCGCCGCCCTCACCGGCGCCTTCTTCCGCTTCGCCACGGCCCACGGCGGCGCCCTGGGGCTCGACCTCACGAACGTGCGCCACGCCCACTCGCACCTGATGTACTTCGGGTGGGCGACGCCCGCGCTCTTCGCCCTCATCGCGCGCCGCCTCCCTCGCCTCGGCGGCCGACCGATACCGCGCGCCGGTCTCGTCGTCGGGGTGACGTTCGGGCTGGCGCTGCTCTCGTACCCGCCGTTCCTGCTCTACGGCTACACGCCCGCCCGGATCGGCACGGCCGAGCTGCCGCTCTCGGTGATGGCGGCGGGGTTCAACGTGCTCACGTGGTACGCCTTCGCCGGGCTGTACCGGCGGGCGCGGCGGGGCGCCCCCCCGAGCCTACCGCTGCGGCTGTTCGACCTCGCCCTGTGCTTCCTCGTCCTCGCCACCCTCGGCGCGTGGGGGCTGCCCGTGCTCCTGCTCACCGGCAGCGAGAGCCCCGCGCTGATGAGCGCCCTCACGCACGTCTTCCTCGACGTGTTCTCGGAGGGCTGGTTCGTCCTCGGCGTCCTCGGCCTCGCGGCGGCCGAGGCGGGCAGGGACAGCCGCCTCGCGCGGTGGGGCGTGGCGCTGGCGGCGGCGGGGGTGCCCTTCACGTTCGCCCTCGGGATGCCGGCCGCGCTCGTGCCGCCGCTGTTCGCCGTGCTGTCGCGCGTCGGCGGGGTGCTCGTGGGCGCCGGGCTGGTGCTGGTGGCGGCGGCGCTATGGCCGGGGCTGCGGGGGCTGTGGCGGCTCGCGCTCGGGCTCCTCGCGCTGAAGGCGCTCGGGCAGGTGGCCGTGGGCGTCGTGCCCGGTGCGGCGTGGACGGCGGTGCCCTCGTTCCGCATCCTCTACCTCCACCTCATGCTGCTCGGGTTCGTCACCCTCGGCCTCGTCGCGGCGGCGCGCGCCGCGTGGGGCGAGGGGGCCACCCGCGGGCGTCGCCTCCTCGCCGCGGCCGTCCTCGTCGTCCTCGGCTCCCTCCTCACGCTGACGCCCCTGTGGCCGGCGGCGTGGGGTGGCGCCTGGGTCGCCGAGCTCGTGGCCTGGTGCGCCCTCCTTCCCGTCCTCGCCGCCGGCTGGATGGCGGCGGCCCGGACCCTCACCCCTCACCCGGTACCCTCATGAACCGATTCGCTCCCCTCGCCCTCCTCTTCTTCGCCGTCCCCCTCGCGCACGCCCAGGGCGTCGCGTTCGACCTCGACGGCCAGATCCGCCACCGCAGCGAGCTCGACGGCCGCGAC
>DATGQT010000054.1:0-8108 GCA_035304085.1 Rubricoccaceae bacterium
GCCGAGACGTGCGCGACGTGCCACCCCACGTACTACGAGTCCTTCTCCCAGGCCGAGATGGGCCGGTCGTTCCGCCGCGCCACCCTCGCCGACAGCGACGCCCCGTGGGACGGCGTGGCGCCGGTCTACGACGCGGCGCGGGACCTCTACTACCAGCCCTTCCGCCGGGGCGAGGCGCTCTTCGTGCGGGAGTACCGGCTGGCCGGGCGCGACACGGTGCACCAGCGCGTCGAGCAGATCGACTACATCGTCGGGTCGGGGCACCACACGAACTCCCACATCCGGGAGGAGAACGGGTACCTCTACCAGATCCCCGTCACGTGGTACGCGCAGGTGGGGCGGTGGGGGCTCGCGCCGGGGTTCGAGAGCGCGGGCAGCCGGTTCAGCCGCCCCATCACCGAGGCGTGCATGACGTGCCACAACGCGATGCCGGGGTTCGTCGCGGGCTCGGAGAACCGGTTCGACCGCGTCCCCCTCGGCATCGACTGCGAGCGGTGCCACGGGCCGGGCTCGGTCCACGTCCGCGAGAAGCGGGCCGGCAACCTCGTCGACGTCGCGCGCGAGGTGGACTACACCATCGTCAACCCGGGGAAGCTCCCGCCGGACCTCCAGATGAACGTGTGCGAGCGGTGCCACACGCAGGGGGCCGCCGTCTTCCGCGAGGGCCGCGGCCCCGCCGACTTCCGCCCCGGCATGCGGCTCTCCGACGTCGAGCACGTGTTCTGGGTGCGATCGGCCGACAGCACGGCCCGCTTCACGATGGCCTCACACCCGGACCGGCTGAGGATGAGCGCGTGCTTCGAGGGCTCGCGCCGGCCTTCGGCCTCGGGCCGGGGGCTCGCCCCGATGACGTGCCTCACGTGCCACAACCCCCACGTCAGCATCCGCACCCTCGGCGCCGACCACTACGACGCGGCCTGTCGGAACTGCCACGCGCCGGAGCGCCCGGGGGCGGCCCCCGCTTGCACCGAGCCGGGGGTGGTGCGGGCCGGGGGGACGGGGAACTGCGTGGCCTGCCACATGCCGGAGTCCGAGGTGACGGACATCCCGAACGTCCGCGTGACCGACCACTTCATCCGCCGGCCCGATGGCGCCGGGCGCGCGGCGGCGCTTTCGGAGGACGAGGTGGAGGCGCGGGCGGCGTTCGTCCGGCTGGCCAGCCTCCTCGGGGGTGTGCCCACCGACCTCGAGGCGGCCGAGGGGTACCTCACCTACTACGAGGAGGTGACGAACCGGCCCGGCGTCCTCGACTCGGCCGCGGCGCTCCTCGACCGCGCCAGCCGCACGACGCCGCTCCCGAGGCTCGCCCCGGCGCTCGTCCGTCTCCTCTTCCTCCGGGGCGACTACGCCGCCGTACGCGTCGTCGCGCGCGAGGTGGACGCCGAAGCCGTGGACGACGCGTGGACGCAGTACCGGATCGGGGAGGCGTTCGCCGCCACGGGCGCGTCCGAGGCGGCCCTCCGGCCCTTCCGCCGCGCCGTCGCGCTGGCCCCCCACGCCCTCCGCTTCCGTGTGAAGCTCGCCGGCGCGCTCGTGGCCACGGGCGCCGTCGAGGAGGCCGTGCGGGCGTACGACGCCGTCCTGGAGGCGGACCCCACCTTCGAGACGGCCTACAACGACCGCGGCTGGGCCCGCGTCCTCCTCGGCGACCTCGCGGGCGCGGAGGCCGACTTCCGGCAGGCGCTCGCGCTGGACCCCGACCTCGAGGAGGCCCTGGCGAACCTCGCCTCCCTCTACTACAACACGGGGCGTCCGGCGGAGGCGCGCCCGCTCGTCCGACGGCTCCTCCGGCTCGACCCCACCAACCCCGACTACCGGAGGCTGGAGGCGCTCGTCGAGGCGGGTGCCTGAGGGGGCGCGCCCCGGCGAGGGGCAGGCACGTGGCCGGGCGGCGGCACGCGCCCGGAGTCGGCGCGGGTTCGTATGCTTGGGCCGCCCGCCCTCGCCACCTGCCGCCGCACGCCATGCCCACCGTCGGAACCGCCGACCACCCCCTCCGCGTCGCCATCGTCGGGGCCGGCCCCGCCGGGTTCTACGCCGCCGACGCCCTCCTCAAGCAGGACGCCCTCGTCGTCGAGGTGGACCTCCTCGACCGGCTGCCGACGCCGTTCGGGCTCGTCCGCAGCGGCGTCGCGCCGGACCACCAGAAGATCAAGAACGTCACGCGCGTCTTCGAGAAGGTGGCCGAGCACCCCCGCTTCCGCTTCTTCGGGAACGTCTGCTACGGCGAGCACCTCGGCCTCGACGACCTCCGCCGCCACTACCACCAGGTCCTCTTCACCACCGGCGCCGAGACCGACCGGCGCCTCGGCATCCCCGGCGAGGACCTCGCCGGCAGCCACTCCGCCACCGAGTTCGTGTGGTGGTACAACGGCCACCCCGGGTACTGCGACAGCTGCTTCGACCTCTCGGCCGAGCGCGTCGCCATCGTCGGCGTCGGGAACGTGGCCGTGGACGTGGCGCGCATCCTCTGCCGCACGCCCGAGGAGCTCGCCACCACCGACATCGCGGACTACGCGCTGGAGGCGCTCCGCGAGAGCCGCGTCCGCGAGGTCGTCCTCCTCGGCCGCCGCGGCCCGGCCCAGGCCGCCTTCACCGCGCCCGAGGTCAAGGAGCTCGGCGAGATGCCCGGCGCCGACGTCTACGTGCAGCCCGACGAGGCCGAGCTCGACCCCATCAGCCGGGAGGAGATGGAGGCCGGCGGCGACAGGCCCACGGCCAAGAAGGTCGAGATCGTCCAGGAGTACGCCCGCCGCGCGCCGACGGGGAAGCCCCGCCGCCTCGTGATCCGCTTCCTCGTCTCGCCGACCGAGCTGGTGGACGACGGGACCGGCCGCGTCGGCGCCCTCCGCCTCGTGCGCAACCGGCTCGTCCGCGGCGACGACGGCCGCGTCCGCCCGCAGCCGACGGGGGAGACGGAGGAGCTGCCCGTAGGCCTCGTCTTCCGCTCGGTCGGGTACCAGGGCGTGCCGCTGCCCGGCCTCCCGTTCCACGACCGCTGGGGCGTCGTCCCCAACGAGGGCGGGCGGGTGACGGGCGAGGACGGGCGGCCCCTCGCCGGCCTCTACGTCGCCGGCTGGATCAAGCGCGGGCCGTCCGGGGTCATCGGCACCAACAAGCCCGACGCGCAGGAGACCGTCGAGCACATGCTGGCCGACGCCGCCGAGGGCCGGCTGTTCGAGGCCGAGGCGGCCACGGCCGAGGCCGCCGAGCGGCGCATCCGGGAGGCCCAGCCCCACGTCGTCACCTTCGACGACTGGCGGCACCTCGACGCCGTCGAGACCGCGGCGGGCGCGCCGCACGGCCGCCCCCGCGTCAAGCTCACGCGTGTCGAGGACATGCTCGCCGCCATCCGCGAGCGGCGCGGGGCCGAGCAGGACGTGGCCGGGTAGCCGCCTGCTCGGCCCCCGGCGCCGTCACTCGTTCACGGTGATCGTGCCGATCATCCCGGCGAACTCGTGGGGGAGGCAGACGTAGCGGTACTCCCCGGCGACGGTGAACGTGTAGCTGAACCGCTGGCCCGCCGTGAGGAAGCCGGAGTCGAACGGCTCGGCGCCCGCGGGGAGCTGCACGTTGTCGGGGTTCGCTGCCAGCGCGGGGTCGGCCGTCGCCGTGTGCACCATGCTGGAGGCGTTGACCCACTCGACGGTGTCGCCGACGCTGATGGTGACGGGGCTCGGGTCGAACACCAGCCCGTCGGTCATCTCGACGGTGACCGTCGCGGGATCGTCAATGGGTTCTGTCGGCGCCGGCTCGCTGGAGAAGCAGGCGGGGAGGAGGGCCAGCGATAGGAGGGCGAGGAGAGCTCTCATAAGGGTCGGGGGGAAAGGGAGAGGTTCTTCTTCCCCCTCCCCTCGTGCAGGGGAGGGGGCCAGGGGGAGGGGTGCTGCCGGGCTCGTGCTGGTTCGGGGCACCCCCCTCCCCGGCCCTCCCCCCGCTGCCGCAGGGGGAGGGGGGAACGCTCACCACCCCCTCCATCCTCGAAACGTCAGGGCTCTACGACGACGAAGCCGACCATCCCCGCCGCGGCGTGGGGGACGCAGAAGTACTTGTACGTCCCCGCCACGGTGAACGTGTGCGAGAACTCGTCGCCCGGCGCGATGTCGCCCGAGTCGAAGGGCTCCGCGCCGCGCGGGAGCTGCACCCAGCTGGCGTCCACGGCCTTCGCGGGGTCCACCGTGACGGTGTGCACGAGGGCGGAGGTGTTCCGCCATCGGACGGTCTCGCCCGCCTTGATCCGGACGGTGTTGGGCTCGAACCCGAGCGTGTTGCTCATCGTGACCACGGGGTCCTCACTGAGCGGGACGTCCGCCGCCGCGCCGGTCCCCCCGGCGGGCGCGCTCCCGCCGGGGCTGCCGAAGTAGCGGGCGAGCGTGATCGGGATCGTGAACTCGAAGCCGAAGCGGGACATCGCCTGGAGCCCGCCGGACGCCCCCTGGAGCGTCGTCGTCGTCGGGGAGGCGACGTGGAGGGAGAGGGTGTGGGGGCTGTACGGGATCTGGACGTGGACGCCCGCGCCCCACGCGATCTCCTCCTCGTCCTCCCGATCGAGCAGCGTCGCCACGTCGCCGGCCACGGAGACCCACCGGTGGAGGCGGACGCTGGCCCCGCCGGCGACGGCGTAGCGGGCGTCGCCGGCGCGGGCGTAGTCGGAGAAGGCGCGGCCGGCTGCGATCAGGCGCACCGGCCCGACGCGCCGCGCCACCGAGACCTCGCCGTCGAAGCTGTCGGCGGCGTGGTTGTAGCCGGCGTGGAGGGCGACGTCGAGGGGGGCGCCGGACTCCTGCACGAGGGGGCTGTAGCGGCCGAAGAACTCCCACTCGTTCGGGAAGCCCTGGGCGAGGGCGGAGTTGGTCGCGTAGCGCGCCCCCACCATCGTCCGGAACGGGAGGCTGGCCGAGAGCAGGAAGGTCGGGGTGTTCGAGACCTTGTGGGCCGGGCCGTCGGAGACGGAGAAGCGGTGGAGGAAGTGGAAGTGGAGGACGCCGGGCTCGCCCACCCACGTGCCGCCGAGGTTGGGCGAGCGGTCGAGGAACGACTGGGCGGTCGTGGACGCGGCGGGCTGGGCCAGCAGCGTCGCCGCGAGGAGGAGGGCGGGGAGAGCGCGGTACGGGCGGAGCGCCCGGGGGGGGATCGCACGCATGAGGGGCTTGGGGATGGCGGAGGAGGGCACGGTCGGGAAGGGGGGCAGGGGGGACGCCCCCGCCGGGTATGCAACGGGAAGATCCCGGCGCCGCCGCGATGACCACCCGGAAAAGTATGGAAGCGGCGCGACTTGCGGGGAGCTCATGATCGGGGGTCATCGTCCCTGCGGGTTGGCACGGCCGGCCTTGCGTCGTACAATCTTCCCGCACCTCCCGCACCGTACCCGCCCCCCGCACGACGCCCGCGCGGATGGTCTCCGCAGCGCACGACCCGATGGACCCCCGCCCCGACCACGCCCATCCAGGAGAGCCCGGGATCCGGCACGCGCCGCACTCCGACGCGGAGGGGCGCCACTACGCCGAGGCCATCGTGGACACGATCCGCGAGGCCCTCCTCGTCCTCACGCCCGACCTCCGCGTCCAGACGGCGAACGCCCGCTTCTACGAGGTCTTCGAAACGCGTCCGGACGAGACGGAGGGCTGCCTCGTCTACGAGCTCGGGGGCGGGCAGTGGGACCTCCCCGAGCTCCGGCGCCTCCTCGAAGAGATCCTGCCCCAGGACAGTGTGGTGGAGGGGTACGAGGTTGCACACGCGTTCGAGGGGCTCGGCGAGCGGGTCGTGAGGCTGAACGCGCGGCGGCTCGACCACCTGCAACTCATCCTCCTCGCCATCGAGGACATCACGGCGCTGCGGCGAGCCGAGCGGGAGCGGCGGGAGGCCCGCGAGGTGCTCGGCCAGAGCGAGGAGCGCTACCGGCTCCTCGTCGAGGGCGTCCGGGAGTACGCCATCTTCTCGATGGACCCCGAGCGGCGGATCACCACGTGGAACTCCGGTGCCGCCCTCATCACGGGGTACGCCGAGGGGGAGGTGCTCGGGCGATCCGGCGACCTCCTCTTCACCGAGGAGGATCGGGCCGCCGGCGCGCCCGAGGCCGAGGCGGCGACGGCCCTCGCCGAGGGGCAGGCCGCCGACGACCGCTGGCACGTCCGCAAGGACGACAGCCGGTTCTGGGCCTCCGGCATCACGACGCCGCTCCGCGCGCCGGGCGGGCGCCTCCGCGGGTTCGCGAAGGTGCTCCGCGACAACACCGAGCGGAAGCGGGCCGAGGAGGCGCTCCTCCGCAGCCGCGACACCTTCCTCAACCTGATCCAGAACGCCCCCTTCGGCGTCTACCTCGTGGACGCCGGGTTCCGCCTCGCCCAGGTCAGCGCCGGCGCGCAGAAGGTGTTCAGCACCGTCCGGCCCCTCCTCGGGCGCGACTTCGCGGAGGTGCTGCGGATCATCTGGCCGGAGCCGTTCGCCACCGAGGCCATCGGCCGCTTCCGCCACACCCTCGAGACCGGGGAGTCCTACCACGCGGCCGACACCACCGAGCGCCGCGCCGACGTGGACGAGGTGGAGTCGTACGACTGGCAGATCGAGCGGGTCACGCTGCCGGACGGGCAGTTCGGCGTGGTGTGCTACTTCTACGACCTCACCGAGCTGCGGCGGGCCGAGGCGGCCGTCCGCCGCCTCAACGAGACGCTGGAGGCGCGCGTGGCGGAGCGGACGCGGGAGGTCCGCGCGCTGGCCGCGCAGCTCACCGCCGCCGAGCAGGCCGAGCGCCACCGCCTCGCCGAGGTGCTCCACGACGACCTCCAGCAGCAGCTCTTCGGGCTGGCCGTGCTCCTCAACCTCCTCCCCGGCGCCGCGACCCCGGAGGAACAGCGCGAGCTCCACGTGCGGGCCACCCAGACCCTCGCCGAGGCGACCACCCTCACCCGCACCCTCGCCACGGAGCTCTCCCCGCCCGTCCTCACGAGCAACCGCCTCGGCGACCTCCTCCGCTGGCTGGCCGAGCGGAAGCGGACCGTCCACGGGCTCGACGTCGACGTCGAGGTCGACGAGCCGTGCGTGGTGCCGGACCCCGACGCCCGCGTGCTGCTCTACCGCGTCCTCAAGGAGGTCCTCTTCAACGTGGTCAAGCACGCCGGGACGGATCGCGCCCGCGTACGAGCTTGGACAGAGCGCACCCGGATCGTGGTCCGGGTCGAGGACGAAGGGGCGGGCTTCGACCCCCGCGCGCTGGACGCGCGCGGCGCCGGCGAGGACAGCTTCGGCCTCGCCAGCATGCGCGAGCGGCTGAAGCTCGTCGGCGGGCACTTCGAGGTGGACGCCGCGCCCGGGCGGGGCACGCGGGTGATCGTGGTCGTCCCCCTGGGTGCGGGGGAAACCTGAAAGAGCCGGCCCCGGCACGCTCCGCAGGCGCGCGCCGTTAGCTTGAGGTTCCGTCCTCGTCTGCAGCCCGCCGGCACCGCGCGTCCCCCATGGTCTACCGCATCTTCATCGTGGAGGACCACCCCGTCATGCGGGACGCCTACGCCCGCGTGCTCGCGCGGGAGGCGGACCTCGAGCTCGCCGGCGTGGCCGCCAGCGCCGAGGAGGCCCTCGCCACCTTCGACGGCACGCCCTGCGACCTCGTCGTCGCCGACGTGTCCCTGCCGGGGATGGACGGGATCAGGCTCGTCGAGCGGCTGCGGGCGCGCCGGCCCGGCCTCACGGCCCTCGTGATCTCGGGCTACGAGGAGGAGGTGTACGCCCGGCGCGCCCGCGAGGCCGGCGCCCACGCCTTCCTCAGCAAGCGGGGGCTGGAGCGGACGCTGCCCGAGGCCATCCGCGAGGCGCTCGGCGGCGAGGGGAGCGGGGATCTCCAGGCGCCGCCGGCGTGAGCCCGCGGTGGGCGGGCGCGGGGAAACCCCGCCGCCCGCGCGGCCTACAACCCGAGGCGCCGCGGAAGGCTTGACGCGGCGCAGCAACCGTGGCAGCTTAACAGCGTTCACCTCCCCCGCCGACCTCCGCCCCTCCTCGCATGGAAACCCCGACCCTCTCCCGGCCCCGGACCGACGGCGCGCCCGCGAGCGCACAGGCCCGGAAGCCCTTCCGCACCGCCGCCGTCCTCGGCGCCGGCGTCATGGGCAGCCAGA
>DATGQT010000055.1:0-2100 GCA_035304085.1 Rubricoccaceae bacterium
CGCCGCGGGGTCCCGCGCTACAGCCGCCGGCGCACGCGGGGGAGCCACTCGGCGCGCCACGCCGCGAACCGGCCCTCCACGATGGCCGCGCGCATCTGGCGCATCAGCCACGTGTAGAAGGCGAGGTTCTGGATCGAGGCGATCTCCATGAACAGCGGCTCGTTGGCGACCGTGAGGTGGCGGAGGTACCCCTTCGTGAACGCCTGCGCGGCGTAGTGGTCGAGGCCGGGGTCCACCGGCTCCCAGCACGTCTTCCACTTCGCGTTCTTGACGTTGAGCACGCCCTCGGTGGTGAAGACCGTGCCGTTGCGCGCGTTCCGCGTCGGCATCACGCAGTCGAACAGGTCCACGCCGCGGGCGACGTTCTCGATGAGGTCGGCCGGCGTGCCGACGCCCATGAGGTAGCGCGGCCGGTCCTCGGGCAGCACCCCGTCGCACACCTCCACGATCTCGTACATCACCTCCGGCGCCTCGCCGACGGACAGCCCGCCGATGGCGTAGCCGGGGGCGTCGAGTTCCATCAGCGCCTCGGCGCTCTCGCGGCGGACGGCCGGGTACACGGCCCCCTGCACGATGGGGAAGAGGGCCTGGCGGTGGCCGTACAGCGGCGCCGTCTCGCGGAAGCGCGCGAAGCACCGCGCCGCCCACCGGACCGTCCGCGCGTTGGACTCCCGCGCGTACGCCTCCGAGACGTCGGACGGCGGGCACTCGTCGAGCACCATCATGACGTCGGAGCCGATGTCGCGCTGGGTGTCCACGACGGACTCCGGGGTGAAGGTGTGGTAGGACCCGTCGAGGTGGCTCTGGAAGCGGACGCCCTCCTCCGTCAGGTCGCGCAGCTCGGCGAGCGAGAAGACCTGGAAGCCGCCGGAGTCGGTGAGGATGGGGCCGTCCCACGCCATGAAGCGGTGGAGGCCGCCGGCCGAGCGGAGCACCTCGCGGCCGGGCCGGAGGTAGAGGTGGTAGGTGTTGCCGAGGACGATCCGGGCCTGCACGTCGGCGCGGAGGGCGCGCGGCGAGACGGCCTTCACCGAGCCGGCCGTGCCGACGGGCATGAACACGGGCGTCTCGACGGCGCCGTGGTCGGTGGCGAGGCGGCCGGCGCGGGCGCGGCCGTCCCGCGCTTCGAGGGAGAAGGTCATCGGGGGATCGGGCCATCGGGGGATCGGGCCATCGAAGGATCGGGGCGTCGGAGGATCGGCGGCAGGAACCGGCGACCCGATGTTCCGATCCCCCGGTGAGGCGTTCTCCCTCGCGCCTTCTCCAGCGGCCGGCATCGAGGCGAGCGGGTGCCCTACCTTGTTGCGTCTCCCACGCAGCCATGCACCTTCCGGACGTGCCTTCGTCCTCCCTTTGGTCGATGACGCTCGCGGTGGGGCTGATGATCAGCCTCGCCGCCCCAGCCCCCGTGCCGGCGGCCTCTGCTCAGGAGTTGACGTGGGAGCGCGTCGGCGACGTCCCCATCGACGCCGAGAGCATCGACTTCGGCCCCGACGGCACGCTCTGGGCCATAGGGCCGCCACTCCACCGACTTCTCCCTGGCGGCAGTGTTTGGGAGCAGGCGTGTGACCAGCCTGGTTCTGGCTGCTACGGCGACCACGTCCTCGCCCTCTCCCCCGACACCGTCGTGTGGGCGGACAGATACGGCGCCAGGCGCTCACTCGATGGAGGCGAGACGTGGGCGGCGGTGTTCGACGGGGGCGGCGTGCTGTGGGAGGCGGCGCGCGACGGCCCCAACGCAGGCCTCCTCCTCGCCGGCACCACCGACTCCGTCGGCACCGCGTACTCCACCGACCGCGGGGCCACGTGGACCCGCGCCTCCATCCCCGGCAACAACGTCATCGCCCACGACGCCACCGCCTTCGCCGAATTCCCCCACGGCCACCCCCACGCCGGCCGCCTGCTGGCCTCGGCCTACGGCGGCCTCCGCTACTCCGACGACGGGGGCGCCACGTGGCACAAGAGCAACATCTACGACGACTTCTTCCGCTACGGTGGGGGCGGCGTCGCCGTGGCGGCCGATGGCCGGGCGTGGGCCACGCTCGGCGACGGGACGCTCCCGAACACGCAGCGGTACGTGTCCGACGACGGGGCGGCGTG
>DATGQT010000056.1:0-36286 GCA_035304085.1 Rubricoccaceae bacterium
CGTGGGTCAGCAGCCGGTGCTCCCGCCGGGCGCCGTCCACCGCTACAACTCGTACTGCGTGCTGCGGACGTTCGAGGGGACGATGGAGGGGACCTACCTCATGCAGCGCGAGAACGGCGCGCGCTTTCGCGTCCAGATCCCGCTGTTCCACCTCCGCGCGAGGGCGAACTGAGTTCAGAGGTCAGCAGTCAGTGATCAGAGGTCAGCGAGTCCTGGAATCCCCTGACCTCTGATCACTGCCCTCTGACTTCTGAGCTACCCCATCTCCACCGTGACGCGGGTGCCGTCCGCGACGGTGAGGAGGATAGCCGCGCCGTCCTCGGCCAGTCGGTAGTCCGTGATCGCCTCCGGGATCACCTCGCGCGGGGTGTCCATGTAGAAGAGCGCGTCGGCGACGACGTGCCAGTCCTCGGGCGTCAGCGCCACCGTCGCCTCGCCGCCCTCCTCGACGTAGGGGTAGTAGCCGAGGATCTTCTCGAGGTGGTTGAGCGCCTGCTTGACGTGGAGGCCGGGGTCCATCGCGTGCGGATTTCGGATTGCGGAGTGCGGAATGGTGGGGGAAGCTACGCCGATGGCCCGGCGGTGGTCCGCCGTCCTTTGTCCACAGCGGTTGCGCGTCGTAGCCGTACCGTGTATCCTCTCCCGTCCCCCGCCCCCGCCGCCGATGGAAGTCGCCCCCCCGCCGCCCGCCGCCACGACCACGAACGCCGAGCGGGCCTACCTCGACCTCGTCCGCCGCGTCCTCACGACCGGCGTGCGCAAGGAGAACCGGACCGGCACCGACACCCTCGCCGTCTTCGGCGCCTTCTACAGCGTCGACCTCGCCGAGGGCTACCCGCTGCTGACGACGAAGCGGGTCTACTTCGACTCCATGCTCCGCGAGGTGCTGTGGTACCTCTCCGGCGAGGACCACATCCGCGAGCTGCGCCGGCACACCGGCATCTGGGACGCCTGGGCCGACGCCGACGGCAACCTCGAGACGGCCTACGGCCGGTTCTGGCGCCGCTTCCCGCTCCCGCCCGCCGGCGCCGCCCTCGGCGGAGAGGCCTGGGCCGACGAGGACCACCCCCACGTCCGCCGCGAGGCCGACGGGAGCCTCTCGTTCGACCAGCTCGGCTACGTCGTGGACACGCTGCGGACGAGCCCGATGAGCCGGCGCCTCGTCGTGAGCGCGTGGCACCCGGCCAACGCCGCCGTGAGCCTGCTCCCGCCGTGCCACTACACCTTCTGCTTCAACGTCGAGCCGGCGGCCGACGGGGGGCTGCCCCTCCTCCATTGCCACCTCACGCAGCGCAGCGCCGACCTCGCCCTCGGCGTCCCCTTCAACCTCGCCTGCTACAGCCTCCTCACCATCGCCCTCGCGCAGCTCGTGGGGATGCGGCCCGGCCGCTTCGCCCACACCCTCGTCGACGCCCACGTCTACGTCAACCACGTCGAGGGGCTCGAAGCGCAGCTCGCGCGCGAGCCGTACCCCGCGCCGCGCCTCACCGTCGCCCGCCACGCCGACGGCCGGCCGAAGGGGCTCGACGAGCTGGCGTTCGAGGACTTCGCGCTGGAGGGGTACCGGCACCACGACCCCATCCGCTTCCCCGTCGCCGTCTGACGATTGCGGATGTCGGATTTCGGAATGCGGATTGAAAGACGGTTTGGGATTGGCAGGGAGGGGCCGGGGGTGGTCGACCGGAGGCCGCTGGAGCGCTCCTTTACTGGAGCGCTCCTTTAGGCTGTTACGAGACAGGTTCTGAATGATGTCGGCGAGCCAGCACCCCGCACTCCGCACCCCGCACCCCGAACTCGTCGTGATCGCGGCCGTCGCGGAGAAGAACCGCGTCATCGGGCGGGGGCTGGACCTGCCGTGGCGGATCCCGGCCGACCTCCGGCGCTTCAAGGCGCTCACGCTCGGCCACCCCCTCATCATGGGGCACCGCACCTTCGAGAGCATCGTGCACCAGTTCGGCGGGCCGCTCAAAGGGCGCGACAACGTCGTCCTCACCCGCCACCCGCCGCCCTCGGACCACCCCGAGGTCCGCTTCTACCCGTCGCTGGAGGCGGCGCTGGCCGCCTACGCCGACCGCGAGCGCGTCTTCCTCGGCGGCGGCGCGAGCGTGTACGCGGCCGCCCTCGGCGCCGACGGCGGGCCCGTCCTGGCCGACCGCCTGGAGCTGACGCTCGTCGAGGGCGACTTCGAGGGGGACGCGTTCTTCCCGCCCTACGAGCACCTCGTGGAGGGGCCCGGGGCCGTGTTCGAGCGCGTGGCGAGCGAGCGGCACGAGGCCGAGGTGGCCTCCGGCCTGCCCGTGCCGGCGTTCCGGTTCGAGACGTTCGTGCGGCGGTAGCGCGTCCCCGCTCGGAGCGGAGAACCCGGCGGCGGCTCGGGCGTGCCCCGGCGCTGTCAGCGGGGGCGTCCTATCTTGGAGCGGCCTCCGCTCAGCGCCCGCCGCCATGCGCTCCCGCTCCCTCCTCGTCCTCCTCCTCATGCTCCCCCTCGCCGCGAGCGCCCAGCCGGCCGATCCCGTCGTACTCGCCGTCCACGGCGGCGCCGGGACGATCCGCCGCGCGGACATGACGCCCGAGATGGAGGCGGCCGTCCGTGCCGGGCTGGAAGGGGCCCTCCGCGCCGGCTACGACGCGCTCCAGGCCGGCCGCCCGGCCCTGGACGCCGTCGTCGCCGCCATCGAGGTGCTGGAGGACGACCCGCACTTCAACGCCGGCCGCGGCGGCGTCTTCGCGGCCGACTACACCGTCCGCCACGACGCCTCGGTGATGGACGGGGCGACGGGGCTGGCCGGCGCCTCGGCCGGCACGATGCACGTCCGCCACCCCATCCGGCTGGCGCGCGCCGTCATGGAGCACTCGCCGCACGTGCTGCTCACCGGCGCGGGGGCCGAGGAGTTCGCGATGCTGCAGGGGCTGGAGCTGGTGCCGAACGAGTGGTTCCACGTCGCGCGGCGGCGGGAGGCGCTGGAGCGGGTGCAGGAGCAGGAGCGCGAGGCCCGCGGCGACGCCGGCGCGGCGCCCGCGCCCTGGCAGATGATGGGGACCGTCGGCGCCGTGGCGCTCGACCGCGACGGCCACCTCGCCGCCGGCACCTCGACGGGCGGCATGACGAACAAGAAGTGGGGCCGCGTGGGCGACTCCCCCATCATCGGGGCCGCCACCTACGCGGCCGACGCCACGTGCGGCGTGAGCACGACCGGGCACGGGGAGTTCTTCATCCGCCTCGCCGTGGCGCACGACGTCCACGCGCGGGTGCGCTACCTCGGCGAGACGTGCGCCGAGGCGGCCGAGGCCGTCATCCACGAGACGCTCACCGGGGCCGGCGGCACCGGCGGCCTCATCGCGCTCGACCGCGAGGGGAACGTGGCGATGCCGTTCAACACGGAGGGGATGTACCGCGGCTTCATCACGCGCAGCGGCGCCGTCACCATCGGCTTCTACGGCGACGAATGAGCGCGCCCTTCGACCCCGCCGAGGCCACCGCCGCGCTGGCCGACGCCGACCCCGTGCTCGGCGCGTGGATCGCGCGGCACGGGCCGCTCGCGTACGAGCCGCACGCGATGGCGCCGTTCCCGTACCTCCTCCGCGCCATCGTCTACCAGCAGCTCGCCGGGAAGGCCGCCGCCACCATCCACGGCCGCGTCGTCGCCCTCTTCGACGGGGCGCCCACGCCCGAGGCCGTCCTCGCCACGCCCGACGAGCCGCTCCGCGGCGCCGGCCTCTCGCGCAACAAGCTCGCCGCCCTCCGCGACCTCGCCGCCCGCACCCTCGACGGCACCGTCCCCGCCGACCTCGACGCCCTCCACCCCCTCCCCGACGACGAGGTCGTGCGGCGGCTGACGGCCGTGCGTGGCGTCGGGCCGTGGACCGTCGAGATGCTGCTCATCTTCAACCTGGGGCGCCCGGACGTGCTGCCGGTGACGGATCTGGGGGTGCGCCGGGGGTTCTCCGTCCTCTACGGCGGCGACGGCCTCCCGAGCCCGGCCGCCCTCCTCGCCCACGGCGAGCGCTGGCGGCCGTGGAGGAGCGTGGCGAGCCGGTACCTCTGGCGCGCCGCCGACACCGCCCAGACGCCCTGAGCACGCGGGGGCGACGCGCCGAGTCGCCCCCGCGACGCCTCGTGGGAGGCTTCAGGCGAGCATCTCGGCCATCGCCGGCTCGGGGCGGACGAACCGGGCCAGGACGAGGCCCGCGAGCGCGAACCCGATCACGTCGTGGGCCGCCGTGAGGAGGGGGAGGCTCCACGGCTGGTGCCACCAGATCGGCTCCCCGAGGTGCGCCCACACGCCCACGAGCAGCCCGACGAAGGCGACGAACGTGACACGCGCTCCGTAGGTGTGGAGGCGAGGCACGGCGGCCCGCAGCACGAGCCCGAGGAGCAGCATGGACACGAGCATGTGGAGGAACCCGAGGACGAAGCCCGACGCCGCGAGCGGGTCGGCGCCCTCGCGGCGGAACGTGATCAGCGCGAGGGGGCCCTCGCGGTGGCGCGCCACGTAGGCGTCCATGTCGCTGTCGTCGCCGGGGAGGAGGTAGTACCCCGTCGCGGGGAGCTGCTCGAGGAGGGCGGCCGAGACGGCGGCCTCGTCGGCGATCCGCGTGAAGGGGTCCACCGGCATCAGGGCCCAGACGACGAAGCCCCAGACGAAGAGGACGAGGGCGGCTAGGAAGGCGCCGAGGAGTAGCGAGCGCATTGCGCAGCCTCCGGACCCGCAGGTCCAATGGGTGAGGGGGACACGCCCAAGCTAGAGCCACGGGTGCCAATGGTGCGACATCCGCCTGCGGATAAAAAACTGTCCTGGCAGGGGTTATATCGCGGCGGCTTCCCGTGTCTGATGGGGTGCCCCCCGGAGGAGTCAGCCCCGAGACCTGCCATGATCCGCCCGCTCGCTTACCCCCTCCTGTTCGTCCTCGCCGCCCTGCTCACCCCGGCGCCCGGCCTCCACGCGCAGCCCCTCACCGACACCCTCCTCACCTGGCGGAGCTACAGCCACGACCGCGAGGCCCGTGTCCGCCTCTACCGCTGCGACGACGCCGACCGGCCCCACACCGTCGTCGTGGACGAGCGGGCCGGCAACCCCGGCGGCCCCGTCACCGACGAGGCCCGCTACGTCGCCGAGGTCATCGGGCGCGCGTTCGGGTTCGACCCCGCCACGGCCACGTTCGTCTTCCGCTTCACCGCCGCCGGTTTCGCCCCCGGCGCCAGTGACGAGGGGAAGGCGCTCCTGCTCCGCGCCACGTTCCGGCGCGGCACCTCCGGCGCCCTCAACGCCCCCTCGTGGCGCGTCCTCAGCCGCGACGCCCTCGCCGAACTCACCGACCGCGCGCTCTACTGAATCGGCGTCCGGCGGCTGCCCCCGTTCGGCCTGCGGTAAGCCCGTGGTCGGCCGTCTGCGGTCCCCCGATTCCGATGCCGATGTGCGGGGTGTGAGGCCGCGCTTGGGGGATCAAACGGCCCGTCGGCGCGTGGAAGGAGAAAACCGTCGCAACAACTATTCAGGAGGAGCGCCCCATGGCTCGATTCCCTATGGCCGACGCCGCCGACGACATCGCCGACGCGGAGCAGCTCGTGCTCGACGAGCTCTCGGAGGCCGTCCGCATCTCGAAGCAGACCCTCGTGAACTGGGCTGACCGCGGCCTCATCGAGGCCTCGCTCGACTGGGGGATCTCCGCCGACAACGAGGAGCTCCGCCTCATCCACATCTCCCCGTCCTCCCTCGACTTCCTCCGCAGCTTCGCCGAGGAGTACCGGAGCGACACCGTCTCGCGCACGGAGGCCCGCCGGCTGCTCCGCCTCATCGACCGGAACCAGGTGCAGCGGCTCATCCGCCAGGGCAGCATCAAGGCGAAGAAGGTCAAGGGCGAGACGCGCGTGAGCGTCGGCAGCGTCGAGGACTACCTCATGGAGCTCGAGGCGCCGGGCGACTGACGCCGCGCCTCCTCCGCCCCGTCCTGCGCCGCCGGAGCCCCGTGCCCCGGCGGCGCGCGCGTTTCCAGCGGTAGCTTCCGGCCCGTCCCGGTCTTACGCCCATGCTGCGCCTCCGCACCGCCGCCGGGCTCCTCCGCCTCCTCCGCCCGCTCAACTTCGTGCTCTTCCTGGCGGGCGTGGCGCTCGGCGCGCTCCTCGCGGCCGGGCCGGCGGCGTTCGCCGGCGCGGCGCTCGGCCGCGTGCTCCTGGCGATGGCCTCGGCCGCCCTCGTCGGCGGCGCGGCCAACGCGGTCAACGACGTGTACGACCTCGAGATCGACCGGGTGAACCGGCCGGCGCGCCCGCTCCCGGCGGGGCTCGTCGCGCCGCGTGCGGCGTGGGGGCTGTGGGCGGCGCTCAGCGGCCTCGGCGTGCTCCTCGGCCTGCTCGTCTCGCCGCTCCACGGCGGCCTCGCGGTGGGCACAGCCGGGCTACTCTGGGCCTACAGTGCGCGGCTGAAGCGGTCGCCCGGCTGGGGCAACCTCGCCGTCGCCCTCGTCCTCGGCCTCGCCGTCGTCTACGGCGCGCTGGCGGTGCGGGCGGCGCCGGGGGCGGCCTGGCTCGGCGCCGCCTTCGCGTTCCTGACGACGCTCGCCCGCGAGGTGGCGAAGGACGTGGAGGACGCGGAGGGCGATGCGGCCGGGGGCGCGCGGACGCTCCCGCTCCGGTGGGGCCGGCGGCCGGCGGCGGCCCTCGTGCTCGTCGTCGTCTTCGCGACGCTCTTCGCCCTGCCGGTGCCGGCGTTCGCGGGGCTCGGCTCGGCCTTCCTCGGGTTCGCGCTGCCCGCCGCCGCCTGCCTCCTCGGCGCCGCCTGGGCCCTCCTCGCCGCCGACGCCGAGGCGGCGTCGGACGCGGATGCCGCGTGGCGCCTCGGCGCCGCCCGCGCGAGCGCCTGGCTCAAGGCGGCGATGGTCTTCGGTGTCGTCGCCCTGGCGCTGGCACGGATCGGTTGAAGGGCGAAGGGCGAAGGGCGAAGGGCGAAGGCCCGATCGGGAGTCACGGAGAAGTTCCCCTGACCTTCAGACCTGTGACCTTCAGACCTGTGACCTTCAGACCTGTGACCACTGACTTCCGCCCCCGGCCCCGTACTTTGTGACCTCCCGCGCCCTCGCGGCGGCTAACCCGCTGAACCGTCTACCGAATGCTCCCCCTCGACCCGGAGGCCGTAGCGCGCGCGCAGCGCGGCGACGAGGCCGCGCGCGAGCGCCTGCTCACGGCGCTCGAGCCGATCCTCCGCGCCTTCTTCGCCGGCCGGATCGGGCGGGGGCCCGACGTGGACGACCTCGTGCAGAACGCCCTCCTCCGCGTCCACCGCGGCCTCGACGACCTCCAGCAGGCGGACCGCCTCAAAGCCTTCGCCATGAAAGCCGCCCTCTTCGAGCTGCAGGACTTCTACCGCGGCCGCTACTCCGGGCGCGAGGCGCTCTACGACCCCGACCTCCCGCCGGCCGACCCCGCGGGCAGCGACGCCGCCGGCCTCCGCCTCGACCTCGAACGCGCCATGGCCGTCCTCACCGACCACGCCCGCCGCATCCTCGAGCTCCGCGAACTCGGCTACCCCTACGCCGAGATCGCCGAGATGCTCGACACCACCGAGGCGGCCGTGAAGATGCAGGTCAAGCGCGCCTTCGAGCGCCTCCGCGGCGTGCTGACCGCCCTCCTGCTGGCCCTCCTCGCAGGCGGGCTCTTCGACCTGATCCTCCCCCTGACGTGACCCGATCACCCCGCGCCGTCCACCTACGACCATGAGCGAGCCGCTCGACGCTCTAGCCCTCTACGACGCCCTCCCGCCCGACGAGCGGGCGGCCGTCGACCGCGCCCTCCGCGACGACCCGGCCCTCGCCGAGGCCTTCCGCGGCTGGCAGCGCCTCCGCGCCGCCGTCGGCCGCGAGCTCGACGCGGCGCTCCCGGACCACGGCCTCCTCGTCCTCTACGCGCTCTCCGACGCGCCGCTGCCCGGCGAGCCCGCTCCCGCCGAGAACCTCCTCGACGCCGCCGACCGCGCTCGTCTCGGCGCTGCCGAAGGGCAGCTTCGCACCGCGCTGGCGGCGCACCCCGGCCTCGTAGACGCCGTCCGCCGCCTCCGCGCTGACCGCGACGCCTTCGACCGCATCTGGGAGGCCCACACCACCGTCCGCAACGGCCGCACCTCGCCGGCGCCGCAGCCGGCGTCGGACCGTCCGCCCGTGGCCCGCACCGCCGCGCCCGCGCGTCCGAGGCGCCGGGCCGCGCCCGTGTGGCGCTACGCCGCCGTCGTCGCCGTCGTCCTCTTCGGCGCGGTCCTCGCCTACGTCGCCCGCCGCGACGCCGGGTTCGACACCCTCCGCGCCGCCGAAGCGATGGCGGTGGAGTTGCCCGACGGCTCGGCCGTCGAGCTGGCGCCCGGCGCCGTGCTCCAGGTGGCCGAGGAGGCCGACGTGCGCGAGGCCCGGCTCCTCGCCGGCAACGCCCTCTTCGCGATCCGCCACGACCCCGCCGACCCCTTCACCGTCGAGACGCCGAACGCGGTGGTGACGGTGCTGGGGACGACGTTCGGCGTGGCCGTGGACGAGGCCGCGACCGAGGTCGTGCTCGTCCAGGGCGCCGTCGCCCTCGCCTCGAAGGGTGAGGCCGAGGCGGCCGTCGAGCTGGCGCCCGGCCAGCGCAGCCGCGTCGTCGCCCTCGACGCGCCCGCGGCGCCCGCGCCCGCCGACCTCGACGCCGCCCTCGGCTGGACCGGCGACCTGTTCGTCCGCGCCGAGCCGCTCTCGGCCGTGGCCGCCCGCCTCGCGGAGGCCTTCGGCGTGCCCGTCGAGGTGGACGCGGCGCTGGCGCGGGAGATGGTCTCGGCGACGCGGTTCGAGCGCGAGGCGGGGATCGAGGCGGCGCTCCACGAGCTGGCCCTCACGCTCGGCGCGCGCGTCGAGGCGCTGCCGGGGGGCGGCTACCGGATCGCCCGGTCCTGAGATGGCTCCTGTGCGTGGGCTCAGCCAACTCCTCCCCTGGGGGAGGTGTCCCGGTGGAGCCGGGACGGAGGGGGTAATCGGAACCCCATCACCCCCCCAGTCGCTTCGCCTCCGGCTCCGCGACAGCCCCCCCGAGGGGGCGGTTCGTCAGCGCGCTCGAAGCGCCGGCACCGTCGAGCGGAGGGGAAGTGTCCGCTAAGAGAGACGGAAGGGCCGGGCCGCGGCGTTGGAGCCGCGCCGGAACGGGTCCCGCGCCCCGGCCGTTCGCCGGGGCGAGGTTTTTGCGACGTTCCGTGTGACCGTTGCTACCGCGCCCATGCTCCCTTGCCGCCTCGTCGCCCTCACCCTCGTCGTCGCGCTCGCCGCGGCGCTCGGGGGCGGGGTGCGCGCGCAGGTGAAGCCGGGCAGCCCCGGGCTCGTCCACCGCTGGGACGGCGTCCCGCTCCAGGACGCCCTCTACGAGCTGGCCGACGTGGCCGGCGTCAGCCTCGTCTTCGCGCACCGGCTGGTGGAGGGGCGGACGGTCTCGGCGACCTACAAGGAGGGCGAGGAGCCGGACGCCGCGCTGGCGCAGCTGCTGGCCGGCACCGGCCTCCGCGCCGAGCGCATCCGGCGCGGCCGCTACGTCGTCCTCGCCGAGCCCCTCAACGTCCTCGTCGAGCCCGACGACCCGGCCGCCTACACCGGCACCCTCGAAGGGCGCATCGTGGACGCCGAGACGGGGGAGGCGCTGTGGGGCGCCCACGCCTGGCTCGTCGACCTCGACCTCGGCGGCGTGGCCGACTACGACGGCAGCTTCTACGTCCCGAACCTCCCCACGGGCGAGTACACCGTCCGCTTCTCGCACGTCGGCTACCGGGCGGTCCGCGTGCGGCTCTCGGTCTACCCCCTCTCGCCGCAGCTCCCCCCGACGATCCGCCTCCAGCCCGAGGTCGTCGCCTCCGACGACGCCACCGTCCGCGGTGACGTGCCGGAGCCGGAGCCGGGGCTGACCGACCTCGCCTCGCGGCAGGCCGCCGCGCTGCCCGTCCACCTCGGCGACGGCGACCTCGGGCAGACGCTCGCGTGGCTGCCCGGGCTCTCGCGCGACGGCGGCGGCGGCCTCGCCGTGCGCGGGGCCGACCCCCACCTCACGCGCTACCTCCGCGACGGCGTCCCGTTCGTCGAGCCGTGGCACGCCTACGGGCTGTTCTCGGCGCTCCAGCCCGAGGCCTACCGGAGGGTCCGCTTCCACCGCGGCTCGCTCCCGGCCGAGCTCGGCGGCGGCCTCGCCGGCGTCGTCGAGGTGGAGACGAAGGACGGGCTCGTCGAGCGGCCGACGGGCGTGGCGGCGCTGACGCCGCTCTCCGTGCGCGCCGTCGCCGAGACGCCGCTGACGCCGACGGTGGGGCTGCTCCTGGCCGGGCGCGGCTCCCTCCTCGACGGCCTCTTCGCCCCGACGCTCCGCCGCGAGGCCGCCGCCGTCGTCCTCGACCCCCTCGGCCTCCGCGCCGTCGACGGGGCCGGAGGCCAGGACGTGTCGCACGGCTTCTACGACGCCGAGGCCAAGCTGACGTGGGCGCCCGACCACGTCCACCGTTTCTCCCTCGGCGGCTACCTCGGCGCCGACCACCTCGACGCCCGGCTGCCCGTCGTGGCCGGCGCGCGCTTCGGCGAGGACGCCCGCCTGGCCGTGGACGACGCGTGGAGCAACCGGATGCTCGCGGGGCACTACCGCTACCTCGGCCGCCGCACCTTCGCCGCCGTCACCGCCTACGCCACGCGCTACGACCTCCGCGAACAGACCGCCGCCGCCGACGCCGGCAGCCCCTTCACGAGCGACTACCGCGTGGGCTACACCGCGGCCGGCGCGCGGGCGGACGTGGACTACTTCCTCTCCCTCCGCCACCAGCTCCGCCTCGGCGGCCACGTGGCCTACCACGGCCTCGACACGGCGCTCGAGGAGGCCGTCGAGGACGGCGGCAGCCGCGCCGAGCGCGCCGCCGCCGACGGCGTCGAGGCGAGCGCGTACGTGCAGGACGCCTGGCAGCCGACGCCGCGCCTCCACGTCCAGGCCGGCCTCCGCGCCGACGCCTTCACCGACGGCGACTACCTCAGCCTGAGCCCGCGCCTGCACGTCCGCTACGCCGTCCGCCCCGAGCGGCTCTACGTCCGCGGCGGGCTGAGCCGCCAGGTGCAGGTGCTCCACCGGGTCCGCGACCGCTACGCCTACACCTACGACCTCGCCGCGAGCCGGTGGCTCCTCCCCTCCGACGCCGTCCGCCCCGCCACGGCCTGGCAGGCCGGCCTCGGCGCCGAGTGGGCGCCGACGGCGCCCGACGCCCCCCTCCGCCTCGCCTTCAGCGCCGACGTCTACGGCCGCCTCCTCGACGACGTGCTGGAGCCCGTCGAGCCGGCCGGGTGGGCCGACGCCCTCCTCGGGCCGGGCGTCGCCGAGGCGGACCTCCTGCGGTTCTACCGCTCGAGCGAGGGCCGCGCCGCCGGGCTGGAGCTCGCCGCGCGGGTCGAGCGCGGGCCGTGGACCCTCGGCCTCGCCTACGCCCTCTCCCGCGCCGAAGTCCGCATCCCCGACGCCGAGGAGGGCTGGCGCCCGAGCCGGTACAGCCGCCCGCACGTCCTCGGCCTGCTGGCCCAGCACCGCGGCGACCACTTCTCCGTCGCCGCCCGGCTCACCGTCCAGAGCGGCCTCCCGATGCCGCACCTCGACGGCGACGGCGCGCCGGTGCCGGGCGCGCTCGGCCGCCACGCGCCCGAGGCGCGGCTCGACCTCGCCTTCGGCTACCGCTTCCGCCTGTTCGGCCTCCGGTGGGACGCCCAGGCGCAGGCCCTCGGCCTCGGCGGGCGCCCCACCGACGCGCCCCCCTTCGCCGACGGCACCGCCGCCTTCCTCGCCACCGACGTGCGCGGCCTCCCGCTGCTGCCCGTCCTCAGCCTCCAGGCCACGTGGTGAGGGGACGGCGGACGGCCGGCGGCCACTCGCGTGAAGACCGACGGCGGTGACGGCCGAAGGCCTCGATCCGCAGGGACACTCCCTGGTCAAGCCAGGGGGCGTACGTCGTAGCGCCGCCGCTCGCAGAAGCGCGAGCGACGGCACATACTGCTTCGTGAAGCGACTGGATAGGCGGCGCGGGGGATAGCCTACGCCGCCGGAATTGGACCCGCCGAACAGCCTCCCCGGCTCTACCTCACGAGGGTGAACCGCTCGGTCGCCACGAACGATCCCGCTTGCAGGCGCACGAGGTAGACCCCGCTCGGCAGGTCCGCCGCGTCGAGCGCTATGCTGTGCATGCCCGCTTCTCGAGGACTGCCTGCCAATCGTGCCGCTTCTCGGCCGAGCAGATCGTAGACGACGAGCGAGACCTCCGACGCCTCCGGGAGGTCGTACCGGATGGCTGCGGTGCGGTTCACCGGGTTCGGCGCCACCGCGTGCAGCGCGAATGCCTCGGGGATCGAGCCCGTGCCGAGGCTCGCCTGAGCATGGGCTCCTGCACCGCCGGTCTCGGCACCTGCGATCCGTCCGTTGGTGACCGTGACCCCCTGCGTCGCACTTCGGGTGGTACCGGCGTCATCGGTGACGATCACCATCACCGTGTGGTCTCCAGCCGCATAGAAGGTGTGCGTCATCGAGGCGGCCGTGCCACCGTCACTCCAGCCTACCCACGGACCCTCCGGGCAGGAGGGGCAACCACCGCCTCCGCCGTCGTCGTTGTAGCGGTACTGCCACTGGTAGGTGTAGGGCGGGGCGCCGCCGGCGACGCTGGCGCTCCAGGCAGCGCTCTGGCCACTCAGGACCGTAGAGGGGCCAGAGATCGAGACGGTGAGCGACGGGGGCGAATGATCCGGGATGGGCAGGGTCAGTTGCTCGAGAATGAACGCCTTGATCCCGTCCGAGACGAAGAGGTGAGCCTGATTTTCCAGGCCAATCGAGGCGGCGTCACCCTTATCCCCAGCCATGAAAAGTGCATCGAACTGCGTTCGGCTTGCATCGCTTCGGTTGATGGTGGCACCGAGATCCTGATTGAGGAAAGTGGCGTCGACGAGTGCCTCCCGAGACGAGTAATAGTCTGTCCGGTAGTCAAGCGCGCTCACGGTGGGGACGAAGGCGTGCCGCTGTGCGTACGTGTCCACGTCGAAGTAGAGGCTGGGACCACCGAGGACGTGGATGAGGGCCCCGAGTCCGTAGAGCGCCGATCTGCTATCGAAGTGCTCCACCTCGAATGCCGCGTACGACGGTCGGTACCCCCCGGGGACAACGTCGTAAGGATTGGGGAGGGTGAGGGTCGTCTCTTCTACGGTGTCGTTGAAGCAGGCAATGAAGCAAAGTTGCTGATAATGCCTGTATACTTGTGCTGCGATGCCCGAGACGGCGGCATTGCGCGTTATGAACCGATGGTGGGCTCCAAGCAGGCCCCAGAGCACGGAGCCTCCCGCAGCAGCGTAGAGCGCCTGTGCGCCAGGCTGCATGCGTGGCGGGCTGGGCTCGTCCCATTCCTCCGCGAGATGCTGCCTCCGTCCGTTGCCGTTCCCGTTCGAGATCGCCACACGGCGGAGGTCGTCCGGGTAGTCGCCCAAGCCCAGGAGATCGGCGTAGAGGTCTTTACGGATCTGGGTCTGGACTGCGCCTGGAGAGGCCGCATCCACGTCGGTCCCGGTCCAGAACGTGAGGAGCTGCTGGATCGAGGCTCCGTAGAGCCGCTGCTCGATGAAGTTCTTACCGTCGGAGCCAAAGAAGTCCAGCACATCCAGGACACCATCGAAGATGTCGTACACGTCGGCGGCCATCATCTCGAGACCGATGGGGACGTAGGCGCCCTGCTGCGGGCTGTCGTAGGAGACGAAGAGGTGGACGCGGTGGTCCATCTGCATCTCCTCCATGTAAGCGAGGGCGTAGCGGGAGACGAGGCCACCCATGCTGAAGCCGATCACGCTGATCTCGTCAGCCGCATTGGGGTTCGCGTCCATCTCCGCGTGGACCTTCCCGATGAGGTCCACGAGGGCGAGACCGTTGCGCTGGATGAAGTCGTGGGAGTCGGCGTAGTCCATCACCACGAGGTCGTAGCCCTGCGCCTTCAACGCTAAGGGAAGGTTCACGAAGGGGCCAACTGTGATACCGTTGTCGAACTGGACGAGGGTTTGATAAATGAGGTCCAGCCCCGTCCCTTCGAAGGGGTCGTAGCCGCTGACGACGATGATCGGCTTCGTGATCTGGGTGTGGCCGGGGGCGAGGGAGACGGCGTAGTCGTAATTGGCCGTCCGGTTCTCGCCGTCGTAAAGGTTCAGGACGCCCGGGTAATCGCGGGGGGCCTGCCAGGCGTACTGTGCTGCGGGCGTGACGCCGCAATAGACACGGCCGGGGGCCCAGTGGCTTGCGACTGCGCGCGCGGCGCACTCCTCTTCCGGTGTCCCCTGCAGGAGGTTGCCGCCCCCGCTACCGGTCTCCCGGACGTGAATCGTGAACCGGGCATGCCGCATGACGCCGCCAATCAGCGCGCGGACCCGGATCGTCTTCTCGCCTGCGTTCGTGTAGACGACGCTGAACGGCTGCCCTGGCGTCACCGTCTGGAAGCCGCTCCCGTTGAGGCGCACCTCGACCGTGGCCGGCTTCGCCGTTCCGATGGGCACGACGAAGAGGCCGTTTGGGATCACGAACGTGGTTGTAGCCCCGGCCTCGACTGGTCCGTCGAGCGCGTCCGCCACGTCGGCACCGTAAAGCGCGCCCGCCGCGAAGAGGGTTGCCTGCGCATAGGGGCTGGGCATGGTGTAGACCGGCGCCTCGCCGAAGCCGGACCCCGTCGGCCGGTAGACACGCTGCACGGGGGCGGAGTCGTCTACTTCGAGGCGGCCGTCCTGAAGCGGTGCCTCGCTGATGTAGTCGAAGGGCTGATAGAGGAGCGCGATGGGGATCCGGCCGTTGCTGCGCTCGGTCTCGGCGAGGGCTGCGAGCGAGGCCGGGGTGGGGAACGCGGCGGGGTTGGCCGCGCTCATGCGGAGCTGGCCGTAGAGCACCTCCCACTGCATCGGGCGGAGGGTGTCGGCGGCCGTGGTGCCGGGGAACGCGCCGGGGTCGAGGAAGACGGACCGGCGGTTGGCGAGGATGCCGGTCTGGGTCTCGGCGAGGTTGAGGAGCTCGTAGGGCGTGTCGAACGCCTGCGCTTGCGATGAGATGCCCTGTGCGGTGGCCAGGCGAGGCACGAGCGCACAGGCGGCGAGGAGGGCGAAGAAGTAAAAGCGAGGTAAAACCTTGTGCATGAACGGGGGCGTTGGGGAAGGAGTAGGGCGGTAGTGATGAAGGAGGGCTGTCAGTTCTCGGGTGGCTCGAAGACGGCGTTGAACCCGCCGGTGAGCCGGCGGAAATTGGGGTTAAACGTGGTTGGGCTAAGGTCGGCGGCGAACACGCCTGCGATCCGGCCGTCCTCGACGGCGATGATCTCGAGACGACCACCACTCCCCCCAGCCGGGGCGTCGCCGCCGTAGATGACCTCAAGCGTCTCGAACTGCATCCCCGGCCGGAGATTGTTCCCGTCAACGCCCTCCATGAAGAGTGTCATAGCCACGCCGGCCTCTTCACTTATCAGGTACACCACGAAGGTGGAAAGCTCGCCGATTCGATCTGTGAAGTGCGTGGCGGAGACTTGATAGGACGGGTCGTTGTCCTCGCGGACGAGACCGCGTCCTGGCGGCTGCCCGCCGAACTCCTCGCGCAGCTCGTCGAACGAAGGCAGCGGCTCGTCCGAGGGGCGGAGGGTGTCGCAGCCAGCCATGCCGAGCGCGGGGAGCACGAGGGTGAAGAGCGTCAGGGCAGCGGAGCGGGTGGTCATGTTGGAGAGGGTCAGAGACAAGGGGCACCGCCTCGGCGAGGGCGGCGTCGGAGCGCAGCGGCGGAAGCTCAGGTGTGGCTCAGTGCGGAGCACGCTGGGTGGACAGCGCAGCCGGCAAACGGGCTCCAGGGAATTCCCCCCCCGGGGCCTCCCGGTGCACCGCGTGGAACTCACCCTCAACCGTGACGGGAGGCCCCACCGGCTCCAGCGTGAGGAGGTCGGCCTCGCGGACGGTCATCTCGAAGCGTCCCTGGATTGACTCCCGGGCCTGCACCTCGTCAACGAAGAGCGTCCCACGCTCGGCGAAGTGGATGCGGAAGCCCCGCGTCGTATCGGGGACGAAGTAGGCACCGACGACGCTGTCCGGCCGCACGTCCGGGTCGGCCGTGAAGACGTCGACGAGGGGGTAGGTCCCTTCACCGGGCGTCGGGCCGGACCGGGCGAGCACCACGGCAGCCTGCGTCAGCGCCTGGGGCGCATCGAGGTTCGGATCGGATACCCCGAGCACGAGCGAGAAGACGACCTCGCCGTCCTCCTCGCCCTCCATGTAGAAAGCCGGCGAGCGAGGCCCGCCGTCCTCGCCGGCGGCGCTGACCGTGAAGGTGTTGGCGTCGAGCACCGCGTCGGGGCTGCCGCCGTCGCACCCGGCCATGAAGAGGAATACCGGGCACGCGAGTGCGCAGATGAAGCAGAGGTAGCGGGTCATGTTGAGGAGGCCAGGGTTAGACGACTCGGATTCAGAGCATGGCCGCCATGTCGCAGACGCGTCGGGGCCGCTCTACAAGGTGTAAGATATGGGCGGCAACTGCGATCCTTCCTGCGGGTCATTGTCTCGGCCGTATCTTCACCGATAGGAAGCGTGTCCTGAGTCCGCAGAACGGGGCGTGCAGGAAAAGGAGGTCGAACTTTCGACCAACGTCGTCGCAAAGCGGCCTAACCCAGCCTCGGCGGGCGCGCGACCGACGCCCCCCCCTTCGCCGAGCCTGTCCCCGCGCAGGCGGGGAGCACCGCCGCCTTCCTCGCCACCGACGTGCGTGGCCTCCCGCTCCTCCCTGTCCTCAGCCTCCAGGCCACGTGGTGAGGGACGCGGCGGTCACGCTGACGGAACGCTGTCGGGGTTTCGACCTACTTTCCCGCCATGAGCGAGCAGGAGCACCCCGACGAGCCGCAGCAGAACCTCCGCGACGGCACCATCACCCGCGTCGCCCGCCAGCAGCGCGACCCCGAGCGCGTCAGCGTCTTCATCGACGACGCCTTCGCCTTCGGGCTCACGCTCGACCTCGCCGTCGAGGCCGGGCTGCGGAAGGGGAGGGCGCTGACGGTGGACGAGCAGGCGGCGCTCCTGGCGAAGGAGCAGGTCCACCGCGCCCGCGCCGCCGCCCTCGACTACCTCTCCTATGGGGCGAAGACCACCGCCGAGGTCCGCCGCAAGCTCCGCGACAAGGGGTTCGACGAGGCCGCCGTCGAGGACGCCCTCGCGAGGATGGAGGAGTACGGCTACCTCGACGACGCCGCCTACGCCCGCGCCTTCGCGCGCGGCCGGTTCGCCGGGCGCGGCTATGGCCCCCAGCGCCTCCGCGCCGACCTCCTCCGCCGCGGCGTCGCCCGCGAGGTCGTGGACGCCGCGCTCGACGAGCTGACGGAGGCCGAGGACCTCGGCGAGGCCGCTCGCCGCCACGGCCGCCAGCGCTGGCGCGCCCTCGCCCGCGAGGCCGACCCCCGCAAGCGGAAGCAGAAGACGATGGACTTCCTCGTCCGCCGCGGCTTCTCGTTCGACCTCGCCCGCGAGGTGGCCGACGAGCTGGCGCGCGGCGAGGGGGAGGACGCCGACTGGCTGGAGTAGAGGGGCGAACGTGCGGGAGCGTAAGGACACCAGCTCCCCCGCCTGCGCTCCTGCCCACCCACGTGCACCCGCGCCCCCGTCTGCCTCGTAGTTTGGGCGCGCCCGCCCGTCCCCTGATGCCCGACCGCCTCCGCCTCGCCCCGGCCGACTGGCTCCTCGGCGCGCTCGCCGTGCTCGGGGCCGTGCTGCTGGTGTGGCGGGGGCCGGCCGAGCATCCGCTGTCGGCGGCCTCCTTCGCCCTCACGCCCGACGGCGCCGTGGCCGCGGCCACCCGGTTCGTCGAGGCGAGCGGCTACGCCGTCGGGGAGGCGGAGCCGGTCGTCTTCCTCGCGTCGCACCCGCCTCTCCTGGACTCCCTCCAGGCCGGCCTCGGGCGCCACGAGGCCGTGGCCCGCCTCCGCACGGGCGCCACCGAATTGCTCCCCGCCTTCTACTGGCTCGTCCGCTGGCGCAGCCCCGGCGAAGGCCCCGAGGATGCCGCCCGCCACGTCGTCCGCCTGACGCAGGAGGGCGTGCCGTGGTACTTCCGCAGCGAGCCGCGGGCGCTCCCCGGCGACGGCGTGGACCGCGCCGTGCTGGAGGAGGCGCTCGGCACCCCCGACGCCGGCCCCGTCGCCGTCGCGCCCGGCGCTGCCCGCACCGACTCCGCCCTCGCCGCGCTCCTCCTCTTCGACGTGCCGGACGGCGGGGTGGCGGGCGCGGCCCTCGCCGACACCGCCCTCGCCGCCGACCGCGCGAGCCGCGCCGCCGCCGAGGCGCTCGGCCAGCCCCAGCCGATGGGCGCCGCCGCCGCCGCCGCCATCGCGCGGGTGCACGCGCGGCGGACCCTCCTCGGCCGGTGGCCGCTCCGCGTCCACGCCGTCCACCCGCTCCCCGAGTACGGCCGGACGGCCGCCCGCGTCTTCCTCGTCGGCGCCGAGCCGGTGCTGGGGCGTCGGCCCGTGGCCGAGGTGGACGTCACGGCCGGCGGCGCCCTCCTCGCCCTCCGCACCCGCTTCGACGTCGACCCCGACGCGTTCGTGGACGCGCCCGACGAGGACGGCGAGGCGCTCGGGGCGATGGAGTTCCGCGCGTTCGAGCGCCCCGAGACGGTGGTGCGGGCGGTGGCCTACCTCCTCCTCGGGCTCGTGCTGCTGGTGCTGTTCGTGCGGCGGCTGCGGCTGCGCGCGCTCGACACCCAGGCCGCCCTCACCGACGCCCTCGTCGGCGGCGCCCTCGTCGCCCTCGGCACCGGCGTCCTCCTCCCGCTCTACCTCGTGGGGCTCAACCTGGAGGTGGTGCAGGCGCTCCTGGTCGTGGTCGTCAACGGGCTCATCTTGGCCGTGGCCGTGGGGCTCCTCGTCTTCGCCGCGTCGGCCACCGGCGACGCCCTCGCGCGGGCGACGTGGCCGGCGAAGACGGAGACGCTCGTGCTCGCGCGGCAGGGGGCGTGGATGAACCGGCCCGTGGGGGCGGCGCTCCTGCGCGGGGCGGCGCTGGCCGTCGGGCTGGCCGGGGCGGCGGTGGGCCTGCTGGCGCTGCTGCCGCGGGCGGCGCTCGACCTCGGCGGTCTCCCCCTCTACGGCACGCAGATGGGCGTGACGGGGCTCGGCCTCACGATCACGCAGGTCGGCTGGTTCGCGGCGGCGTGGGTGCCGGCGGTGCTGCTCGGCCTCGGGATGCTGCTGGCGCGGGCGCGGCGGCGGGCGTGGCTCGTGGTGCCCGGCGTGGCGGCGGCCTACGCCGTGCTCCTCTGGCTCCCCCTCGAGGCGAACGTGGGGCCGATGCCCTACGGCTGGGTCGTCTCCGGCGCCCTCGGCCTCGTGGCCGCCCTCGCCTTCTGGCGCTACGACGCCCTCACGGTGGGCCTCGGCATGATCGGGGCCGGCGTCCTCGGGTTCGCGGTGGATGCCCTGGTGGCGGGGGCGTCGCCGGCGGCGCTGGAGGGCTGGCTGGCCGTGCTGGCCGTGGCGGGGGCCGCCGCGGTCGGGTTCGTGGGCGTGTGGCGGGGCGAGGCCGCGCCGGCAGCCTACGTGCCGGCGTACCTCCGCGAGCTGGCCGAGCGCGAGCGGATGGAGCACGAGATCGAGATCGCGCGCGAGGTGCAGCGCTCGTTCCTGCCCGCGCGGATGCCCGAGGTCGAGGGGCTCGACCTCGCCGCCATCTGCCTCGCCGCCGAGGAGGTCGGCGGCGACTACTACGACGTGGTGTGCCTGGACGAGCACCGCCTCGGCGTCGTCGTCGGCGACGTGAGCGGGAAGGGGATCCAGGCGTCGTTCTACATGACCCTCGTCAAGGGCTTCCTCATGGCGCTGTGGCAGGAGCCGGTGCCGCCGAGCGAGGTGCTCCGCCGGCTCAACCGCCTCTTCTGCGCGCACGTCCCGCGCGGCGTGTTCATCTCGGTGCTCTGCGGGGTGTTCGACCTCCGCGCGCGGACGTTCACGTTCGCCCGCGCCGGGCACAACCCGCTCCTCGTCAAGCGCGCCGGCGACGGGGTCGCCGAGGCGCTCCTGCCGCCCGGCCTCGCCGTCGGCCTCACGAGCGGGCGCCGCTTCGACGAGACGCTCCGCGACCAGACGCTCCCCCTCCGCCCCGGCGACGTCTTCGTCTTCTACACCGACGGGTTCTCGGAGGCGATGGACCGCCACCGCCGGATCTACGGGGACGACCGCCTCGCCACCGCCGTCGCCGCCGCCGACACCCACCGCGCCGCCTACGTCGTCGGCCACCTCGTCGCCACCGTCTCGGCCTACGCCGAGGAGCACGGGCTCCACGACGACATGACGATGGTGGTGGTCCGCGTGAAGAGCCCCACCGAGCCCGCCCCGGCCGCGGCCGGGGCGTCGGAGGCCGCCGCCTGAAATCAGTGGGCAGTGGGCAGAAGTCAGTGGTCTGGGGCACGCCCGATCGTTCGTCGGGGTGTAGTCGGTGCAGTCCGCTGCGTCCCTTTCGTCGTTGAAGCCAGCCATTCGCTCATCGCTCGTCGTCCCCATGCCCGACCTCGCCGCTGCTGTCGAAGCCGTCCGCGCCCGCACCGACGCCGTGCCGGCGCTCGCCCTCGTCCTCGGCTCCGGTCTGGGCGGCCTCGCCGACGCGGCCGAGGAGCCCGTCGTCATCCCCACCGAGGACGTCCCCGGCTACCCCCGTTCGACCGTGGAGGGGCACGCCGGGCGGCTCGTCTTCGGGCGCCTCGGCGGGCGTGCGGTCCTCTTCGTGCAGGGGCGCGTCCACCTCTACGAGGGGCACCCCGCGCGCGCCCTCGGCTTCCCCGTCCGCCTCGCCCACGCCCTCGGCGCGCGTCGGCTCCTGCTCACCAACGCCGCCGGCGGCCTCGACCCGGACTGGCCGCCAGGCACTCTCATGCTCGTCACCGACCACGTCGCCCTCGCGTTCGCGAGCCCGCTCGCCGGGCCGGTGGGGGAGGGCGAGATCCGCTTCCCCGACCTGTCCGCTCCCTATGATCCCGAGTGGATCGCCCTCGCCGAGCGGATGGCGGCTCACAGAAACTTAACGGTGCGCCGGGGGGTCTACGTCTGGACGGCGGGCCCGTCCTACGAGACGCCCGCGGAGATCCGGTTCTTCCGGCGCATCGGCGGCGACGCCGTCGGCATGAGCACCGTCCCGGAGGCGATCCAGGCGGCCGCCCTCGGGATGCGGACCCTCGGCATCTCGACGATCACCAACCTGGCGGCCGGCCTCCAGGGCGCGCCGCTCAGCCACGAAGAAGTGCTCGCGGTGGGCCGCCGCGTGCGCGACGACCTCGCCGCCTGGGTCCGCGACCTCGTCGCCGTGACGCCCCTGGACTGACGGCGACGCGGGCGCGGACGCCTCCCGACAGCCCATGTACCTCCGCCGCGTCCTGCTCCTCCTCGTGCTCCTCGCGCCGGCGAGCGGTGCGCGGGCGCAGGGCGCGGCCGATGACCCGTACCGGCTCCTCCTCTTCGCGGCGCCGGACCGGCGCGTGGCGGCCGTGGGCGAGGCGGTGACGTTCGAGGTCGAGGGGCTGGCGGTGCCGGAGACGGACGAGGCCGCCGAGGCGCTGGTCGCGGCGTTCGGCCGCCTCGCATTGCCGCCGGAGGTGGAGGCCGCCTTCGAGGTAGCGGAGACCGGAGACCTCGTGGCGCGGCGCCGCGCCGGCACCCGCGTCTTCGAGCTGAGCCGGCGGTTCGTGCTCCGGCCGCGCCGGGCGGGCGCCCTCGTGGTCCCGCCCGTACCCGTCGAGGTCCCGGGAGCCGACTTCGCCACGGCGGCGCAGCCGCTCCGCGCCTACGCGGCCGGGGCCGCGGGGGCGGCGCGGCGGAGCGTGGTGCCGCTGGTGGCCGAGGGGCGCGTGCGCGGGCAGGTCGTCCAGCGCATCGGCTCCGGCTTCTTCGTGGCCGAGGACGCCCTCGTGACGGCCTACCACGTCGTCCTCGGCGCCGAGCGCGTCCGCCTCCGGCTCCCCGACGGGCGGCGCGTGACGACGGGCCGGGCGTGGGCCGTGGACCCCGTGCGCGACGTGGCCGTGCTCCACGTGGACCCCCGGCCGGTGCGCGCGGCCGGCATCCGCCCCCTCGTCCTCACCGACGCCTACGACCCCGACCTCGCGGGCTTCGCCGAGGAGGGCGTGGCGTTCACGGCGGGCTGGCCCGGCGGCGCCCAGCAGCCGACGGCGGGGGCGCGCTACCCCGGCGTCCGCTTCGGCCCGGCCGACTTCCTCCGCGTCTCGGCCAACGCCGTCCGCCCCGGCGACAGCGGCGGGCCCCTCCTCGATGCCGACGGCCGCGTCCTCGGCGTCGTCGCCTCCGGGCGCACCATCGACCCCGACACGCAGGACCTCCGCGAGGACCTCTGCCTCGCCACCGACCCCCGCCACGCCCTCGCGGCGTGGCTCGCGCAGTCCCGCCCGCGTTCGCTCCGCGAAGCCCTCGCCGAGGCCGCCGCCGGCCCCAGCGCCAGCGCCCTCGACGCGGCCACGCTCCTCCTCAACCCCGGCCTGGCCGCGCCCGACCCTGAGCGCCAGCTCGCCCGCCTCGCCGACGCCGCCCGCCGCGCCCCGGACGACGCCCCGCTCCAGTTCCTCGCCGGCTCCGTCTACCAGGCCCTCGGCCACGACGACCGCGCCGTCGCCGCCTACCGCGCCGCCCTCGCCGACGCCGCCGACTACTTCCCCGCGCGCTACGCCCTCGGCCACGTCTTCTACCGGCGCGGCGACCTCGACGAGGCCGAGGCGCTCTTCCGGCAGACGCACGAGGCGGCGCCGTACGCCCGCCTCGCCGCCCTCGCGCTGGCCCGCGTCCACACCCTCCGCCTCCGCTACGCCGAGGCGGCCGGGGCGCTCCGCGAGGTGCTCGACTACGACCCCACCTACGCCCCGGCCCTCTACCTCCTCGGCTACGGCCTCCTCGCCCGCGGGCGTGCGGCCGAAGCCGAGGCCCTCGCCATCCGCCTCGACCGGATCGACCCCGGATGGGCCGACGCCCTCCGCCTCCACCTCCGCCGCGACGTGCTCCGCCCCTCCGCCCTCGCCGCGCTCCCCCGCGTCGAGCTCCGCACGCCGTGACGGCAGCGGTCCGTGGTCCGTGGTCCGTGGTCCGTGGTCCGTGGGACCGGGGCCGCCGGATAAGTTCCTCTGCCTTCTGTCTTCTGACCCCTGACCATCGTATCACGGTCAGGCATTGTTTTTCTGCCGGGCGCGCCGCATATTCCGGCTCCACCAGGCCCGCGCCTGCACAGGGCCCACCCGCCCATGCGAGGTACGACGGGGCGCCCCACCACCCAAACTTCCCCGCATGAACGACAGCTACAACGACGAGGTCTACGCCAAGCGGGTCCCCGCCGGCAAGCGCACCTACTTCTTCGACGTCAAGAGCACCCGCTCCGGCCACGACTTCTTCCTCACCATCACCGAGAGCAAGCGGGTCGGAGACGACGAGTACGAGAAGCACAAGATCTACCTCTACAAGGAGGACTTCGGCAAGTTCGTAGAGGCGCTCCACGAGGCCATCGACCACATCCGCGACGAGCGGCTGCCGGACCACGACTTCTCGGACGTGCCGCGGCTGATGAACGGGGCGACCTGAGCGGGCGCGGCCGGAAACCCGGCCGTCGGAAACCCGGGCGGGGGCGGGGATATATTCCACGGCCGCCCCACGCCGTCCCCCATGCCCGACCCCCGGCCCGCCCCCCTCCACCTGATCCGCCCCGAGGTCCGCGCCGAGCGCGCCTACCGCGTCCCCACCGACGCCGAGGCCGCCGCCAAGCTCGACCAGAACGAGAGCCCGTTCGACCTCCCGGAGGCGCTCAAGCGCACGCTCGTCGAAGGCTTCGCCGCGACGGAGTGGAACCGGTACCCGGACGATCGGCCGCACCGCCTCATCGCGGCGCTGGCCGAGCGGCTCGGCCTCCCCACGGAGAGCGTCATCGTCGGGCGGGGCTCGAACGAGCTCACGCATACCGTCGGCCTCTGCCTCCTCGGCCGCGGCACGCCCGTCGTCCTCCCGCACCCTATGTTCGCGCTGTTCGCGAGCGTGGCGCGGATGCACGCGGCCGAGATCGTCGGCGTCGCCCCAGAGGCGGACCTCTCGCACGACGCCGAGGCCATCCTCGCGGCGGCCCGCCGCGCCGACGCCGCCCTCACCATTGTCACCTCGCCCAACAACCCGACGGGGCGGGTGATCCCCTTCGAGGGGCTGGAGGCGCTCGCCGCCGGCGCCCCGGGCTTCGTCCTCTTCGACGAGGCCTACCACGAGTTCGTCGAGGGGCCGACGGCGGCGGACCTCCTGCGGCGCCACCCCAACGTCCTCGTCATGCGGACGTTCTCGAAGGCGATGGGGCTGGCCGGCCTCCGCCTCGGCCTCCTCCTCGGTGCGCCCGAGGTGATCCAGGAGATCGAGAAGGCGCGGCTCCCGTTCCTCGTGGACCGGCTCTCGGAGCGCGCCGCGCTCGAGGTGCTGGCCCACCCCGAGTGGGTGGCCGAGCGGGTGGCGACGCTGAAGGCGGAGCGGGCGCGGATGGAGCGCGCCGCCTCGGCGATGGAGGGGGTCGAGGTGATCCCGGGCGCGGCCAACTTCTTCCTGATGCGGACGCCGCTGGCGCCGGCCGACCTCGTCGGCGGCCTCGCCGCGCGGAGCGTCCGCGTCCGCGACGTCTCCGCCTACCCGGGCCTCGGCGGCGACGGCGCGGCGCCCGGCTGGGTGCGCGTCTCGGTGGGCGCGCCGGCTGAGAACCGGGCTTTCGAGGTCGCGTTACAGCACGTACTCTCGGCGGCCGGCGTGCCCGCCGGCTGAGCCCGCGCGGGGTTATCTTTTCGCCCCCCGCCCCCTCCCGCGCACGCGTCCCCCACGCCCCCTATGGATTACGTCCAGGTCGACATCATCGGACTCTCGACCAGCCCCTCCAGCGGCGGCGCCTACGCGCTCGTCCTCGGCGAGGTGGACGGCAACCGCCGGCTCCCCATCATCATCGGCGCCTTCGAGGCGCAGGCCATCGCCCTCGAGCTGGAGAAGATCCAGCCGCCGCGCCCGATGACGCACGACCTCCTCAAGCAGCTCTTCGACGCCGTCGGCGCCGACGTCACCGACATCGTCATCGACGACCTCCGGGAGGGCACGTTCTTCGCCAAGATCCGCTACGTCCACAACGACGCCGAGGGCCAGCTCGACGCCCGCCCCTCCGACGCCGTCGCCCTCGCCGTCCGCGCCGACGCCCCCATCTTCGTCGTCTCGACCGTCCTCGACGAGGCCGGCATCCCCGCCGACGACGACGGCGGCGCGCACTTCCCCGAGCCCGAGGAGGCGCCGGAGCCGCGCGTGGCCGCCGGCGCCACCCGCCTCGAGAAGATGGAGGCCCAGCTCCAGAAGGCCATCGACGAGGAGGACTACGAGGCGGCCGCCCGCCTCCGCGACGAGATCGCGCGGATGAAGCAGGAGAACTAGGGCATGGCAGATGGAGGATTGAAGATGGAGGATGGAGGGGCGATCCCATCGGCCATCCTCCATCCGCCGTCCTCCATCCCGTACCGCGCCCTCGGCGCCTCGGCGCTCTTCGCCGCCTACGCCGAGGGCGACCCGCGCGCGCTGGCCTACTTCGCGCACGACCCCTGGCAGGCCGCCGCCCGCGCCGAGGCCGCCCGCCGCGCCGCCGCCGCGCCCCGCGACCGCGACGCCCTCGCCGACGCGCTGCTCGACCAGAACGCGGCGTGGTGGGAGGATGAGGAGTCCGCCGTCCGCGACGGCATCGCGCGGCTGCGCGACCCCGAGAGCGTGGCCGTCGTCACGGGGCAGCAACTCGGGCTCTTCGGCGGGCCGCTCTACACCGTCTACAAGGCGCTCACGGCCACGCTCCTCGCCCGGCAGATCGAGGCCGAGACGGGCCGCCCGGCCGTGCCGGTGTTCTGGCTCGCCGGCGAGGACCACGACTTCGCCGAGGTCCACGCCACCACCCTCCTCGACCGCTATACCCCCGTCCGTGCCGTCTACGACGACGGCCTCTCGCCGGAGGCCAACCGCGGGCCAGTGGGCCGGCTGCGCCTCGGCCCGGCCGTCGAGGCCGCCCTCGACGCCGCGGCGGCGGCCCTCCCGCCGACGCCCTCCGCCGCCGCGGTGGCCGCGCAGCTCCGCGCCGACTGGGCGCCCGGCACGCGCTGGCGCGACGCCTTCGCCCGGACCCTCCGCCGCCAGACCGCCGGCGCCGGCCTCGTCTTCGTCTCCGCCGACGACGCGCGCCTGAAGCGGCTCGCCGCGCCCCTCTTCCGGCAGGAGGTCGAGGGCTGGGCCGACACGCACGCGGCGCTCGTCGCCATCTCCGATCGCCTCCGCGCCGACGGCTTCCACGCGCAGATCGCCCCGCGCCCCGTCAACCTCTTCCTCTTCCACGAGGGCCAGCGCCTCCCGCTCGACCCCGAAGGCGGGGGCTTCGTGCTCCGCGGCGCCGGCGTGCGCCTCTCGAAGGCCGACCTCCTCGTGCTCGTCGAGGCCGAGCCGGAGCGGCTCTCGCCGGGCGTCGTGCTCCGTCCCCTCGTGCAGGACCGCCTCTTCCCCACGGCCGCCTACGTCGGCGGGCCGGGGGAGACGGCGTACTTCGCGCAGCTGCGGCCGGTCTACGAGGCGTTCGGCGTGCCGATGCCGGTGGCCTACCCCCGCGCCAGCCTCACCCTGCTGCCGGACAAGGTGGCCAGCATCCTCGACCGCTACGGCCTCGGCCTCGCCGACCTCGCGGGTGCGCCCGGCGAAGGCCAGGAGCAGACGCTCGCCGCCCTCCACCGCCGCCTCGCCCTCGACCACGCCGCCCCCGAGCTCGACGGCCGCTTCGCCGCCGCCGCCGCCGACCTCGACGCGCTCCTCGACGACCTGATTCCCCTCGCCACCGGCGTGGATGCGTCGCTGGACCGGGCCGTCGAGGCGGCGCGGGCGAAGGTGCGCCGGGCGCTCGGCGCGCTGGAGCAGAAGACGGTGCGGGCCGCGAAGCGGAACGAGGGCGTGATCCTCGACCGCCTCCAGCGCGCCGCCGCCGTGCTCTTCCCCGGCGGCGCGCCGCAGGAGCGCGTCGTCTCCGCGCTCTCGTTCCTCGCCGCCGAGGGCCCCGACCTCCCCCGCCGCCTCCTCGACGCCCTCGACCTGGACACGCGCCTGCATCACGTGCTGCGTGTCGCGTGATGCGTGTCGGATGACCTGCGACCATGCGAAACACGGAGCACGGAACACGCAGCCCGGAAACCCTCTTCAGCCCGCTCATCGAGCGGGCCATCGAGCTCTCGGCGGAGTGGCACGAGGGGACGTACCGCAAGGGCCGCTGGCGCGGCGAGCCGTTCGAGCCGCCGCCCGGTGAGGCCCTCCACGTCCCCATGGTGGCCCACGTCACGGCCGTCGCCCTGACGGTGCAGCGGGCGGGGTGGGAGGACGCCGTCGTCGCCGCCGCCTTCCTCCACGACGTGCTGGAGGACCGCAACCGGTTCGAGGAGGGGATGGACCCGGCGCAGCTCGCCGCGCTGGTGGGGGAGGAGGTGACCGCCCTCGTCGCCGCCGTGACAGAGCCGAAGCACGACGGCGACGGCAGCCCGCTCCCGTGGCGCATTCGGAAGGAGGCCTACCTCGACGTCCTCGCCGCCGGGCCCGCCGGCGCCTCGGCCATCTCCCTCGCCGACAAGCTCCACAACGTGTGGACCATGAACGAGTCGCTCGCCGCCGGCGTGGACGTGTTCACGTCGGGGCCGAACCGGCGAGGGCTCTCGGCCGGGCCCGCGGCGCAGCGGTGGTTCCTCCGCGCCGTCCTCGACGCGACGCGCCGCCACGACGACCCCCGCCTCGCGCCCATGCGCACCCGGCTGGAGGAGGAGGTCGCGCGGTTCGAGCGGCTGACGGGCGTAGCGGCCGAGAATGCGTAGGAGCACGGTGCGCCGTGCCCCTACGGAATGCAGAGGTAGAGGAGGGGCTACCGGAGCAGCGTCACCCGGAGGGTCTCCGTCGTGCGCCCGGTGGTGAGGCGGGCGAGGTAGACCCCGCTCGGCAGCCCCGCTCCGTCGAAGCGCATCGCGTGGGTGCCCGCGTCGAGGAGGCCGTCGACGAGCACGCCGACCTCGCGGCCGAGGCCGTCGTAGACGGCCAGCCGGACGGGCGCGGGCTCGTCCAGCGCCACCGTGAGGGTCGTCGCGCCGGCGAACGGGTTGGGCGTGCCGCCGAGGAGCCGCGTCGCCGGCAGCGCTGCCGAGGCCGTCTCGGGCGCGCGCAGGGTGCCGAGGTCCAGCGCGTCGAGGGCCTGCTCGGCCGCGGAGGCGTCCGCCACGCCCGCCCGCCCGGGGGCGAAGCCGACGTCGAACGTCACCACGTCCGTATCCAGGATCCGCCCCCCCGCGTCCTCGACGGAGAACAGCACGCGGAAGGCCCAGTCCGCCTGCACCTGGACCGTGAACGTCCGCGAGACGGACTGACCCGGCGCGAGCGTGAGGGTGACGGCGCGGGGCAGCCGTCGCTCCTGGCCGCCCTGGTTGAGGAGGCGCCAGCGCGCCGTGACCGTCTGCGGGGCGTCCGTGTTGTTGGTGAGGGTGGCGTCGAACGTATGTGAACCGGGGCTCGTGATGGGCGCGTCGGGCGTCACGTCCACGTCGGCGGTGGGGACGCCGCGCTGGAGCAGCCCGAAGAGGCTCGTGAGATAGTGATCGTCGTCGCGGATGGCGAGGGCGGTCGTGAGATCGAGGCCGTCGGCGAGTGTCTGGTGGGGACCGTGCTCCCAGAGCTTCACGATGCGGCCGGTGCCGGGGGAGAAGCCGACGTGGGGAATGAACTCGGCGAACTCGAGGGCGACGAGCTGGCCGTCCTCGGGGTCCACCATCAGATCGGTCACGCTCGTGAGCCCGTCACGGTAGACCGACACGGCGCCGTGCACGATCCGGTAGACGCGGGAGAGGCCGGGGAGGAACGGGGAGCCGGTGAACGCGGCGACGTAGAACCCGCCGTCGTGCGCGACGATGCCGGTGGGGACGTTCTGGATGAACGAGGGACCGATGTCCGTCGGGTTCGGGATGTCCTCCAACATCGCCATCAGTTGGACCGCCCCGGTGCTCGTGTCGAGGACGAAGACCGCGTTGGCCGAGGCGTCGGTGAAGTGGACCGTCTGCCCGTCCTCACTGACGGTGAGGTCGTAGACGTTGGTCTGGGAGAAGAAGCTGAGCACGGCCCCGCCGACGTCGTAGGTCCGGTCCACGTCGTCGGGGGTGAGGGGCGGGTCGCCGGGCGTCCAGCCGGAGACGTCCACCCGGAGGACGTAGCTCTCGGGGATTTCCTCCGAGAGGCCCAGCGCGATCCAGAGGTCGTCGCCGGCGAGGTGGATCTGGTTCACGCCGGCGGCGCCTCCTAGGCTCGGCACCGAGCGGAGGCCGGTCATGAACGGGTGCGCCACGCCGTCCGGCGTGACGACGGTGATGCTGCCGTCGTCGTTGCCGCTGCCGGCGCTGGCCACCCACACCCAGCCGTTCGGGCCGACCTCAACGCCGGTCGGGTTGGCGAGGCCGCTCGTTACGATCTCTATGACGAGGGGCTGGGCCCGGAGGGCGGGGAAGAGGAAGGCGCCACCCAGGAGGAGGAGCGCGGGGAGGTGCGGGAGGGAGCGCACCATGCGGGCGCGTGTGCGGGTATCCATCGGTAACGCCACGAGTTAGCGAGGAGAAGAGGTGCTCGAATAGCTCGCCGCATAGGCGCGATGACCACCCGGGCCGAAAAACAGCCGGCCACCCGGTGGGCGCTGGTCAGGGCGCCTGCGGTGGGACGGCAAAAGGAAAGGCGCGAAAGTCCCTCTCACCTCCCGCAGATCTCGTGCGCCCGACTCGGGGCTGCCGTCCCCGTCAGCGCTGCACGTCGAGGACGAGGCGCGGCGGATCGGACAGCTCGGTGAGGCGGTAGCGGTTGGGCGAGGCCAGCCCGAGCACCCACGTCACGTCCCCCTCGAAGTCGCACGTGAGGGTGAGCTGGCGGAGGAGCGGCCCGCCGAGGCGGCGGTCCCGCTCGGCCACGGTCGCCTCGCCTGCCTCGGTGTGCGCCGCGGCGATCCGGAAGCGGACCGCCAGCCACGCGTCGCCCGCGATGGCCATCGGCTCCCCGGAGGCGCAGTGGTAGACGGGCCGGTCCACGTACTCGACGTGGTACCCCGGCACGCGCCCGTCGAAGGCGAACACGACGCGGACGAAGTCGTCGTGCGTGCCCGCACGTACGTCGCGGAGGACGGCCGCGGGGGTGTCGTCGCGCGCCACGTCCACGACCCCGGCGGTCCAGTCGGCCGGCGGGGCGTGGAGCGGGCCTGGCACCCACGTCGGCGGGTCGCCGACGAGGATGGAGTCGCCCGCGAGCGTGGAGTCCTCGGCCGGAGCCTCCGCCCGGGTCGTGTCGGCGGGGGCCGGGGAGGGGGGAGCCGTGGGCGGCTCGACCTCGGGCTCGGAGGCGCAGGCGACGAGGGTGAGGCCGAGGAGGAGGGCGAGGGCGTGCCCCGAGAGCGGGAGCTTCGACATCGGGCGGCGGGAGACGTGCGGGGGTTCGACGCGCCCTCCGCCCTGCGGTTCGTCGGGGCGACGGCGAGGGCGTAAACTCGGGGCGTCTCGCCTCTCCTCCCATGCGCCTCGTCCCCTTCTTCGTCCTCGCCGGCCTCCTCGCCCTCGCCTGCGCCGGCAGCCCGTCCGAAGACGCCCCCGCGTCCGAGCCGCTGCCGCCCGTGGGCAACCCGCCGATGGGCGGCCCCGACACCACGGCTACCGACCCCGACACCACGGCCGTCGGTCCCGGCGTCCCCCTCGCCGAGATTCTCGACGAGGCGGGCGACGATGCTGCCCTCCTCGCTCGGCTGGCCGCGCCGCGGCGCATCGAGGCCGAGCCGTTCCCCAACCGCCACGTCCCCGGACAGGTGGACACCCTCCGTACGTACGTCTACGACGGGCTCACGCTCGAATTCTACGAGATCGCCACCGGCGGCGTGCTCCTCCAGACGGTCGAGGTGACGGGCGGGGTGTACGAGACGGCCGAGGGCCTCGGCGTCGGCAGCACGCGCGACGAGGTGGAGGCGGTCTACACGCACTCCGTCGGGGCCGAGGGCGGCACCGTCACCTACGAAAGGCCCGGCACGCCGGAGCGCCCTAACCCCCCGCAGGTCGAGGTCCGCTACGACGGCGACCACGTGGCCGCGATGACGTGGCGCTTCTACGTGGACTGACGGCTCACGCGGCGTCCCGCGCGCCGCGCTTCCGCTCCAGCCACGCCTCCACCTCGTCGCTGAACAGCCACAGCACGACGGAGAGCGCCAGCGCCACGCCCAGCACGACGTACGCCGCCGTGCTCCCCTCCCCGGCGCTCGCGCCGACGAACGCGAGCACGGCCATCCCCGGCAGCCGCCCGAGCACGGCCACCCCCACGAGCCCGAGGATCGGCAGCCGCGTCAGCCCCGCGAGGAAGCACGCCGCGTCGTCCGGGAAGACGGGCAGGAGGAAGATGAGGAAGAAGTTCCACAGCCCGCCCCCGCCGACGAGCGCGTCGAACCGCGCGACGTACTTCCTCGGGAGGAACCGGCGGACGACCTTCTCGCCGAGGAGCCGGCCGAGGCCGATGGCGAGGAGCGAGCCCAGCGCCAGCCCCGCCATCGTGAGGGCCAGCCCGAGCCAGAACCCGAAGAGGTACCCCGCCACGAGGCCGACGAACTGGCCGGGGATCGGCGCGATGACCACCTGCGCCACCTGGAGCCCGACGAACGCCAGCTCGGCCGGGAACGGCGCCGCGTCGAGGAGCCGCGCCAGCTCGTCGCGCGCCGCCTCGAAGTCGCCGCTGCCGATGAGGTCGAGGGCGGCGCGGAGGTCGGCCGGGAGGAGCGGCATCACGAGCTGGCCGACGGCCCACAGCACGGCGAACAGCACCGCGCTCCCGACGGCGAGGGGGACGAGCGACTCCAGCTTGCGGCCGAGCCGCCGGCCGGGCGCGGAGAGGGAGGGCATGGCGGTGACGCGTGATGAGGTGACGCGCGACGGTGCGGCTCCTACGCCGTCACCGATCAAAAGTCACGCACGTCACGCGTCCCCGAGCACCTCGCCGAGGACGGCGGCGTCGTGGCCGGTGAGGCCGTCGCCCAGCGCCAACTCGTGGCCCATCCGGTCGCGCTTGGTCTGGAGGTAGCGCGCGTTGTGCGTGCCCGGCGCCACCTCGATGGGCACGCGCTCGACGATCTCGAGCCCGTACCCCTTCAGGCCGACGCGCTTCGTCGGGTTGTTCGTCATGAGGCGGAGCTTGCGCACGCCGAGGTCGCGGAGGATCTGGCAGCCGATGCCGTAGTCGCGGTGGTCCATCTTGAACCCGAGCGCCTCGTTGGCCTCGACGGTGTCGAGCCCCTCCTCCTGCAGCTTGTAGGCCCGCAGCTTGTTGATGAGCCCGATGCCGCGGCCCTCCTGCTTCATGTAGAGCACGACGCCGCGCCCCTCGCGCTCGACCTGCTGCATGGCCCGCGCGAGCTGGTCGCCGCAGTCGCACCGCGCGCTCCCGAAGATGTCGCCGGTGACGCACTGGCTGTGGACGCGCACCAGCACGGGCTCGTCCTCGGCCCACTCCCCCTTGACGAGGGCGAGGTGGTTGTCGCCGGTGAGCACCTCCTCGTAGGCGACGAGCTGGAAGTCCCCGTGGCGCGTGGGCATGTGGACCTCGACGAGGCGCTGGACCAGCTTCTCGGTCCGCATCCGGTAGGCGATGAGGTCCTTGATCGTGATGAGGCGGAGGCCGTGGGTGTCGGCGATCTGGCGGAGGTCGGGCACGCGGGCCATCGTGCCGTCCTCGTTCATCACCTCGATGAGGACGCCGACGGGCTGGAAGCCGGCCAGCCGGGCGAGGTCGACGGTGGCCTCGGTGTGGCCGGCGCGGCGGAGGACGCCGCCGGTCTGGGCGCGGAGCGGGAAGATGTGGCCGGGCCGCGCGAAGTCGGTCGGTTTCGCCTCGGGGTTCGCCAGCGCGCGGATGGTGCGGGCGCGGTCGGCCGCCGAGATCCCCGTCGTGGTGCCGTGGCGGTAGTCCACCGACACGGTGAAGGGGGTGTCGAAGAGGGAGGTGTTGACCTGCTCCATCATGGGCAGGTCGAGGGCGGCGGCGCGCTCGCGCGTGAGCGGGACGCACATCAGCCCGCGGCCCCAGCGCGCCATGAAGTTGACGAGGTCGGGCGTGACGACCTCGGCCGCCGTGACGAAGTCGCCCTCGTTCTCGCGGTCCTCGTCGTCGACGACGACGACGAGCTTGCCGTTGCGGATGTCGTCGAGGGCGTCCTCGATGGAGTCGAAGAGGGGGCGCTCGGGCATGGGGACCTCGGGAGAAACCGCAGTGCGGGTCAAACCGCCGCCGGGCGCGTCGGGTTCGGGGCGGCCGGTGAAGAACCCGCGCGCCGCCTCACGCGCTATCCTTCGCGGCGACCGACGCGACGGCGTTCTTGTCGAAGCGGAGCTTGACGTTCTGGTCCACCTCGGCGAGGATGCTCGCCTCCTCCACCTTCAGCACCGTCGCGTGGATGCCGCCGACGGTGACGATGCGGTCGCCCTTCTGGACGGCGTTGATCATGGCCTTCCGCTGGTCCTCGCGCTTGCGCTGCGGCCGGATGATGAAGAAGTAGAACACCACGAACAGCAACCCCATCATGATGAAGAACGAGGGGTCGAAGCCGGGGGCGGTCTGCTGGGCGAGGAAGAGCGGGAGCTTCATGGGCGAGGGGACCGGGTGGAAACGCGCCAAAGTACCGCGTCCGGGGGGCCGGGTTCTTCAGGACCGGGCAAAGACGCGCGCGTCCGGGCGGACGCGCCCGAAGCCGTGGCCGACGAACCACGCCGGCAGCCGGTGCAGGAGCGGCACGCGGGGGAGCCGGCGCGCGAGCGGGGGGAGGCCTCGCCCGGCGAGGGCGCGGCGGACGAGCACCTCCTGCGCCGCGCGCTGGACGGCCTGCGCCCGGCGCACCGGCCCCTGGCGGCGGCGCTGCACGCCCGCGAGGTCCGCCTCCGCCACCGCGCCCCGCAGCAGCGGCCCGACCAGCCGGTTCGCCGCCGCCACCGCGTCCATCACGGCGTAGTTGATGCCGACGCCGGCGACGGGCGACATCGGGTGCGCGGCGTCGCCGAGGAGGAGGAGGCCGGGGCGGTGCCAGCGCGGGGCCAGCCCCGCCTGCACCGTCAGCAGCGCCACGTCGCCCCAGTCACCGACGGCTTCGAGGCGGCCTCCGAGCCAGGGCGCGCGGCGGGCGACGGCGGCGCGGAACGCCGCGATCCCCTCGGCGCGGAGCGCGCGGTAGCCGCCCTTCGGGACGACGAAGCCGGCCTGCCAGTGGTCGTCGCGCTCGATCAGCACGAGGAGCCCGTCGTGGCCGACGTAGCCGGCGACGGCGTCGGCCTCGGGGTCGGCGTCGCGGCGGGGGAGGCGGAACCAGAGGACGTCCATCGGCGGGGCCTGCTCGTCGAGCGTGAGCCCGGCCAGCTTCCGCACGCGCGAGGCGCGCCCGTCGGTGGCGACGGTGAGCGGGGCGCGGACCTCGTGGCCGCCGTAGCGCACGCCGCGCACGACGCCGTCCTCCTCGATCAGCGCCGTCACGTTGGCGCCCATCACGAGGCGGAACGCCGGGAAGCGCGCGGCCTCCTCGGCGAGGAACGCCAGGAAGTCCTCCTGCGGCATCAGCGCGATGAACGGGAACGGCGAGCGGAGCCGGCGGAGGTCGGCCACGACGACCCGCTCGCCCGCCTCGACGTCGGTCACGGCGCCCTCGTAGACGCGCGCGTGGGGGCGGCGCAGCAGCCGCTCGGTGAGGCCGACGGCGTCGAGCGCCTCGAGGATGGAGGGGTGGAGCGTGTCGCCACGGAAGTCGCGGGCGAAGTCGCCCTGCGCCTCGAGCACCGTCACGCCGACGCCGGCGCGGGCGAGGAGGTAGGCGAGCACCATCCCCGCCGGCCCCCCGCCGACGACGATGCAGGCGGTCTCGTGGACGGCGGCGCCGGGTGGGGTCTCGCTCGCGAGCGCTGGCGGCATCAGGGGAGGGCGCTCACGCGGCGGCCCCGCGCGGGCCCGTCTCGATGTCCACCCCCACGAGGTTCCCCCACTCGGTCCACGAGCCGTCGTAGTTCTTGACGTCGGGGTAGCCGAGGAGGTACTTGAGGACGAACCACGAGTGGCTGCTCCGCTCGCCGATGCGGCAGTAGGTGATGACGGGCCGCTCGCCGGTGACGCCCTCGGCGCTGTAGAGCGCGCGGAGCTCGTCCACGGATCGGAACGTGCCGTCGTCCTCGTTGACGGCGCGGCTCCAGGTGACGTTGTAGGCGCCGGGGATGTGGCCGCCGCGCTGGCACGTCTCCGGGAGGCCGGGCGGCGCGAGCACCTCGCCGGTGAACTCCTGCGGGCTGCGGACGTCGACGAGGTCCACCTCGCTGCGGGCCACGCGCTGCATGACCTCGGGGAGGAAGGCGCGGAGCGAGAGGTCGGGCTCCTGCGCGCGGTAGGCCCGCGGCGTGATCTGCGGCGGCTCCGTCGTCAGCGGGCGGCCCTCCTTCTCCCACTTCTTCCGGCCGCCGTCCATGAGCCGGAGGTCGCGGTGGCCGTAGAGCTTGAGCTGCCAGAAGGCCCACGCGGCGAACCAGTTGTTGTGGTCGCCGTAGAGCACGATCGTGGAGTTCTCGTCGGCGCCGGAGGCGCCGAGGAGCGCCTCGAGGTCCGCCTTCGAGACGATGTCGCGGCGGACGGGGTCGCACAGCTGGGTCTTCCAGCTCCAGCCGACGGCGCCGGGGATGTGGCCCTGTGTGTAGAGCTCGTGGTCCACGTTGACCTCGGCCAGGACGATGCCGGGCTCGTTGGCGTGCTCCGCCACCCAGTCGGTTGAGACAAGTACGTCGGGATATGCCGGTGAGGCCATATGGCGATAACCTCCGCCCCGTGAGGGGCATCTTGAGAAAGGGATGACCCGGCGCAGTGCGCCGGCGTGAGGGGAAGTCCCCGGGCCAAGCAACTTCGCCACAGGAACCTGTTACGATGATACGCATCGGCCGAGGTGATATCCACCCCCGCCGGGCCCCGGCGCCTCAGAAGAACGCCGAGACGCCGAAGCGCGCGCCGAAGGCGGAGTTGCCGTCGTCGTCGAGCTGGAGGAAGGCGGCCGGCGTGAGCGCGGCCCCGCGCGAGACGAAGAGCTTCCCGCCGCCGACGAACGTGAACAGCAACCCCTCGGCGTCGCCGACGGCCGCGCCGAGCTCGAGGCCGACGAACGGCACCGACGTGGCGCTCCG
>DATGQT010000057.1:0-2600 GCA_035304085.1 Rubricoccaceae bacterium
CGCCAGGACGCGGCTCGTCGAGGGCTGGGGCGGCGCCGAGCCCCTCGAAGGCGTCGTCGAGCGCGTCGAGCCGGTGGCGCGGACGAAGGTGTCGGCCCTGGGGGTCGAGGAGCAGCGCGCCCTCGTCCACGTCGCCCTCCCCGACCCCGCGTCGCTCGAAGCCCCCGTCCGCCTCGGCGTCCGCCTCGGCGACGGCTACCGCGTCAGAGCCCGCTTCGTGCTGTGGGAGGGGGACGACGTGCTGCTCGTCCCCACGAGCGCCCTCTTCCGCGCGGGCGACGGCTGGGCCGTGTTCGTGGTCGAGGACGGCGTGGCCCGTCGGCGGGCGGTCGAGGTGGGGCACCAGGACGGGCTGCGGGCCGAGGTGCTCGGCGGCCTCGCCCCCGGCGAGCGCGTCCTCACGCACCCGAGCGACGCCGTCACGGAGGGCGCCCGGGTGGCCGTGGAGTGAGGGCGCGGGGCGCCCCGGCTCCGGCGGCAGTCAGGCCCCGGGTCAGGCCCCGGGTCAGGCCCCGGGTCAGGCCCCGGGTCAGGCCCCGGCCCGTTCCCCGGCGCCTCCGCTGGCGAGGTGCAGGGCGCGGAGTCGCGCGCTCTTCTTGCGCTGGTGCGCCTGCATCCGCCGGAGGATGTCGTCGAGCGCCTGCACGGCCTCGACGACGTGCGGCCCCTTGTTGAGCATCACGCACTCGGCGCGGTGCCCCACGGCGGCGTCGGTGACCTCGGCGCGCGAGGGGAGGCCGCCCTTGGCGAGGCTCTCCAGCACCTGCGTCGCCCACACGACGGGGACGTGGGCCGCCTCGCACACCCACAGCACCTCCTCCTGCACCTCGGCCAGCCGCTCGAACCCGCACTCGACGGCGAGGTCGCCCCGCGCGATCATCACGCCGCAGCGCGGCCCGCGCATCGCCTCGAGCAGCATGGCCGGGAGCGCCTCGAACCCCCGCTTCGTCTCCACCTTCACGACGAGGGCGGGGGCGCGCTCGCCGAGCGGGGCCAGGCGCTCGCGGAGCTGCCGCACGTCGTCGGCGCCGCTGGCGAACGAGAGCGCGACGAGGTCCGCCCGCTCGGCGACGAAGGGGAGGTCCCGGAGGTCGTCGGCGGTGAGGGCGGGGAGGCGGAGCGCGGTGTCGGGGAGGTTGATGCCCTGGTCGGCCCGGAGCTTCGCCCGCTCGCCGGCGTGCGTGACGCGGACGAGCACGCGGCCCCCCTCGACGCGCTCGGCGACGCCGCCGATCCGCCCGTCGTCGAACAGCACGCGCTCGCCGGGGCGCACGGCGGCGAGGGCGGCCGGGAGCGTGCAGCCGACGGTGGCGGGGCGGAGGAGCGCGCCGCGGGCGTCGGCGGTGGCCGGGCGGCCCGGCTCCTCGCTCGCCGTGAGGACGAGGAGGTCGCCGCGCCCGAGCGGGACCGCCCCCTCGCGGGCGGGGAGGGCGCCCACCGCCGCCGCCCGCTTCTTCTCGCCGTCGCCGCGGCCGGGCGACCGGCGGAGGCGCGTGCCGGGGACGACGTAGGCCGTCTTCTGCGCCTCGGCCCAGCACCCGTCCGGCGCCGCGTCCACCACGCGCCACGTCCGCTTCGCGCCGCGGGCGTCGGTGAACCGGATCCGGTCGCCGACGGCGAGGGCGGCGAGCCACGCGTCGGGGACGGGGACCGTGGCGTCGGCCGGCGTGAACGGGCGGCCCGGCGCCTCCGCGCCCGTGAGCCAGACGCGGGCCGGGCGGACGACCCGGCCCAGCGCGTCCCGCTCGGGGCGGACGCGGACGACGGCCGGGCCCGGCGTGACCGGCCCCGTCCGCAGCTTCGGCCCGGCGAGGTCCATCAGCAGCCGGCACGGCCGGCCGGTGGCCTCCTCGGCGCGCCGGAGGTGCCCGATCATCCGCCCCCACGCCGCCGGGTCGTCGTGGGCGCAGTTGACGCGGACGCAGTCGGTGCCGGCGCGGAGGAGGTCGTAGACGAGCGTGCAGTCGGCCGCGGCGTCGCCCGGGAGGGTGACCATGATGCGGGTGCCCCGCTCGGGGCGCGGCGGGCCGAAGAGCGCCTCGGCGTTGGCGCGGAGGCGGCGGGGGCCCTCCTCGAAGTCCGAGGCCGTCGGGGCCTCCGGGGGCACCGGCCGGCCGGCAATCCGGTGGAGCCCGCCGAGGACGGCGTCCACCGAGGCCAGCACGTGCGCCTCGGCGCGGCCGAGCGAGGAGAGGCCGAGGCGGCTGAGCGCCTCCTGCAGCGGCCGGAGGTCGTGCCGCCGGAAGGCGAGGTAGTGGAGGAGGTTCCGCCCGCTCGCCCGGTGGCGCGGGTGGAGCCCGGCGAGGAGGTCGGCCGACCCCTCGGCCGCCCGGATCATGTCGTCGCGGATCGCGCTCAGCTGCGCGATCAGGGCTTCGCAGGTGGCGAGGGGCTCGCCTTTCGCGGCGGCGCGGAGTTCCACGGGGACGGGGGCACCCCGGACCTCGTCACCCCGAGGGCGACCGGTCGGGGTCGTGCGGGGCGGCCTCGGGAGGGGGCCTCGGGGGGAGCGGCCTAACGTGGCCGAGTGGCCTGCGGTGAACGCCGCGTCGGGGCGGCGGGTTCGGCGGCCGTGAGGCCCCCGGCGGCCGTGAGGCCCC
>DATGQT010000058.1:0-7245 GCA_035304085.1 Rubricoccaceae bacterium
CTCACCATCGGCGGCTCGAACCTCTTCGACGTCTACCCGACGATGCAGGACACGGAGACGGAGACGGGCGGGCTGTGGGACGCCGTGCAGATGGGGTTCAGCGGGCGGTTCTACTTCGCCCGCCTCGGCGTCCGGCTCTGAGCGGGCTCCCTCGCTGAACGGGCACGGAGGGACCTGCACCGTAGCAGGTCCCTCCGATATTCTCCCCGGCCCACCGTCGTGCTCCGTAGCATTCCGCCTGGAAAGACAGACGGAGGCATGCAGGATTTCGCCGTGATCGTGGTCGGCGGCGGGCACGCCGGGGCGGAGGCGGCGCACGCCGCGGCGCGCATGGGCGCACGCGTGCTCCTCGTCACCCTCGCCCTCGACAAGCTCGGCGCGATGTCGTGCAACCCCGCCATCGGCGGCATCGGCAAGGGCCAGCTCGTCCGCGAGATCGACGCGCTCGGCGGGCTGATGGGCCGCGTGGCCGACCGGACGGGCCTCCAGTTCCGCCTCCTCAACCGGCGGAAGGGGCCGGCCGTCTGGAGCCCCCGCTGCCAGAGCGACCGCGCCCGCTACGCCGCCGCCGTCCGTGCCGAGCTCGAGGCGCTCCCGAACCTCTTCTTCCGCCAGGACATGGTGACGGACGTGCTCGTCGAGGACGGGCGCGTGACGGGCGTGCGGACGCAGATGGACCGGACGTTCCGCGCCCCGTGTGTCGTCCTCACCAACGGCACGTTCCTCAACGGCACCATCCACGTCGGCCGCCGGCAGTACGGCGGGGGAAGGGCAGGGGAGCGCGCCGCCACGGGCCTCACGGCCTGCCTGGAGCGCCTCGGCTTCGAGAGCGGACGGCTCAAGACCGGCACGCCCCCCCGCATCGACGGCCGCACCATCGACTATGCCGCCTGCGAGGAGCAGCCGGGCGACGACCAGCCGCGCCCGTTCTCGTTCCTGACCGACGCGCTCCCGCGGGAGCAGCTTTCGTGCTGGCTCACGTACACCTCGCCTGCGGTCCACGAGACGCTCCGCGCCGGCTTCGACGACAGCCCGATGTTCGCCGGCCGCATCCAGGGCCGCGGGCCGCGCTACTGCCCCTCCATCGAGGACAAGATCGACCGGTTCGCCGAGAAGGACCGGCACCAGCTCTTCCTGGAGCCCGAGGGGTGGGACACCTACGAGGTCTACGTCAACGGCTTCTCCACGTCGCTCCCCGAGGAGGTCCAGACGGCCGCGCTCCGCCAGGTGCCGGGGCTCGAACGAGCCCACGTCCTCCGGCCCGGCTACGCCATCGAGTACGACTACTTCCCGCCGTACCAGCTCCGCTACACGCTGGAGACGAAGCGCGTCGAGGGGCTGTTCTTCGCCGGGCAGATCAACGGGACGACGGGCTACGAGGAGGCCGCCGCGCAGGGGCTGCTGGCCGGCGTCAACGCCGTGGAGCGGCTGCGGGGGAACGACGGCCTCGTCCTCGGCCGCGACCGCGCCTACCTCGGCGTCCTCATAGACGACCTCGTGGCGAAGGGGACCGACGAGCCGTACCGGATGTTCACCTCCCGCGCCGAGCACCGCCTCCTCCTGCGGCAGGACACCGCCGACCGCCGGCTCACGCGCCTCGGCCACGACCTCGGCCTGGCGACGGCCGAGCGCCTCGGGCGCCTGGAGGCGAAGGAGGCCGCGCTGGAGGCGACGCTCGCGCGCCTCCGCGAGACGGCCGTGTCGCCGGAGGCCGTCAACGGCTACCTCGAGTCCGTCGGCACCGCGCCGGTCACGGAGGCCACGCGCCTCGCCCGCCTCGTCCTCCGCCCCGAGGTGCGCCTGTCCGACCTCCTCGACGCAGTGGGGATGCGTGACCTCGTCGTGCCCGCGCCGGGGATGGAGCCGACGGAGGAGCTGGCCGAGGTGGAGCTGAAGTACGAGGGCTACCTCGCCCGCGAGCACGAGCTCGTCGAGAAGATGCAGGGCCTGGAGCGCTACCGCGTCCCGCCCGACTTCGACTACCACGCCGTGCGCGCCATCACGATGGAGGCGCGCGAGAAGCTCTCGAAGATCCGCCCCGACACGCTCGGGCAGGCCTCCCGCATCTCCGGCGTCAGCCCCGCCGACGTGTCGGCGCTGATGGTGCTGCTGAAGCGCCACCGCGCGGTGGCGGGCCACTAGCCATTGGCCAATGGCCAGTCCCCCTTCCCCTCCCTGGAATCCCCTCGCCGACCTCACGCCGCGCCAGCGCGCGCAGCTCGACGCCTTCGCGGCGGAGCTGGCGCGGGTGAACCGGCGGGTCAACCTCGTCTCGCCGGCTACGGTGCCCGAGGTCGAGGAGCGGCACCTCGTCCACAGCCTCGCCCTCGCCCACCGCGCCTTCCCGGCGGGCGCGACGGTCGTGGACTGGGGGAGCGGCGGCGGCCTGCCGGCCGTCCCCCTCGCCGTCCGCTTCCCGGACGTGCGCTTCGTGGCCGTCGACGCCGTGCGGAAGAAGACGGAGGCGGTGCGCCTCTTTGCCCGTCGCCTCGGCCTCGCCAACCTCGACGTGTGGAACGGGCGCGCCGAGGCGTGGGACGGCGCGGCGCACTACGCCGTCTCCCGCGCCACCGCGCCGCTGGCCGACCTCTGGGGCTGGCTCGCACGCGTGCGCCTGCCGCCTCCCGAGGTGCCCGAGGGCTGCTGGGCCCCCGGCCTCGTCTGCCTCAAAGGCGGCGACCTCACCGAGGAGATCGCCGCGCTTCACGCCGCCCATCCCGGCCTCACGGTCGAGCAGATCCCGCTGGCGCCGCTGCTGGGGCGGGCGTACTTCGCCGACAAGGCCATCGTGAGCGTCCGGGAAGCGGCGCCGGAAGCTCAGAGAGTGTAGCCGACCGAGACGGCGAAGGCGCGGTTCTTCACCCCGACGAACACGGTGCCGGCGTCTTCGTCCTCCGCGCTGACGACGGGGAGGCCGAGCGTGAACCGTGCCTCGAAGGCGAGCCGCCCGCGCACGGCGCGCGTGCCGAGCGCCGCCCCCACGTCCAGGGTCTCGACCCACTGGTCCGGCGGCGGGCCGAGCAGCATCGCGGCCTGCTCGTCCGTGATGGGCGCGCCGTTGACGGTGCCGGTGACCTGCGCGTCCACTTTCTCGCGCACGTTGAAGGCGAGGGTGGGGCCGGCGAACACCGCCAGGCGGGCGACCGACGTCGCCTCGGCGACCTCGAGGAGCACCGGCAGCTCCACGTAGTCGAACGCGTAGTCGTAGTCGAACGTGACGTCGAGGGCGTTGCCGCCGAGGGTCTCTTCGATTGAGGCCTCGCGGTGCCCGCCCTTCATGGTGTAGACGAGCTCGGTGCGGAGCGCGAGGGCGTCCGAGAGCGGGAGCTCGGCCGTGACGCCGCCCGTGAGGCTGAGGCGGTCGTCGGAGTCGACCCTGGCCGGGAAGCTCTCGTCGTGGACTTCCAGGGTGGCGACGCCGGCGCCGGCGCGGACGCCGAACTGCACCTGCGCCGCGGCGGGCACGGCGGCGAGGGCGAGGAGGAGGGGGAGGAGGCGCGTCATGGCGGCTTGGGTGAGGAGGAGGAACGCACCGCGGGGGCGTCGCTAAGTTTCGCACGTGCTTGACCCGAAGGGGACGAATTCTGGTGAACAGGGCACGGTCCGGGGCGTTGTCACGCGGCTGTCACCCCTGCCGTCGTAACGTCGCTCCCGGCCCCACCTCTCCTGCCTCTCATGCCGCGCCCCGACCGCTCGCTCAACAAGACCGAACGCCTCTTCGCGCTCGTCCTGCTCCTGCAGAACCGGCCGAACATGACGAGCCGCGACCTCGCCGAGCACTTCGGCGTGAGCCGCCGGACGATCTTCCGCGACCTCCGCACGCTCTCCGAGAGCGGCGTCCCGCTCACCTACGCCGAGGAGGGCGGCTACGAGATCCTCGAGGGCTACCAGCTCCCGCCGCTCATGCTCACCGCGCGCGAGGCCGCCACCGTCCTCGTCGGCACCGAGTTCACGAAGCTCCAGCCCGACCCCTCGCTGCGGGCGGACGCCGACGCCGTCGGGATGAAGATCCGCTCGGTGCTGCCGGAGCCCGTGCGCGACTACATCGACCGGCTCCAGGAGCGGACCGTGCTCTCGCCCTACAACGAGGTGCAGGGCCGCGCGCAGACGAGCGAGGAGGAGGGCCTCTGGTTCGAGCTCTCCGAGGCCGTCGCCAAGCAGCGCCGCGTCAAGATCACCTACTACACGCCGAGCCGCGACGAGGAGACCGTCCGCGAGGTGGACCCCCTCGGCCTCGTCTACTACGCCGACCACTGGAACCTCATCGGCCACGACCACCTCCGCGGCGACGTCCGCAACTTCCGGCTCGACCGCATCCGCAAGCTGCGCACGCGGTTCGAGACGTTCCAGGTGCCGAAGGACTTCGACCTCAAGGCGTTCCTGCGCGAGCGCGGCGAGAGCCCGCGGAACGTGCGGATGACGCTCCGCTTCGCCGACCGCGCCTGGCACTGGGCCCGCCGCCAGGTCCCCGCCGACGTCGAGGCCGAGCGGACGCTGGAGGACGGCCGCACCGAGGCCACGTTCTACTTCGAGAACCCGGAGTACGTGGCGCGCTGGCTCCTCCGCTACGGCACCGACGTCGAGGTCGTCGAGCCGGAGGCGCTGAAGGAGAAGCACCGCGAGCTCGCCCTCGAGGTGGCCCGCCAGTACGAGGGGGTGCCGGCGTGATGCTCCCGCACGTCCACGAGCACATCGTCCAGGAGCTCCGGCAGTCGGCGCGGACCGACACCGTGTTCGTGGTGGTGGCCGTCGCGTTCAACCTCATCGCGCTCGGCATCAACTGGGGCACGGCGCAGACGTACGACCCGGGCCCCGGCCTCGAGCGGGCGCGGCCCCTCGCGAACGACCTCATCCTCGTCGTCCTCCTCCTCAGCACCGTGCTCATCACCGGCGTGGCGCTCCGCGCGCTGCGGGCGGGGATGGACACGCGGCAGCGGCTGACCGAGGGGCTGGTGCGGATGTACGAGGACGAGGGGGTGGCGCGCTACTACGACCCCGTGCTGGCCGCCAACTACGCCGCGCGCTACCGGCTCTTCGCCGTCGTCGTCGGCCTCCTCGGCGCGCTCGCCGTGGTCGTCCCGCTCATCGAGCGCTTCCTCGGGTAAGGGATGCCTGACGACCTGCGCGCGGTCGCCGAAAAGCTGGGGGTGCCCGGCCTCCGGCGGCACGTCTTCCTCTGCTGCGACCAGACCAAGCCGAAGTGCTCCACGCGCGAGGAGAGCCTCGCGTCGTGGGGTTACCTCAAGCGGCGGATCAAGGAGCTCCAGCTCGAAGGCGTCACGGGGCTGTACCGGACGAAGGCGAACTGCCTCCAGATCTGCCTGGGCGGCCCCATCGCCGTCGTCTACCCGGAGGGCGCGTGGTACCACTCGTGCACGCCGGAGGTGTTGGAGCGGATCATCCAGGAGCACCTCCTCGGCGGGCGCGTCGTGGAGGAGTACCTCATCGTGCGCCGCCCGCTGCCGTCGGAGTAGCTAAGCGACGCCCAGCTCGGTCGCCGTCGGGCGCCGGAGCAGGGCCGCCTTCGCGCTCGCCCGCGCCGCCCACTTCTCCTCGCTCACGTCGAACATCAGCCCGCGGAGGCGGACGGGCACGTTGCGCGGGCCGAGGACCACACGCACGTAGTCCCGCAGCCACACGATGTCCTGCCCCTTCGTGATGGCGCGGTACTCGAAGACGTGGTCGGCCTTCCGGCCCGTCGCCAGCGCGCAGTAGGCGATGGCGTCGGCGCGGTCGTCGGGGTGGATGACGTGGTCGGCCCAGAACGTGGGGCCATCGATCCAGTCCCGAGTGGAGAAGCCCAGCATCGCTTCGGCATCGCCGCCGACGTAGGTGAAGGCGAACGTGGTGGGGTCGCCTTCCCAGACGATGAGGGGGGTGTGGGGGAAGAACAACCGGGCGCGCGCTTCGACCTCGGCGATGGGGTCTTCGTCGGCGCCGAAGACGCTGAGGAGCTCGGCTTCGAGCGCGGAGGGGATGGGGGGCATGCGGACGAGCCGGAGAGGGAAGGAGGGACGCGCCCCGATCCACATCGGGGTGCGCACGTACCTGCGCCCACCCTCGCTGTTCCTCGCCGCCCGGCGAATGCGTGTTGCCCCGATGCCGCGGGGTGTGAGCGGCGGAGACGGCTCGGGACCGGCTCCGCCGCACGACCTCCGGGTGGGGCGGGGCTCAGGCCGAGGCCGGCGCGAACTCCGTCGTCGGGTCGATGATCGTCTTGACCTCCTCGATCCGGTCGGCGGGGAAGCCGCCGCGGCGGGCGTGCTCGCGGACGGTCTCCTCGTCCGGGGCGATGTGGACGCAGTACATCTTGTCGCCGGTGACGAACGTCTGCACCCAGTGGTAGGGGACGTCCATCTCCTTCAGCACGCCGTTGGACGTGCAGGCGACGCTGCGGAGCTGCTCGGCGGTCATGGCGCCGGCGCCGGGGATCTCCCGTTCGATGATGAACTTGCGCATGGTGGTACCTCTTGGGGTTGGGGGAAAGGGGTGGTAATGTAGGACTTACAGGAGCGACGTGAGCACGGCCGTGAGGATGAGCGCCGCCGCCCACAGGTAGTCGAGGTTGAGCCAGTGCGTCCGCAGCAGCCGGAGGCCGAGCTTCTCGTAGACCACGACGGCGAGGAGCCCCATCACGAGGAGGTAGCCGAGCGTGTGGAGGGCGGTGGCGGCGAGGCCGAGGAGCGGGTCGCCGGCGGCGTCGCCGAGGAGGTGGGCGGCGTGCGCGGCGTGCCCTCCGGCGGCGGGCGCCACGTCGGCCACCGGCATCGCGTGGGGCGCGTGCGCCGCGTGGTCGTGCCCGGCCGGCATCGCCGGAGCCTCGCCGACGGCGCCGGTGCCGAAGACGAACGGCAGCACCATCAGGCCGGCCCCGTGCGCCGAGGCCATCAGGAACGACCACACCGTGAGGTCGCGCGCACCCACGCGCATGCCGCCGTAGCGGGGGTGCCCGTGGCGGACGAGCCGGTAGACGCCGAAGGCGAGGAGCACCCCGGCCACGCCCCACTTCAGCACGTCGAGCGGGACGAGCCGGCCGGCCAGCGCCATCACGAGCACGGCGGCGCCGACGGCGAGGGCGTGGCCCAGGGCGAGGGGGCCGAGCGCGCGCCAGACGGCCGCGCGGCGCCCCTCCTGCATCCCGAGGGCGACGGCGAAGAGCCACCCCATGCCGGGGTTGAGGCCGTGGAACGCGCCGAGGCCGAGGAGGGCCAGCCAGGGCCAGGAGAGGTCGGGGAGCATGGGAGT
>DATGQT010000059.1:0-3084 GCA_035304085.1 Rubricoccaceae bacterium
TGGGGCTGCCGGGCGAGGAGGCCCGCCGCCTCTTCGGAGGCGACGCCGGGGGCGCGGGGGCGGCTGACGCGAGGCGGTATTCACGCCGTGCGCACCCCCCGGGCCACCGGCGTTCCCTATCTTCTGCCTGCGCATCGAGCGTTCTGCTGGTGCGCACCCGCCGTTCCCGGTTCTCCTCAGTCTCGGAAGCGGATCCCTCATCCACGCTATCCGAGACCGAACCCCCTGGCTCCTGTAGAGCAGCGCCCTGCTGCTCCCGGGGCGGCCCGTGGTCCTGGTCTTGCGGCAGCATCGTCCCCCCTGGAGGCGCGGCGTACCGCCGTCCCCCTCCGCCGTACCCCCCTATGACCACGTTCCACGCGCTCGGGCTGTCCGAGCCCCTCGTCCGCGGCGTCCTCGCCACCGGCTACACCACCCCCACCCCCATCCAGGCCGCGGCCATCCCCGTCGCCCTCGAAGGGCGCGACCTCACCGGCTGCGCCCAGACGGGCACCGGGAAGACGGCCGCCTTCGTGCTCCCCCTCCTCGACCGCCTCGCGACGTCGCCCGGCCGGAAGAAGGGGCGCCCCGTCCGCGCCCTCGTCGTCACGCCCACGCGCGAGCTCGCGGTGCAGGTCGAGGAGAGCGTCCGGACCTACGGCCGGTTCACCGGGCTCCGGAGCGCCGCCGTCTACGGCGGCGTCTCGATGCACCCGCAGCGGCAGGCGTTCCGCCGCGGCGTCGACGTCGTAATCGCGACGCCGGGCCGGCTCCTCGACCACCTCGGGCAGGGCGCCCTCGACCTCGCCTCCGTCGAGGTCCTCGTCCTCGACGAGGCCGACCGCATGCTCGACATGGGGTTCATCCCGGACGTCCGCCGGATCGTCCAGCACCTCCCGCGGCAGCGGCAGACGCTGCTCTTCTCGGCCACGATGGCGCCGGCCGTCGAGGCCCTCGCCGGGAGCCTCCAGGACCGCCCCGCGCGCGTCGAGGTCGGCCGGCGGCGGAGCCCGGCCGAGACCGTGGCGCAGCGGGCCTACCGCGTGCCGCAGGAGCGGAAGATGGACCTCCTCCTCCACCTCCTCCGCACCGAGCCGGTCGAGAGCGTCCTCGTCTTCTCGCGCACGAAGCACCGGGCCGACCGGATCGCGAAGAAGCTGGCGCAGAGCGGGATCGCCGCCGCCGCCATCCACTCGAACCGGACGCAGGGCCAGCGGCAGCGCGCCCTCGCCGCCTTCAGGGGCGGCGCCGTACGGGTGCTCGTGGCGACGGACATCGCCGCGCGCGGGATCGACGTCGACGGGATCTCGCACGTCGTGAACTTCGACACGCCGAACCAGGCCGAGGACTACATCCACCGCATCGGGCGGACGGGCCGCGCCGAGGCCACCGGCGACGCGCTCACGTTCGTCTCGGCCGACGAGGAGGGCCACCTCCGCGCCATCGAGAAGCACACCGGCGCCCGCATCCCGCCCGGCGTCCTCCCCGCGCTCCCCGCCTCCGCGGGCGTGGCCGAAAGGCCCGCGGCCACGCGCCCGCGTGCGGACGCCTCGCCGGGCCGCGCCCGCGCACAGCGGGGCCACGCCCGTCGGGGCCGCCGCGGGAATCGGTAGGCGCGCACGGGGGTGTGACAGAGGAAGAGCGCGCCCGGCCGTGTTACCTTGGCGCCGGTCCGGCACGCCCTCGCGTAGCGGCCCCCCACGAAGGGGCTCGCAGCCGCCGCGCCTGCCGGGCCACGGTCTGAGAACGGGAGAGAGGGTGAAAGGGGGAGAGGGTGCGCCCTCTCCCGCTCCTCCACTCCCCCTTTCTCGAACGCATGAGCGTCCTCGACACCGACATCGCGGAGCTGAAGGGGGTCGGGCCGCGGCGGGCGGAGCCGCTCCACAGGGCCGGCGTGCGGACGTTCCGCGACCTCCTCCGCTACTACCCCCGCCGCTACCTCGACCGCTCGACCGTCGTCCCCATCCGCCAGCTCCAGGAGGGCGGCGGGCCCGTCACCGTCGTCGGCACCGTCGCGGCGAAGGGGATGGTGCCGGGGGGGAAGGGGAGGGGCCGGTTCGAGATCCGCGTGCAGGACGAGGGCGGCGGCACGCTGAAGGTCGTCTGGTTCCGCGGCACCGGCTGGATCGGCCGCGCCTTCCAGGTCGGCGAGCGCGTCGCCTTCCACGGGAAGGCCGAGAAGTACGGCTCCACCTTCTCGATGGCACACCCCGACTTCGACAAGCTCGACGGCGAGGCCGCCGCCCTCGACACCGGCCGCATCATCCCGCTCTACCCCGGCGGCGCGGCCCTCGAGAAGGTCGGCCTCAACAGCCGCACGTTCCGCCGCCTCCTCTACCACCTCATCAAGGAGCACGGCCTCGAGATCCCCGAGGTGTTGCCCGAGTGGCTGCGCGCGCGGTACGACCTCATCCCCGGCAACGTCGCCCTCCGCGCCATCCACTTCCCGAAGAACGCCGCCGAGCTGGGGCGGGCGCGGCGGCGGCTGAAGTTCGAGGAGCTCTTCTTCCTCCAGCTCCTCCTCGCCCTCACGAAGGGGCGGCAGGAGCGCGTGGCCGGGCCCACGCTCGCGGGCTTCGGTCCGCTGACGCGGCGGTTCATCGAGGAGGTGCTGCCGTTCGAGATGACGGCGGCGCAGGAGAGGGCGCTGAAGCAGATCGCCGAGGATACCCAGACGGGCCGCCAGATGAACCGGATGGTCCAGGGCGACGTCGGCAGCGGCAAGACGGTCGTGGGCGTGGCCGCGATGCTGATGGCCGTCGACGCCGGCTACCAGGCCGCCTTCATGGCGCCGACGGAGATCCTCACCGAGCAGCACTACGCCAACCTCCGCCGCTACCTCGAGCCGCTGGGGGTGGGAGTCCGCCTCCTCATCGGCGGCCAGCGGAAGCTGCTCCGCGACGAGATCCTCGCCGACGTGGCCGAGGGCCGCGCCCACGTCGTCGTCGGCACCCACGCGCTCATCGAGGACAAGGTCGAGTTCCGGAACCTCGGCCTCGCGGTGGTGGACGAGCAGCACCGCTTCGGCGTCGTGCAGCGGGCGAAGATGCTGCGGAAGGGGCAGCGCCCGCACGTCCTCCTCATGACGGCCACGCCCATCCCCCG
>DATGQT010000060.1:0-14777 GCA_035304085.1 Rubricoccaceae bacterium
ACCGAGGCCGAGGTCGCCGCCCTCGCCGCGCTGGCCGAGGGCGAGGCCCTCGACCCGACGGTCCTCACCGGCACCGCGCCGACGGCGCGCGCCGTCTCGGCCGCCCTGCCGGCGGCGGCGTACGCGCACCTCGCCACGCACGGGTTCTTCTACGGCGAGTCCGAGGCCGCCTACGCGGCCACGCGCACCGACGTGCTCGGCGCCCCGGGCGCGGCGGCGGCCGAGGCGAACCGGAACCCGCTCGCGGAGAGCGGGCTGGCGCTGGCCGGCGCCAACGACGGCCCCGGCGGCGCCCTCACGGCCGAGGAGCTGGTGGGGCTGGACCTCTCCGGGACCCGGCTCGTCGTGCTCTCGGCGTGCGCGACGGGGCGGGGGACGGAGGTGACGGGGCAGGGCGTCCTCGGCCTCCAGGCCTCCTTCACGGCGGCGGGCGTGCGCAGCCTGCTGATGAGCCTGTGGAGCGTGCCCGACGCGAGCACGGCTGCCCTCATGGAGCACTTCTACCGCGGCCTATGGGAGGGCGACCTCGCGCCGGCCGAGGCGCTGCGCCGAGCGCAGGTGATGGTGCGCTCGACGCCGGGGTGGGAGGCGCCCGTCCACTGGGCCGCCTGGGTCCTCTCCGGCGAGGGGTGGTGAAACCTCGGTAGGCAATCGTGCCCGCGAAGGCTCACGCGAGGGCGTGCTTGCTTGCGATCCTGTCCTGCTGTACCCTTCCGCACCCACCGCGCAGCCCTTGCGTCCGTGAAGAGCAAGGGCACCAATCCGCACAAGGTTATACAGCCTCCGCCGTACCGAACGATGGTCGCTTCGGATCACGATGCAGACTTCTTCGCCGGACGCAGATCCGATGCCCTGCCGTTCTGTGTGAATGACACGGTAGAGGTTCTGCGCGGGACTTACGCGGGCCGTATCGGTGCTGTAGTTCTGCTGGACCGTTCGCGTGAGGCCTTTCGCTTCCTCGTCGAGTTTGGCGATGGGACAGACGAATTGATTGAGCCGCAGAATCTGACCCTCGCTCAAGAGGCTGTATAACCTACGTCTACAGCTGACGAAGGGTCCTACGGACTTGCGTCGCATGAGCGTCAACGCCTACGTTGCTGTCCACCGGCGGCACCGCCTGCGCGGTTAACCAGCAAGCTGTTAACGCTCCCTTTCTGCTCGGATGATCCCCGCGCACGCCGCCCTCCTCGTCGTCGACGTTCAGCGGGGGCTGGACGACCCGAAGTACGGCCGGCGGAGCAACCCGGACGCCGAGGCCAACATCGCCCGCCTCCTCGCGGCGTGGCGCGCGGCCGGGTGGCCGGTCGTCCACGTCCAGCACCTCTCGACCGCGCCCGACTCCCCGCTCCGCCCGGACCTGCCCGGCGTCGCGATCAAGCCAGAGGCGGCCCCGCGCGAGGGGGAGCCGCTGTTCCAGAAGCGCGCCAACGGCGCGTTCATCGGGACCGACCTCGAGCCCTACCTCCGCGCGCGGGGGATCACCGCGCTGCCCCGCACGCTCGATCTGTCCAGGCTCACCCTACCTCCGCGCGCGGGGGATCACCGCCCTCGTCGTCGTCGGGCTGACGGCGGACCACTGCGTGTCCGCGACGGCGCGGCTGGCGAGCGACCTCGGGTTCGAGACGTTCGTCGTGGCCGACGCCACGGCGGCGTTCGAGATGGAGGGCTGGGACGGGCGCCGGTTCTCGGCCGAGGACGTCCACGCCGTCGCCCTCGTCAACCTCCAGGGCGAGTTCGCCACGATCCTCACGACGGCCGACGCCCTCGCGGCGCTCCCGTCGCCCGCGGCGGCGTGACCGGCCTCACGTCCGCCGCGCGTCCACCCTCGGCGCCCGCGCCCGCGTGATGAGGACGACGGCGCCCACGATCACCACCGACGCCGCGAGCACCCGCGCCGTCAGCGGCTCGTCGGCCAGCGCCCACCCCAGCAGCACGGCCACGACGGGGTTGACGTAGGCGTACGTCGCCACGCGCGCCGCCGGCGCCACGCCGAGGAGCCACACGTAGGCCGTGTAGGCGATGAGGGACCCGAACACGACGAGGTAGCCGAGGGCGAGGGCCGAGTGGGCCGTCACGGCCGCGGGCTCGAACGAGGCCGCTTCGCCCGTGGCGAGCCCCGTCAGCAGGAGGAGGCCGCCGCCGGCGAGCATCTGCATCCCTACGCTCAGCAGCGTCTCCCGCGGCGTCGGCGCCGTGCGGGCGTAGAGGGAGCCGGCGGCCCACGTGAGCGTGGCGAAGACGACGGCGCCCGCGCCGAGCGGGTCGATCCGCCCGCCCCCCACCAGCTCGTCCGGCCCGACGAGGAGGACGATGCCGGCCAGCCCGAGGGCGAGCCCCGCCACCACCATCCCCGACGGCCGCGCGCCGCCGGGGCGGAGCCAGTCGAGCAGCACCATCCAGATGGGCATGCACGCCACGAGCAGCGCCGCCACGCCCGAGGGGATGAACTGCTCGGCCCACACCACGCCGCCGTTGCCGCCGAGGAGGAGGAGGGCGCCGATGACGGCGGTCGCCCGCCACTGCCGGGCGGTGGGGCGCGGGGCGCCGCGCGCGCGGGAGACGCCGTAGAGGACGGCCCCCGCCGTGAGGAAGCGCACCCCCGCCATCCCGAACGGCGGGATCGTCTCGATGGCGAACCGGATGGCGAGGTACGTCGAGCCCCAGATGACGTAGACGGCGGCGAAGGCCGCGAGCACGCCGGCCAGCGGCGCCGCGCGCTCGGTCGGGGGCGAAACCGGCGCGCTCATGCCGCCTCCCGCCACGGGGCGGCGACCCCGGAGGCCACGGCCTCGCGGGCCAGCAGCGCGCGCTTCCGGTCGAGCCCCCAGCGGTAGCCGCCGAGGGCGCCGTCCTTCCGCAGCACGCGGTGGCACGGGATGAGCACCGCCACCGGGTTCTGCCCGACGGCCCGGCCGACGGCGCGCGCGGCCGTCGGGCGCTCGAGGAGGGCGGCGACGTCGTCGTAGGCGAGGACGCGGCCGGGGGGGATGCGCAGGAGCGCCCGCCACACCTGGAGCTGGAAGTTGGTCCCGCGCAGGAGCACCCGGAGCGGCTCGCGCTCCTCGCCCTCCGAGAACGCGGCCTCCACGACGGCCCGCGTGGCCTCCGGGTCCTCGACGAGGTCGGCCTCGGGCCAAGCGGCGGCGAGGTCGACGACGGCCACCGCTACGTCGCCCTCGTCCACGAACGAGAGGGCGCAGACCCCCCGCTCGGTCAGCCCGACGAGCGCCGGGCCGAGGGGCGTCGGGTGGACGCCGTAGCGGACGGTGAGCCCCTCGCCGCCGCGCTTGAACTCGCCCGGCGTGACGGCCTCGACGGCGACGAACAGGTCGTGGAGCCGGCCCGGCCCGGAGAGGCCGGCGTCGTAGGCGGCGTCGAGGACGCTGCGCGATTCGGCGAGGGCCTCCTTGGCGTGCGCCAGCGTGACGGCCTGGAGGAACCGCTTGGGCGTGGTGCCGGCCCAGCGGCGGAACAGCCGCTCGAAGTGGAACGGGCTCAGCCCGACGTGCGCCGCCACGTCGGACAGCGACGGCTGGCGGTGGACGTTCGTGCGGAGGTAGGCGATGGCCGCCTCGACGCGGCGGTAGTCTCGGGTTTCCATGGGCGGGGGGACGAGTGGGCGGGCAGTTTACCGACCGCTGCCGTCGCCCGGCGACCCGAAACTTGCGCACCCCCCGGCGCCCCGTCGTGTCACCCCAGCCCGAAGGCGCCCACGCCGCGCATGAACATCTCGACGGCGATGGCCGTCAGCACCATCCCCATCAGCCGCTCGATGGCGACGAGGCCGCGCTGCCCGAGGAACCCGGCCAGCCGGTTGGCCAGGAGCAGGATGGCGGCCGTGGCCGCCCACGCCAGCACCAGCGCGCCGAGCCACTCCATCCGCCGCCCCGGCTCGCTGCTCACGAGCAGCATCACGCTCGCCATCGCGCTCGGCCCCGCCACGAACGGGATCGCCAGCGGCACCACGAACGGCTCGCCGTCCACGTCCTCGGCCAGCGTCCCGTGCGAGGGGAAGATCATCCGCAGCGCGATGAGGAAGAGGATGATGCCGCCGGCGATGGTGAGCGCCGGCTCCGAGATGCCGAGGACGCGCAGCAGCGCCGGCCCGGCGAAGAAGAACACGAGCAGCACGCCGAGCGCGATCAGCAGCTCGCGCGCGACGACCCGCCGCCGCCGCTCCGGCGCCACCGGCTGCAGCGCCGCCAGGAACATCGGGACGTTCCCGGCGGGGTCCATCACGAGGAAGAGGAGGACGAAGGCGGAGACGAACGTCATGGGCGGCAACCGGGGCGGGACGCCGGAAGTTCGGCAGCCGGCCCCGCCCGTGCCCCATGCGCTACGTCTTCCTCGGCGACCGCCTCACGCGCCCCGACCTCGCCGGCCGCCCCTGCGACCCCGTCCGCCGCCCCGACGGCCGCGTGGTGCGGGGGCACAACCGGAACGCCCTCCCCGCAGAGCGGGGCAGGCTGTCGTCTTCGACACGGGGGAGGTGGCCGTGATGCCGGGGCGGCGGCTCCGGCTGGCCGAGGAGCCCATCGAACGCCGGGTCCGATAGTCCCGCGAGGCGATTCCAGGAGTGCCCGCTGGCGCCCCGGCGTTCCCGCATCCGCGTCTATCTTGCGCCCGCTCGACACCGTCACCCGAGGATCGACCGATGCCTACCCGCTCCCCCGTGCCCCGTATCCCCGGGCGGCTGGCCGCCCTCGGCTTCCTCCTCCTCGTGACCTGCCCCGCCGGGGCGCAGTCGTCCCCTACAGGTCCGACGACGTCCCCGCGCGTGTACGAAGGCGCCGTCGTCTACCCCGCCCCCGAGGGCCGGGTGTTCTACTATTTCAAGTACGTCCAGGACAGCGTGCTCGTGATCGGGGAAGGGATCGGGGGGGACCCCCGCGTCGCCCTCCCCCACCAGTCCTTCGTCGCCCTCCTCCGCAGCCTCCACAGCATGGGGGCCCTCCGCGACACGGTCGCCCTCCGCTACGCCCTCGAGGCGCAGTTCGCCCCGCCCGCGCCCGACGACCTCGCGGTCTCGTTCCAGGCCCCCGTGGTGACGGTCCTGACGGCGCTCGGCCTCGTGCTGGCCCTCGTCGCCGTGGGGGTGCTCTACCGGCGGGCGCGCCGGGAGCGGGCCGCGCGGGCGCGGGAGCGCGCGTTCCGGCTCGGCCTCACCGAGGCGCGGGAGGCCGAGCGCGCCCACTTCGCGCGCGAGCTCCACGACGGCCCGCTCCAGGACCTCTGCGCGGTCCAGCTCGCCCTCGCCGCGCTCGACGGGGATGACGACGAGGCGCCAGCGCCCGCGGCCCGCGCCGCCGTGAAGGCCGTCATCGCCGACCTCCGCGGCCTCTGCGACCGCCTCCGCCCCCCCGCCCTCGACGCCTTCGGCCTCCCCACCGCGCTCGAGGCGCTCGCCCAGCGCGTCGCCCGGCAGCACACCGACCTCCACGTCACCTGCCACGTCGGGGCCGACCCCGACGCGCCCGCGCTCTCGCCCGACCACCAGCTCGCGCTGTTCCGCATCGCGCAGGAGGCCCTCACGAACGCCGTCCGCCACGCCCGCGCCGCCCGCGTCGAGCTGGCCTTCAGCCTGACGCCCTCCGGCGTCCGCCTCTGCGTGGACGACGACGGGGCGGGGCCGCCCGTGCGCGACGCCCTCGACTACGCGCGCGAGGGGCACTACGGCCTCCTCGGGATGCGAGAGCGGGCCGACCTGCTCGGCGCCGGGCTCGCGGTGGAGCGCTCGCCCCTCGGCGGCACCCGCATCGTCGTCACCCGCTCGAACGATGCGGCGGCCCGCGCGGAGAGGCCGCCGCAGCGCCCCACGATCCCGCGTCGCCGCCGCTCGCTCCGCCGCCGGAGCGCCCCCGCCCTCTGATGCCTGCCCCCCCTCCCACCCCTGCCGGCGGCGGCCCCGCGCCCGTCCGCGTCGTCGTCGCCGACGACCACCCCCTCTTCCGCGCCGGCCTCCGCACCGAGCTCGCCGCCGACCGCCGGTTCGAGGTCGTGGGCGAGGCCGGCGACGGCGATGCGGCGCTCGACCTCGTCGCGGCCCTCCGCCCGGACGTCCTCCTCCTCGACGTCGAGATGCCGGGCCGCTCCGGCCTCGACGTCGCGCGTGCGCTCGCCGGCGACCCGGAGGCCCCGCGCGTCCTCGCGCTCTCGGCCCACGCCGAGGACGCCTACGTCCTCGGCCTCCTCGACGCGGGCGCCGCCGGCTACATCACGAAGGACCAGCACCCCGCCGCGATCCGTGAGGCCATCCTCGCCGTGCATCAGGGGCAGGGCCGGTGGTTCGTCGCGATCCCTCGGAACCCCCGGACGCTCTCCCCGCTGACGGGGCGGGAGCACGAGGTCCTCGCCCTCCTGGCGCACGGGCTCGACCGGGCCGCCGTCGCGGGCCGCCTCGGCATCTCCGAGCACACCGTCCGGAACCACACCGCCGCCATCTACACGAAGCTCGGCGTGAGTTCGGCGCAGGAGGCCGTCGCGTGGGCGTGGGAGAACGGGTTCGCCCGCTGAGCGGCGGGCGGGAGGCCGCAGCGGAGGCAACCCGGCTGCAGGCGATCCGGTCGGGCGATCTGGTACTCACGTACTACGCACCTCACACTCCCGTACCAGAGGCGTAGTACGATCGTACTAGGACCGCGTAGTACGCCGGGCTCATGCCTCGTGGGGAGGTGCACGCCTAACGTGGAGGCGCTCCCTGGCCCCCACCACGATGTCCTGCGTCTCCCCCCTCCCCCTCGGCCTGGCCCTCGCCTGCGCCCTCGCCGGCTGTGATGCCGGTACCCCCCAGTCCTCCGGCCCCGCCCTCGGCGACCTCCGCGTCACCGGGGCCGCCCACCTCGGCCTCGACGAGGCCGGGCGCCCACACGTGACCGCCCGCGACGGGACGACCCGCCTCGAGCTCCCCGTGGCCGGTGACCGCGCGGACCTCCTCTTCCACACGGTGGTCGACGATGGCGCCCCGCTCAGCCTGGAGTGGCGCGGCGGCCCCCGCGTCGTCCGCCTGTCGAGCTGGGCGGCGGACGGGCGCCACGACTTCCGCCTCGACCTCCGCCGCGCTGGCGACGGGCCCGCCACGCTCCGCGTGCTCGACGGCGCGCGCACGGTCGCCGAAGCGCCCGTACCCACCGGCGTGACGTTCCCTGCCGGGACCGCCGAGCGGGCGCCGACCTCCGTCCACGTCTACGTCGACGAGGAGGGCAACGAGGTCATCGCCTTCGACTTCGACCTCGTCCCGGGCGGCAGCACCGCCCTTTCGTCCGACCTCCTCGGCGTCCGTGGCGCGGCGGCCACCCACCTCACCGTCGCCCTCCCGCCTGCCGGGGCTCACAGGAGCAGTGAAGTCCTCGCCGTCGAGGGCGCGCGCGAGATCTCCGTCGTCGAGGCCCGCACGCGATGACACCGTCTGCGGCCTGCCCCCCTCACGATGCCGGGGAGGCGGGCCTCCACGAGAACCAGCGTGGGCAGGCTGGCCTGCGCTGGTCGTGGGAACGCCGGCGCGGCCCGGGCCTGTGGTGGGCCATACGGGCCGCGCCGGCTCCTCTTCCTCCTCTCTGCCCCTCTCCTGTTCCATCCTCCTGAAGCGGAGCCGTTGTCGTCGGACGAACCCGCGTCGTAGCTGCCGACCGACCGGCGAGCCGGCACCGGAACTCCCGGCGTGCGCCCCCGTGGACGGGGTTCCTCATGCGCCCCGTGCCGGTGCCCACAGCCTCCCCCTACGATGCCGTCGTCGTCGGCGCCGGGCCGAACGGGCTGGCGGCGGCCATCCGGCTGGCCGAGGCGGGACAGCGGGTCGCCGTGTTCGAGGCGAACGAGACGGCCGGCGGCGGCGTGCGCTCGATGGCCCTCACGCGCCCCGGCTTCGTCCACGACTTCGGCGCGGCCGTCTTCCCACTCGGCGTCGGCTCACCGTTCTTCCGGCGGCTCCCGTTGGCGCGGTACGGCCTCGAATGGATCCACCCCCCGCTCCCCCTCGCGCACCCCCTCGACGGGGGCCGTGCGGCCCTCCTCTCCCGCAGCCTCGACGAGACGGCCGCCGGACTCGGCCGCGACGGCGGCGGCTACCGCCGGCTGGCGGCGCCGGTCGTGCGCGCGTGGCCGGCGCTGGAGCGGGAGGTCCTCCGCCCGATGCTCCACGTCCCCCGCCACCCCGTCGCGCTGGCGCGGTTCGGGCTGCGCGCGCTGCTCCCCCCCGAGCGGCTGGGGGCGTGGGCGTTCCGGGGGGAGGCGGCGAAGGCACTGTGGGCGGGCGTCGCCGCGCACGCCGTGCGGCCGTTCTCGGCACCCGGCGCGTCGGCCATCGGGCTCACCCTCCTGGCCCTCGCCCACCGCGTGGGATGGCCGGCCCCGCGCGGCGGCGCCGGCGCCCTCACGGCCGCCCTCGTGGCCCACCTCCGCGCCCTCGGCGGCGAGGTCGTCACGAGCCGCCCCGTCACCCACCTCGACGGGCTGCCACCCGCCCGCGCCGTCCTCCTCGACGTATCACCGCGCGCGCTCCTCCGGTTGGCCGGCGACCGCCTGCCCGGCCGCTATCGCCGCGCCATCGCGGGCTTCCGCCCCGGCCCCGGCACCTTCAAGCTCGACTGGGCCCTCGACGGCCCGATCCCCTGGGCCCACCCCGGCGTCGCCCGTGCCGGGACGGTCCACCTCGGCGGCACACTCGAAGAGATCGCCGCGAGCGAGGCGGCGGTGGACGCCGGCTGCCCGCCCGAACGCCCTTACGTGCTGCTGGGCCAGCCGAGCCTGTTCGACCCGACCCGCGCACCCGAGGGGAAACACACGGCCTGGGCCTACTGCCACGTCCCCAATGGGTCGACGGCGGACATGGCCGACGCCATCGAGGCCCAGGTCGAGCGGTTCGCGCCGGGTTTCCGCGCCCGCATCCTCGCCCGCCACGCGTTCTCCCCGGCCGCCCTCGAAGCCGCCGACGCCAACCTCGTCGGGGGCGACCTCACTGGCGGCGAGAACGACCTCTGGCAACTCACGGCCCGGCCCGTCCTCCACCCGAACCCGTACCGCACCCCCCTCGACGGCGTCTACATCTGTTCGGCCTCGACGCCGCCCGGCGGCGGCGTCCACGGGATGTGCGGCTACCACGCCGCCAACGCCGCCCTCCGCGACATGCTCGGCTGAGGCTCCGGGTGCTACCCTCCGGCAGCCCTCCTCCGCCGACGCCACAGACGCCAGTAGATGAACCCGTTGACGGCGAGGACGAGCAGCCCGAGCACGACCTGGTGCGTGCGCGTCAGCCCCTGCGGGTACAGCAGCCCGAACACGTAGCGCTCGACGAAGCCGCCCTCGTAGCCGCCCTCGCCGGCGAGGCGGCGGAAGTGCTTCTCCAGCGGCGTCAGCGGGCACACCCACCCGAACAGCTCGGTGAGCACGCCCCACACAGCGGCCGGCACGTGCGCCCACGCGATGCGCGGCCACCGCAGCACGAGCAGCCCACCCGCCACCACGAAGGCCACGAACAGGAAGTGGAGGACCACCACCGCATCGGCGAGGAGGCGGTAGGACATCACTGCGCGGTGCAAGCGAGGGCGAGGAGGCACAATTGCATCGGAGCGCCGGGCCGGCGAGGCGCCTCAAGCTCGCCGTGGACGTGGCCCGAAGCACTATGCTAGCAGCGGCACCCACGCCCGGGGATACCGGAGCTCGAATCCATCACGCATGGACCTACATCCCATCATCACCATACAACACACCTCGGTCATTCATACGATATGTTCATACAGACTCATCAGCTTCCTGGCTTCTGTGGCCAGGTTATAATTCTCCTCTATGTGCGCCCGTCCTCTTTCAGCTATCATCACTAGCTCATCAGGCGGCGCCTGTGTCAGCCATCTCATCCGAGACGCGATCCCTTCCACATCACCCTCCGGGGCTAATAGATGGTGGTTCTCGGCAGGTATGGTCTCTGGAATCCCAGCGTGCCACGTTGATACGCAGGGAAGTCCTGCTGCCTGCGCCTCCATCAAGACAGTGGGAGCCCCTTCGCAATCGCCGTTCTGGGCTCGTCTACTACTCAACACGAACGCATCCGATCTAGCCATCACATCTTTCACCTGATCATGCGACAAATACCCATGCAACACAACCCTGTTTTCTATATTTAACCCATGTATCAAGTCTCTTAGATTATCCATTAGATCACCACCTCCCACTATGTCAAGACTCACATCCTTATACTCATTGCATATCGTGGCAAACGCCCTTACCGTATCAAAATGCCCCTTCTTCTCTATCATACGACCTACAGATACAAACCTCCTAACATTAACCGGAGGATTGAAATTATACTCCTCTGTTCTCTTGCCCACATGTATCACATGAATACGATCATCACGTGCTCCTTTACCCACAAGGCGACCCTTCATCTCCTGCGAGACAGCAACTATGTTAGCGATGCCGAAGACCTCACGCTTCATCAGGCCATGAATCTCATCATTGTCGAGCAGCCTGGATGCGTCTACCCCGTGGAACGACACGACTAGCGGAATACCCAGCCTGGCCACCACCGGAGCTATTGCAAGTCCGTCAGAACCAAAATGAGCATGAACGACCGCGGGTGACACGTCCCGTATGGTTGCCTCCATCATATTCCTAATGAGGGCCCATTGGCTCGCATCAGTACCCTCCCGACTATATCTCGTATGTATCCTGTGCCACACTGCCTTGGGGTGCCAGCGCCTTGGCACGTGAAGAACCCGAACCCTAGGGAACGGCCGCTCCGCCTCATTGATGCGCCGAAGGGCAACCACATGTTGATCCCCCATCTTCCTATCCAGCTCACAGACCATATCATATATGAACGTTTCAGATAGTTTGGAGAACGGCGATCTGAAATGAAGAACCCTCATGGATCTACGCTGCTCTTTTTCGATCAACTCTCGTTGCACCTGTAAAGCAGGCCGCGTGCTCCCACCATCGTCAAGCAGAGAAGGCAGAAGAAGGCGCTCTCAGCGCTAGACGGAGGAGGTGTAGCGGGCGACGGGTATCGGGAAGGACAACCACGGGATCGGTGTGAGGCAGGTCAACCGTGAACGTCACCACGACCCGGGCTATAGGGGAGCTGGTGAGGGCCCGGTGCATCGCCATAGTTACGGCCTACACCTTCCCAACCCTCGCCTAGCGATGGCAAAATAACCACGGCGCCGTCCACGTGGACGCGCCGGCATAGTGGGCGTGCACCGAATTCCAGTGGCTGCACCAGGGACCCGTCGCCTCCGCCAAACGCACGCCTCACTTCGGCCGCATAGCCCGACGGTGGAAGCTGGCACTGAGCTCGACCTCGCCCCACGCGGCGCGGCTTACACCACGCTCGTCTGCTCAAGCACGGCTCCGGAGTTGGCCTCTCGTTCGGGAGCGTGCCTCCGGTGCTTCAGTGCCAGATGCGCTCGACGAGGCAGGCGGCGAGGAGGACGTCGGCGCCAACGAAGCCCTTCGAGGCGTCGGCGGAGACGAGGAGTTCGTCGAGGAGCTCAGGTCGGATGTTTCTGGTGGTCTGGAGTTACCTCGGTACAGCGGGTCAACTCCAACTCCAGACGCAGTCGCCCCGGGCACCGAGAACCGTGCTCTTGCTCCGCCCCCGCCTGCGTATCTTGCGTTTCCTAGTCCAACGTCCCTCCTCGCTGCGAATCCGTGAGTGGAGGCAGAGTCCAGGGTTCTGCACGAAGATGCATGGCCACAACATCTCTACGTATACGTGCTGGCTACAGGCGCTGGTTGAGCTCACTGCTAACAACCGGTGACGTAACTCGCACGATCACGGTGGTACCCCTCTCATCTGGCAACTATATAATGCGCTTTCACGAAGCCGGATTGAATTCCTGCTCTAACCTTAGCTGAAGAATGGCAAACGCCAACCTGGTTTCTGAACGCCGGAATTCGATTCCAGGTTGTGCCTGAGCTGGTGTAGACTTCCATGGGGCCGAGAGAACGTATTGGCTATGTGGTCAAAGCCGCGCAGCGGCGGCTCTTTAGCCTGCCTGACAAGTTAGCCTTGATCACTGGCTGCCCCAGGTCAGGTACTACTGCCCTCGTTCGATGGCTAGACAGCAACAGGAGAGTGTATGCCATCAGCGAAAGCAGAGCTATGCATGCAGTGAACGCGCTGGTCAATGAGGCCAGGAGACATAAGAAACTCAACAGAAGGCGTGATATAATCACCGACACGTCAATATATATGCTAAGCCAATACTATTATTCAACTAGATTCATGCTATTTCCTGATATCATCATAGACAAAGAGCCACTACTCGGTATGTCTTTGGGCAAAGACAAGGACCCGGCGCGATTCATAGATAATGTGCGATACGTTATCCCTGAACTCAAGGTTGTAGTCTTGGTGCGAGACCCCGTCTCAACCCTATGGTCGATGACACAACGGAAGTGGGGGCATAGCATCGAGGGTCGTGATCCCCGTTTCATCCCGCTCAACGACCATATCAAGGTGTGGAATGATTCATCAAGGCTCATCCTTGATCTACGCGGCGATAAAAACTTCTACGTTTGTCAGTTCGAGAGGTTATGCAACGATCCAGAGCACGAATCAAAACGCATATTTGATTTCCTGAACATCAACGGCAACAAGATTTTCTCACCAAGGCCCACCAAAACCACAGGCTTCAACCCAGAAGAGATCGACCAGATCCACGCAGAGACTGGCGAGCTCGCCAGAGCGCTCGCGGAAGGAGGCATCATAGATTCGAGTCTCTGGCACCGAGTATGAGCGTTGGTTGGCGAGGCGGGCATTGAGAGAAAGGCATCGCTGCTTTCGGGGTCAGAACAAGGTTCTACACCGGACGCCTGCGTCGCGTGGCTGAACGGGAGCCGTTCCGGGTGTAGTGCCGAACGTAGCAGCGCAGGTTGTCCTTGTTGAGGAGGAGGTGGAGGAAAGCGAGATGCGTGCGCGTCGGCCCCCCACCCTCGCGCCCGATATCCAGGCATGCCTCGACGACGCGATGGAACGTGACGTCCTGGTCGAACCACAGCTCCCAGGCATCTCGGGCGGCTCGACCCATTGCCGGGGCCTCAGACTCCCGGCCCTCGAGCAACGCCGGGAGATCCGCTACCGCCCGCTCCGGGACCTGAATGCTGATTGCCGACCAATCTGGACCTAGAACGGGTGCCCAGTCGTCGGCGAGGATGACGGGGACACGGCCCATCCGGAGGGCCTCGAAGAGGCGGAGGCTGCTCGGCCCTAGCCCGAGGGGGCAGAGTACGAACTTCGACGCCCGCATGACGTCCTCGTACGAGCCGTAGTAGCGGCGGCGCTCTTCGGCGTCGAGGAACTTGGCCTTGGGGCGGCTCTCCCCGTTCGGCGTGGTGTCCCGGAGGTAGGCGCGGGGGTGCTCGATGCGGAGGAGCTCCCCCCGGAGCGGGTGCGTCCGGCTCGCCCCGACGAATGAGAAGAGGAAGGGGGCGTCGTCGCGGAGCGGGGTGTAGTCGAAACCGGGGTGCTCGGCCACGCAGGGGTAGTGCCCGGCGCGGGTTCGGCCGGGTAGGTGAGCGGAGCGAGGGAGGCAGCCGTAGACCCCAGCCATGACGGGGAGGCTCCCGCTGTAGGCGTCGAAGACGAAGCAGCGCTCGCGGTAGCGGGCGACGTACGGGTGCCTCAGCAGATCCCGGCGCTCGCCGGGCGTGATAGCGAACAGGATGAGGTCGGCCTCGTCGGGGTGATCGACGAGCCGGTGCTCGCCGAACCGGTCGACCCGCGCGGCCCGCAACAGGCGGGCGTACTCCTCGCCACCTCCGGGTCGGGCCGCGGGGTCGTCGGCGGCGGGGAGGAGGAGGACGCGGGCCATAGCGATGGGGGAACGAGGGCGACGGGCCGACGGGAGAAGCCGGCGGCGACACACCCGCTGGGGCGCATCCGCACGAGGGACGCGAAGCTAAGCCGCTGCTGAAGGCGGAGGCAAGGCGTGTCGCCCGAGACCGACGCCGGGTGGTTCGTCGAACGCCGGGACCGATCCGCTTCTCGGCGCCGTCCTCAGGCCCCGAGGGCTCGCCGCATCCGCGTGGACGTCCGGATGATCTTGTTGGCGACGTGGGGGGCGGATCGGTACGCCCGGTTGAGCCGCCGCAGCACCCGCAGTTGGCCGGGCACGTCCGGCACCCGCTCGGCGAGCAGGCGCTCGAACCGGCGCTCGGCGTGCTGGTAGAGCGCGAAGTCGAGCTTGTTGACGCGCATCACCACCTCACGCTCCTCGTCGGTCAGCTCCACCTGTCTCGGCCGCCGCGTTCCCTTGTTCACGGTGACGTAGCAGAGCGCAGAGAGAGGCCATCCGAACGTATGCCCGAAGAGGAGGAGGCTCTCCTCGTAGCGGCTCACGAGACCGAGGGCGGGGAAGGTATCGAGGTTTCGGATGGCCTGTTCGAGCAGGGCCTCGGCGTGGTCCTCGGGCCCTGGCAGTTCGCCGTCGAGCAGCGCACGCACGCGCAGTCCGCTCAGGAACACCGTCTGGAAGTTCCGCGGCCATATCGGGAAGACGGCCGGCGCATCCATGTTGCAGAAATCTATCAGCGATGTTCCCTCCTCTATCTTCCCTTTATCCAACGCGTAGTAGTAGTGTGATATGGTCCGATCAACGGGGTCGCGGAGGAACGTGAAGTGGACGTAGTGGAGGTCGCCCGGCAGCCGCTCGTGCAACCCGTACCCGATGTGGGTGCTGAGGGCGCGGATCGGGGGGTCGTCGGAGAACCGCGCCTGCAGGCGCTTCAACCTCGGCTTCGGGTCGAACACGTTCGTGTGCTTTACGTGGGTGTCGCCGAACCAG
>DATGQT010000061.1:0-4206 GCA_035304085.1 Rubricoccaceae bacterium
TACCTCTACGGCCGCGCCACGGCCGTCTTCGGCGAGCCGTTCGCCCAGGACTTCGTCGGCCTCGCCCGCTACGACGACGTCGACGTGCAGCTCCCGTTCTACGGCGCGCTCACGCTCGACGACGCCGAGCGCGTCCGCGGCTACCGCCGCTACGCCGTCGGCGACCGCGCCCTCTTCGGCACCGCCGAGTGGCGGCTCCCGGCCGTCCTCGACCTCGAGACCCGGCTCCTCGGCGTCCTCGACCTCGACCGCCTCGGGATCAACCTCTTCGCCGACGGCGGCCTCGTCTGGACCGGCGCCGCCTTCGGCGACGCGATCCGGCGGGCGGGCGTGGGGGTCGAGGCGGCGAACCTCGTCCGCCTCGGCGGCTTCGAGCTCCGCCACAGCCTCGGCCTCGCCGTGCCGTGGGGGGCGCTCGACGAGGACCTCGTGTGGGACGACGTGGACCTCTACTACCGCCTCCAGGCCGCCGTCCCCTTCTGAGGCGGGGAGAGGAACCACTGATTCCCGAAGCCGTACGCCCGGCGGCTACTTGTACGGCACCTGCACCCACGGCCTCATGGCTTCCCCCGTCAAGCTCACCCTCCGCCTCGACCGCGCGCTCGTCGAGCGGGCCAAACGCCATGCTCGTGAACAGGGCACCAGCGTCTCCGGCCTCGTGGCCGACTTCTTCGCCGTGCTGGACCGGGAGTCCGAACCGGCTCGTGAGACGGAGGCGCCGCCGGTCCGGCGTCTCCGCGGGCTCCTCCGGGAGACCCCCGTGGACGAGGCCGACTACCGCGCCCACCTCGAGGCGAAGCACCGCTGACGGGCCCGCGCCATGACGGTGCTCTTCGACACCAACGTCGTGCTCGACGTGCTGCTGGACCGCCCGCCCCACGCCGAGCCCGCCGTGGTCCTCTTCACCCGCGTGCACGAGGGGGAGCTCCACGGGCTCCTCGGCGCGACCACGCTCACGACGATCCACTACCTGACGCAGAAGGCGCGCGGGGCGGAGGTGGCCCGGCAGGCCGTGGCCGACCTCCTCGCCCTCTTCGACGTGGCGCCAGTCACCCGGGCGGTGCTGGAGGAGGCGCTGGCCCTCGCCGCGCCCGACTTCGAGGACGCCGTGCTCGCGGCGGCGGGCCGGGCGGCCGGCGCCGAGGCGGTCGTGACCCGCGACCCCGCCGGCTTCCGTGGGAGCGCGCTGAGGGTCTACGCCCCCTCCGAGCTGGAGGCCGCCCTGCAGGCGCGGTGATCTCACCGAGGCGGCGTGAACAGGTCCGATGCAGTGCTCGGGAGGGCTCAGTGCTCACCTTATATTCCGCACACCCTCAGCCAAGGTTGCCCGATTGCGAGCAGATTCGCCCGTATCGTCGTCCTCGCGCTCCCACTGCCCCTCCTGAGCGGGTGCGATCTCATCGAGTCGAGCCTGGAGGAGATCGTGATCGAGGCCACCGGCACTGTCGTCAGCGCCGAGACGGGTGAGCCTATCGTCGGCCTCGGCGTCGCCATCCAGCGCATCCCCTCATCGTTTGGAGCTACCGTTGACGTCGCCATGGCGGAGACAGACGCCGAGGGTCAGTTCTCCATCCACTACGAGACCTCCCGCCCCCGTAGGGGACACCCCAACGTCCACTACGCGGTGGTCGTGAACAGCCCCTACGACAGCCGGTACACCACCTTCCGTCAGGAGGCTTTCCCCCCTCCTGACGTCGACCTCGACCTCGGTGTGATGGAGTTGGAGGAGGCCAAGACGCCGTGAGGTAGCCCTTACTGATGGGCGCGCTCACGATGGAGTGGCGGCTCCCGGCCGTCCTCGACCTCGACACCAAGCTGCTCGGGATCGTAGAGCTCGACCGCCTCGGGATCAACCTCTTCGCCGACGGCGGCCTCGTCTGGACCGGCGCCGCCGTCGACGACGCGATCCGGCGGACGGGCGTGGGGATCGAGGCGGCGAACCTCCTCCGCCTCGGCGGCTTCGAGCTCCGCCACAGCCTCGGCCTCGCCGTGCCGTGGGGCGAACTCGACGAGGATCTGGAGTGGGACGACGTGGACCTCTACTACCGCCTCCAGGCCGCCGCCCCCTTCTGATCTGCGTGTGCGTCGGGCGGCATATGCTTGAGGAGTCCTCGCCAGCCCCATCCCGATGCGCTCCCTCCTCCTCGCCCTCCTCCTCGGCGCCTGCACCGCCGTGCCCCCCGCTGACCGCCCCGACGACTTCGCCGTCCGCTACGACTGGAACACGGGCAGCCTCCCGCCGCCCTACCACTACCGCCACGTCATCGAAGTCGGCCCGGACGGCGCCGGCACGGCCACCGTCACCCTGAGCTACGGCGAGGGTCCCTCCCGCGCCGTCCCGTTCCAGCTCGACGCGGCCGCGCTCGACGCCCTCTACGCCGACCTCCACGCCGAAGGCCTCTTCTCGACGACGTGGCGGGAGGAGTCGGACCCGCCCGTCGGGGGATCCTTCGGGCGGGTGACGGCGACGGCGGACGGCCGGACGGTCGAGGTCCCGCCGTTCGTGGTGAGGGGCCAGCGGGCAGCGGCCGACCGGATCGCCGAGCGCATCCGCGCGGTGGTCCCCGCTTCGGTGCAGTCCGACCTCGACGCGTGGCGCGAGGAGGCCCAGCGCGAAGGCTGACGTGGCCGGCCGGGGTCGTGCCTCCGGCAATGCCCCAAATCACAGCGGGATGCCGGCGCCGGTGGAACCCCCACGTACGCGCTTCTTAGGCGCCCCGGGGTGTCGCGCGCCCTCGTCCGGCACGCCTCGCCCCTCCCCTCTCCCACCTGCCCCTCCCTCCCATGCTGCCCATCCCCCGCCTCCCCCTCCTGCCGGCCCTCGTGCTCCCCCTGGCGCTGGCCCTCACGTTCTCCGGGTGCCTGGCGCTCGGCGCCGGTGCCGCCGCCGCCGTCGGCGGGTGCGCCCTCCTCGACCGCGACCGCGACGACAACGTCACCGAGGCCGAGCTCAGCGCCGCCCTCTACGACGACTGGGACGAAGACGACGACGGCCGCCTCACCCGCGCCGAGTTCGACGCCGGCGCCGGCGCCCGCCCCGCCTTCGCCGGCGTGTCCGGCTCCTTCGTGGCCTGGGACGCCGACGACGACGGCGCCCTCACCGAGGCCGAGTTCAGCTCCGGCGTCGCCGAGAGCGGCGACACCACCGACTGGCTCGACGCCCAGTGCGACGAGATCGGCCTCTGAGCCGTCGGGCCGCGTCCGGGTCGGGACGGGGGCGGCGCCCGCCCCGCCTTCGTCCAAACCCGGCGCGGGGCGGTGGCGTTGGACCGGCCCCCCGTTCCCCGACGCCCTCCCCATGACCTACATCGACGTGCACGGCGTGGCCGTCCCCGCCCTCGGCTTCGGCACCTGGTCGCTGCGCGGCGAGGACGGCCTCCACGCCATCGCCACCGCCCTCGACGTCGGCTACCGCCACCTCGACACGGCCCAGTCCTACGGCAACGAGCGCGAGGTCGCCCGCGCCCTCCGCGACAGCGGCCTCCCGCGCGAGGACGTCTTCCTCACCACGAAGGTCGCCCTCGGCAACCTCCGCTACCGCGACGTCCTCCGCACCACCGACGAGAGCCTGGAGCGCCTGCGGACCGACTACGTGGACCTCCTCCTCGTCCACTGGCCCGACGCGAGCGTGGAGATGGAGGAGACGCTCGACGCGTTCCAGGAGGTGCGCGCACGCGGAAAGACCCGCCTCATCGGCGTGAGCAACTTCACCCCGTCGCTGCTGGAGCGGGCGCTGGAGCTCGTGCCCGACCTCGCGTGCAACCAGGTGGAGTACCACCCCTTCCTCGGGCAGGACACCCTCCTCGAGCTCGTCCGCAAGCACGGGATGGTGCTCACGGCCTACAGCCCCGTCGCGCGCGGGCGCGTGGCGAACGAGTGGACGATCCAGGAGGTCGCCGCCGTCCACGGCCGGAGCGCCGCACAGGTCGCCCTCCGCTGGCTGATCCAGCAGGACCGCGTCGCCGCTATCCCGCGCTCGGCCAACCCCGAGCACATCCGCGACAACTTCGAGGTGTTCGACTTCGCGCTGGCCGAGGAGGAGATGGAGGCGATCTCCGACCTCGCCCGCGGCGAGCGCCTCGTGGACCCCGACTTCGCGCCGTGGGCGTAGCCCCGCCGCCTTGACGCTCTCGTAGCCCCGGCCCTACCCTCCCGCAGCGAGTTCCCACCCGCCCCCCCGTACGTTATTCGGACGGCGTCCTGATA
>DATGQT010000062.1:0-4930 GCA_035304085.1 Rubricoccaceae bacterium
CGGAAGGCGTAGCCGGCGGCCTCCGGCTCGGCGCGGCAGCCGCCGAGGAGGGCGGAGACCGTCGAAGCCGAGAGGGCGCCGCCGACGAGCAGCCCGATGCGGCCGAGGGCCTCGCGGCGGGTGACGGTCTCGCTCATGGCCTCAGGATTCAGGTGGCGGCGGCACCCCCACCTCGGGCACGGCGACGGGCCGTCCCTCGGCCGCGCTCGGCCAGTCGAACGATTCCGGGGTCAGGTCGGCGTCCGGGGTCACGCGGTCGCGGAACGTCAGCGCGAAGAATACGGCGACGAGGCCGGCGAAGGCGGCGGGGAGGTACCAGAAGTCCTGCCACTGGTCGAGCGTCAGCCCCTCGGCCCCGCCGAGGAAGCCGTTGTAGACGTTCCCCGCCACCTGCGCGCCGATGAGCATGCCGACGCCGTAGGTCACGAGCACCAGCATCCCCTGTGCCTGCCCGCGGATGGCCGCCGTGCTCTTCTTGTCCACGTAGATCTGCCCCGTCACGAAGAAGAAGTCGTAGCAGATGCCGTGGAGCGCGATGCCCGTGAGGATCATCCACGTCACCGACGCCGGCGCGGCCAGGGCGAAGAGCACGTAGCGCAGCACCCACGCCCCCATCCCCACCAGCAGCATCCACTTCACGCCGAGGCGCCGGAAGAAGAACGGCATCAGCAGCATGAAGCCGACCTCGGACACCTGCCCGATGGTCTGCGTCGCGGCGATGTTCTCGAAGCCGGTGGCCCCGAGGAAGAGCTGGGTGAAGTTGTAGTAGGCCGCGAGCGGAATCGAGATGAGGAAGGAGGCGAGGAGGAAGACGTAGAACGGCCGGCTCCCGAGCTGCCGCAGCGCGTCCACCCCGACGATGCTGCCGAGGGAGGCGCGCTGCCCGGCGGCCGGCGGCGGCGTGTGCGGGAGGGTGAACGCGTAGATCCCGAGCAGCAGGCTCGCCACGCCCGTCGTGTAGAGCGGGAGCGCCGTCGCCTCCGGCCGTACCTCGCCCGCCACGAAGGCGACGAGGACGAACGAGACGAACAGCCCGGCCACGATCCAGCCGACGGTCCCGAACACGCGGATCAGCGGGAACTGCTTCTCCTGGTCCTGGATGTGGTGGAAGGCGAGGGCGTTCGAGAGCCCCAGCGTCGGCATGTAGCAGAGGTTGTAGACGAGGAGCAGGAGGATGAACAGCGTCGGGCTCGCCGAGGTCGAGGGGGCGGCGAGCATGACGGCCCCGCCGAGGAGGTGGAGCACGCCGAGCACCCGCTCGGTGGCGAAGTAGCGGTCGGCCACGAGCCCGAGGAAGAACGGCGCCGCGATGGCCGCTATGGGGTTGACGGTGTAGGGCCAGTGCGTGAGGTCGGCCATCCCCGCGCTCGTCATGTAGACGGCGACCGTCGTGTACCACGCCCCCCAGACGAAGAACTGGAGGAACATCATCAGGCTCAGGCGGGCGCTCAGCGAACGGTTCATGGCACGATCGGGCTTGCAGGAGCACGGTGCGCCGCGTCCCTGCGGCGCGGCACGGCGTCAGTCCAGGCGGCGGATGCGGATGTTGCGGTACCACACGAGGTCGCCGTGGTCCTGCAGCCCGATGAGGCCCTCCATGTGTGTCCCGAACCCAGGCTCCTCGGCGAACTTGCTCGCGGCCACGCGCGCGTTCCAGTCGTCGCTGCCCTGCTCGTACTCGGCGATCTTCACGCCGTTGAGCCAGTGCTCGACGTGCGGCCCCCGCGCGACGATCCGCGCCGCGTTCCACTCGCCGCCGGGCCGGGCCACGTCCTCCGTGGGGGCGTAGAGAGCGTAGACGGCGCCGGCGGTGTGGGCCGGGGTCTCGCCATCGGGGTGGCAGGTGTCGTCGAGCACCTGCATCTCGGGGGCGGTGTTCCAGATGTATTCGGCCCCCTCGGCGCCGCGGTAGAAGATGCCGCTGTTGCCGCACGGCTCGACCCTCCACTCCAGCTCCAGCTCGAAGTCGCTGTAGGGCTCGCGGGTGACGATGTCGCCCCCCTCCCCGCTGTCGGTGCGGGCGAGCGCGCCGTCTTCGAGGACCCAGCCGGAGGGGAAGGCGTCCGAGCCGTAGCTGCGCCAGTGGCGGGGGTCCGTGAGGTCGGTCCATCCGCCGCCCCCGTCGGTCTCGGCCGCGCCTCCGGTCGAGCGGGGCGAGGCGCACCCCGCCGCGACGGGGAGCGCCACGAGAAGGCAGAGGGAGAGCGGGCGCCGGAGGGAGGTCGCGGGGGAGGACATGGGCAGGAAGTCGGGAGAGGGGTGGACAGGCCGCGCCGCCTGCGCATACGTTTGCGCAACCCGAAGATACTGGGGCAGCGGCGTTCCGCCACCCCTCCACTCCCCTCTTTGTGCCGATGCCCCGCCCCCTCCTGGCTACCACGCTCCTTCTCGGCCTCGGCCTCCTCGCGTCGCCCGTTGCGGCGCAGCCGGGCGACAGCCTCGCCGTCCTCGTCGTGACGGCGCACCCGGACGACGAGACGCTCATGGCCGGGGCGCTCTACAAGCTCACCCACACCCTCGGCGCGAACGTGGACCTCGCCCTCGTCACCGACGGCGGCGGCGGCTTCCACTACGCCATGATCGCCGAGCCGTACTACGGCGTGCCGCTCCACTACGAGGAGGCCGCCCGGCAGCACCTCCCCGCCGTCCGCAAGGAGGAGCTGCGGGGGTCCGCCCGCGTCCTCGGCCTCCGCGACCTCTTCTTCCTCGACGCCTTCGACCACGAGTACACGACGGACGTGGACACCGTCCTCCAGCACGTGTGGGACGTGGACGCCGTGCGCGACAGCCTCCGCGCGATCATGGCACGCGGACGCTACGACTTCGTCCTCGGCCTCCTCCCCACCGAGGAGACGCACGGCCACCACAAGGCCGCGACGATCCTCGCGCTCGAAGCGGCGGGCCAGCTCCCCACCGACGCCCGCCCCGTCGTCCTCGGGGCCGACTTCGCCGACGCCGAGGACCTCCCGGCACCCGACGGGCCCCCCTACACCTTCTCAGGCCTCGCCGGCTACCCCATCACGGCCGTGGATCCGAGTGCCCCCGTCTTCCGGTTCGACCGGCTCCAGCCGATGGAGGAGGACGGCGTCGTCGACTACAAGCTCGTCGCGAACTGGGCGCTGGCCGAGCACAAGTCGCAGGGCGACCTCGCCGGGTACTTCAACCGGGGCGACTACGAGTTCTACTGGTTCTTCGCCGCCAACGACCCCGCGAAGCTGGACGACGCGGCCACCCTCTTCGCCCGCCTCGACGAGAACCCGTGGCGATGGTGGCGATGAAGGCGCTCACCACGCTGCTCTGCCCCCTCGCGCTGCTCGCGGCTACGTCCTGTGCGCCGAGGCCCGCACCGTCCACTCCTCCTGGAGACGTCCGTTTCACTGCGCCCGAGCTCTACCCCGAGGGCGTCGCCTTCGACCCGACGACGGGCGGCTTCTTCGTCGGCTCGCTCCGACACGGGGTGGTCGGGCGCGTCGTGCCGGACGGGAGGTACAGCCCCTTCGCCGAGGCCGGGCCGCTCGTCTCCACGCAGGGCATCGCCGTGGATGCGGCGCGCGGGCGGCTCCTCGTCGTCGGCGGCGACCTCGGCGTGGGCGCGCGCTCGTCGGAGACAACGCAGGAGCGCCAGGCCGGGCTGGCCGCCTACGACCTCGACACCGGCGCCCTCCTCACGTACGTCCCGCTCGACGGCCTCACGCCGGGACGGCACCACGCCAACGACCTCGCCCTCGACGCGGACGGCACCGCCTACGTCACCGACAGCTTCGCCGGCGTCGTCTACCGCGTGACGCCGGGGGGCGAGGCGTCGGTCTTCGCGCAGGATGCGGCGTTCGCGAGCGAGCACGTCGGTCTCAACGGGATCGTCGTCCACCCCGCCGGCTTCCTGCTCGTGGCGCACTCGGAGGGCGGGCGCCTCTTCCGCGTGGACCTCCGCGATCCATCCCGCGTCGCGCCCGTCTCGCTGCCCGAGGCGCTCGTGGGCGCCGACGGCCTCCTGCTCCTCGACGGCGAACGCCTCGTGGTCGTCCAGAACGAGGGGCGCGACCGTACGTTGCTCCTTCGCAGCGACGACGGCTGGCGCTCGGCCTCGGTCACGGCCGAGGTCCCCTCCGTCCTCCCCTTCCCCACCACGGCCACGCGGGCCGGCGACGCCGTCTTCGTCCTCAACGCGAAGCTGGAGGAGATTTTCGACCCCGAAGCCGCGCACTCGTCAGACTTCCTCCTCCAGCGGGTGACGTTCGAGGCTTTCTGAATGGACGCGTTCAGCTACCTCTCCGTCCTCATCTCCATCGTGCTGGGCCTCGGCCTCGCCCACGTCCTCGCGGGTGCCGCCCGGCTCCTCCGCTACCGTGCTCGCGTCCGGTTCTACGAACCGGCGCTGGCGTGGATGGCGTTCCTGTTCCTCGTACACGTCCAGATCTGGTGGGCGATGTTCGACCTCCGCGACGTGGCGATGTGGACGTTCGTGGCCTTCCTCCTCGTCCTCCTCATCCCCGTCCTCGCCTACTTCCTCACGTTCCTCCTCGTGCCCGACACCGAGGCGAGCGAGGCGGTGGACCTCCGCGCGAGCTACTACGAGAGCCGGCCGGCTTTCTTCGGCGTGCTAGGGCTGCTCCCCATCGCCAGCCTCGCGATGGACTTCGTCGTGTCCGAGCGGGTGTACGCCGACACCGACGTCGTCTTCCGCGTGGGGTTCGTGGTCCTGGCTGCCGTGGGGTTCTTCAGCGCGAGCGAGCGGGTGCACCGGGCGCTGGCGTTCGTCGGGCCGGGGGCGTTCGTGGCGTACGTCGTGCTCCTCTTCCTGCGCCTCGCGTAGAGACGGCGCCGCCCCCGGAGCCGGAGCCCCGGGGGCGGCGCTGCGCCTGTGGCGGCGCCGAGGCCGTAGCCCCGGCGCTCAACCGGCTCAGTTCGCCAGCGTCAGCCGGCCCGTCTG
>DATGQT010000063.1:0-6072 GCA_035304085.1 Rubricoccaceae bacterium
TACGTCGTGGGCAACCTCCCGTACTACATCACGAGCCCCATCCTCTTCGGCCTCGTGGACGCCCGGCCGAGCGTCCGCCGGGCCGTCGTGATGATGCAGCGGGAGGTGGCCGAGCGGATCGTGGCGGCGCCGGGCTCGAAGGCGTACGGCGTCCTCAGCGTGCAGCTCCAGCTCTTCGCCCGTCCTGCGCTGCTCTTCCGCGTCTCCCGCCACGTCTTCCGCCCCAAGCCCGAGGTCGAGAGCGCCGTGGTGGCGCTGGACTTCGATATCGAGGAGCCCGAGGGCGTAGATTCGGCCGCGCTCAGGCGGGTGGTGCGGACGGCGTTCGGGCAGCGGCGGAAGATGCTCCGCAACAGCCTCGCCGCCCTCGGCGCGCCGCGCCCGCTCCCCGAGGCCTTCGCCGCGCGGCGCCCGGAGGCGCTCGCCCCCGCCGAGTTCGTCGTCCTCACGCGCGCGCTCTACGGCGAGGCCGGGGGCGGCGGCTGAGTCCGCCGAAACCGCTGTACCCGCGCCGCCGTTGGCGCCTGCCCCTCCCCAGCCCCTCGCCCCGTGTCCGAGCTGCCGCCCGAGATGACCGCGCCGACGCCGGAGCCGGCGGAGCCGGAGCGCCCGGCGCCGCCGCCCGTCGTGGACGAGGAGCTCGTCGAGAACGTCGAGGTCCTCGTCCACGACGGGCAGGAGGGGATGGTGCTCAACCTCGTCACCGACCTCCACCCCGCCGACCTCGGCAGCCTCCTCAGCCACCTCCCCGTCGAGGCGGCGCAGGCGCTGTTCGGGTGGCTGCCCGAGGACCGCGCCGGCGCCGTCCTCCCCGAGCTCGAGAGCGCCCGCCGCGCCGACCTCCTCCAGGGCGTCCCCGCCCACGAGATCGTCGGCCTCCTCGACCACCTCGACACCGACGACGCCGTCGACGTCCTCGCCGACGTCGACGAGGACGTCGCGGAGCACGTGCTCCCGCACCTCGAGGACGCCGCCGAGGTCGAGCACCTCATGAGCTACGGCGAGGACACCGCCGGCGGGCTCATGGAGACGGACTACGTGGCCGTCCCCGCGACGGCCACCGTCGCCGAGGCCACCGAGGCCGTCCGCGCGTGCGCCGAGAAGGTGGACCCCGTCTACGTCGTCTACGTCCTCGACGAGGACGAGCGGCTGGTGGGCATCGTCCCGCTGACGCGGCTCATCCTCGCCCACGCCGGCACCCCCATCACGGCCGTGATGGAGGCCGACTTCACGGCGGTCGAGCCGGACCTCGACCAGGAGGAGGTGGCCCGGATCATGCAGCGGTACGACCTCGTGGCGCTCCCCGTCGTCTCGGCCGGCGGGCGGTTCCTCGGGCGGATCACCATCGACGACATCGTGGACGTGATCCGGGAGGAGGCCGAGGAGGACTTCCAGCGCTCGGCGGGCCTCTCGGGCGAGGAGGAGATCTCGGCGTCGGTGTTCGCGATCTCGCGGGGGCGGATCGTGTGGCTATTGGTCGGGCTCGTCGGCGCCTCGTTCTCCGGCCTCGTCATCCGGGGGTTCGAGGGGGCGCTCGAGGCGGCCACCGTCCTCGCCATGTTCATCCCCATCGTGATGGCGATGGCGGGCAACGCCGGCATCCAGTCGTCGGCCATCGCCGTGCAGGGGCTCGCCTCGGGCGACCTCTGGACGAGCGACGTGGTGCCGCGGCTCGGGAAGGAGCTGGCCGTGGCGCTGCTCAACGGGGCCATCCTCGCCGTCGTCCTCGGCGCCATCGTCGTCGGGATGTCGTACACGGGCGTCCTCGGCGACGCCGACGCCCTCCACCTCGCCGCCACCGCCGGCCTCTCGCTCCTCATCGTCATCGTCATCGCCACCGTCCTCGGGGCGACGGTCCCGCTCCTGCTCCACCGCGTCGGCATCGACCCCGCCCTCGCCATGGGGCCGTTCATCACCGTCTCCAACGACATCCTCGGGCTGACGGTGTTCTTCCTCATCGCCACCCTGCTCTACCTCTGAAGTTTGGAGTTGGGAGTTCTCCAACCCCAAACCCCAAACCCCCAACTCCCCTTGTCCACCATCGCCGTCGCGCAGAAGAACGGGGCCGCCGTCATGGTGGCCGACGCGCTCACCACCTTCGACGAGCTCAAGCTCCCGCCCGAGCTCGACGCCCAGCCCGACAAGATCTTCCGCATCGGCGAGGCGGCCGTCGGCGTCGTCGGGTTCACGGCGCACGCGCAGGTGCTCGAGAACCTGCTGAAGACCGTCGAGGCGCCGGACTTCTCCAGCCGGGAGGCCATCTTCGAGCTGTTCCGGGACCTCCACCCGATCCTGAAGGAGGAGTACTTCCTGAGGCCGGAGGCGGAGGAGGGGGACCCGTACGAGTCGAGCCAGATGGCGCTGCTCATCGCGAGCCCGCAGGGGCTCTTCGGGGTGTACGACTTCCGGGAGGTCCACCAGTACACGCGCTACTGGGCGATGGGCTCGGGCGCCGGCTACGCGCTGGGGGCGATGTTCGCGGCGTGGGAGCACGCGGCGACGGCGCGCGAGGTGGCCGAGATCGGCGTGCGCGCCGGCTGCGCCTTCGACCGGGGCTCGGGCCTCCCGCTCCAGACCGTCGAGATCGCGCTGGGCTGATGCGGGTCGCGTGCCCCGATGCTCCGGCACGGAACGCGCAATGCGGAACACGCGGCCTTCCTGCCCTTCATCCCGGCTGGAGGACCTGGCAGACGGCCCGTGCGAGGGCCACGGTCTTGCCCGCGCCGTTGGTGACGCGGGCGTCGAAGACGAGGCGGCGCCCGGCGCGCTCGACGAGCCAGGCCTCGACCTCGATGGCGGCGTCCTCGGCGGTGACGGGGCGGAGGTAGGTCGTCGTCAGCTCCGTCGTCGCGCTGGGCGGGGCGACGAGGTAGGACAGCGGCCCGATGGTGTTGTCGACGGCCATCGTGATCGCGCCGCCCTGGAGGTGGCCCATCGGGTTCTGGAACCGCTCCAGGACGGGGAAGCGGACGCGGAGGCGGGCGGCGTCGGCGTCGAAGGCGAGGAAGGCGCCCTCCATCGCCTCGAAGACGGGCGGGGGGAGGCGGAGGCCGGCGGCGCCCGCGGCCTCCATCCGCTCGCGGAGGGCGTCGGGGAAGGTGCTCACGCGCCCTGGAGGTGGTAGCCGGCGGCGTCGAAGAGGGCCTCGGCGCGGCGGCGGTTGACGCCGAGGTCCCACCAGCCCCGGCTGCGGGTGGTGCTGCGGACGTGCGCGACGCTGCCGAGCTCGTCGCCGTGGACGACGACGCGGAGGTCGTCCTTGAACGGGCCGACGGCGTAGACGGCGTCGAACGAGAGGCCGTCCTTGCGGAGGGAGACGAGGCGGCCGGTGAGGAAGCCGGGGTTGCTGCGGGCGGCGCGCTCGAGGGCGGCGTAGACGTCGGCAGCGGGGAGGCCGAACGAGCGCGTGGCACGGTAGCAGTTGCGCGCGCCGTCGGGGCAGGGGGGCAGCGGGTTCGAGGCGGGCGTGCCCTGCTCGTGCGAGGAGATCCGGCGGCCGACGGCGGCGCCCGCCGCGGCGACGCCCGCGAGGGCGCCGAGGCCGACGAGGAGCTTGCGGAGGGGGGAAGCGGGCATGGGAAGGGCGGGGGAGAGGGGACGGGGTGCGTTCGCCCGAGCGGGCGGATCGGTTCCGGCGGGGCCGAAAACGGCGCGAGCGCCCCGGCAGGCAGGGCGCTCGCGGAAAGGTGGAGTCGGAGCAGGCTACTCCAGCGAGGCCGGCTGCGTGGTGCCCGCCATGCCCTCGAGCCCGCGCTCGTCGTTGTACTTCGACGGGCACTTCACGAGGATGTGCTCGGCCACGAACACGTCCCCCTCCATGCGCCCGTTGACGACGACCTGCTCGGCGTCCTCGAAGTTGGCCGGCTTCGGGTTGGGGTAGACGACCTGGCGGACGACGCCCCCCCCGTCCGCCATCCAGAACGAGAAGCGGTTGGCGGCGGGGTCGTAGGTCGTCGGGCGGTCCTCGAGCCAGGTGCCGACGACGTGGGCCGTCCGGCCGCTCGCGGCGGCCTGCGTGAAGTCCTCGTACCCGGCCACCTGCTCGCCGAAGCTGCTCACGACGAGGAACCCGAAGACGGCGAGGAGGCCGAAGCCGAAGAGGGTTTTGGTGCGCATGGCGGTCAGGAGCGGAGGTCGCGCTCGATGCGGGCGAGGCGGCGGTCGGTGCGGAACATCAGGAGGAGGAGCCCGAGCCAGATCACGAGGACGACGGCGAGGACGACGGGGAGCTTGTCCTCCTGGAGCATCACCCGCTCGATCCCGCGCGGCGGCTGGGTCGTGAGGGCCTGCGCGGCCTCGGGGTCGAGCAGTGCGATGGTCGTGTCCTGCGCGTCGGGGGCGGGCTGCATCGGGGCAAGAATAACGCCTGGCGGCGCGGAAAGCTCAGGGGAGCGGGGTTTTCACGGCGGTGCGTCAGGCGAGGGCGGCCTCCCCGCTGGAGCGGGGCAGGCTGTGGCGCGCCTCGGCGAGCAGCTCGGCCCGCCGCATCCGCACCCGCGCCGTGTACACCCACCCGAACAGGAGGAAGAAGCCGACGACGGCCGCGTAGAACACCCACCGCATCTCCGGCGCGATGTCCATCTCGCTGAAGGCGGGGTTCCCTTCAGCGCCGGGGTGGAGGCTCTCCATCCGGCGCGGCAGGACGTAGGTCAGGAACGGGAGGGTGAGCGTGGCGAAGAGCGCGTAGACGGCTGCGAGCCGGCCGCGCCGCCGCTCGTCGTCGAGGGCGCCGCGGAGGACGAAGTAGGCTCCGCAGATGAGCAACTGCACGGCCACCATCACCTGCCGCGGGTCCGAGTTCCACCAGATGTCGGTCCCGACGTACCACGTGAACCGCGCCCAGATCGTCCCGGTGACGATGCCGAAGACCCCGAAGGCGAACGCCACGAGCGCAGCCTGCTCGGCCTTCACGTCGTGGACGCGCCGGCCCGTCTGGAGGTGGCGGAGCGAGTGGAACGCGGCTATGAGCCACCCGAAGAGGAGGGTGAACCACATCGGGACGTGGAAATACAGGTTCCGCGCCGAGTGCTCCAGGATGGGCAGGTTCGAGATCCTCCCGAGGAGGCCGAAGCACAGCGCCGCCGTCACCCACACCACCGTGACGACGCGGTAGAGGGTGAAGGGCGCGCCGTAGCGCGGGATCGGAAGGGCGTCGCGGTCGGGGGGCGCCATCGTGCGGGGTGGGAGGGCCGGCTGCTAACCGCTGGGGGCCTGTCAAGATTCGCGCCGGGACCGCGTGCGACCGTGAAACGGCCGGGAAGCGCGCGTCTGCGCAGCCGCTGCGCACGCTGCGCAGGACCGCGGTCGGCCGTCCGCAATCAATCCTGCCAGACGTAGTCGAACAGGAGGAACGAGGCGGTGACGGCGAGGCCGGCGTAGCCAACGAGCGCGGTGAGGTCGGCCTCCGCCTCGACCCACGCCGAAGCGGCGCCCCCGCCCTCGAAGGCGAGCCGCGTGGCGCGCACGGCCGAGAACAGCAGCGGGATGAGGACGGGGAAGGCGAGGACGGCCAGCAGCGGCCCGCTCGAGGCCGTCCGCGCGATGAGCGCCGAGAGCAGGGTCGTCGCGCCCGCCAGCCCGAGGGCGCCGAGGGCGAGGACCGCGGCGAGGAGGCCCGGCGCCGCCACCGGCGGGCCGACGAGGACGAGGAAGAGGAGGGCGGCGACGGCGTTGAGGGCGAGCTGGAGCGCCGCGTTGAACAGGAGCTTCCCGCCGTAGACCGCGCTCGGCCGCAGCGTCAGCTGGAGCAGCAGCACCGTCCCCCGCTCCTCCTCGGCGACGAACGCGCGTCCGAGCCCCACCGTCGCCGCGAACAGGATCACCACCCACAGCAGCGCCGCCGCCACCGGCGCCGTCACGGCCACGTCGCCGAGGGCGAACCGGAGCAAGAAGACGGCGGCGGCGACGAACAGGCCGAGCGCGTTGAGCGCGAAGCGCGTCCGCAGCTCCAGCCGCGCGTCCTTCAGGAAGACGGCCCAGGCGCCGGCGAGCCACATGGGATTGAGGATGGGGGAGTACGGATTGCGGAATGGCGATCTTCGCCGGGAGCACCCCAAAATCCGAAATCCGCGA
>DATGQT010000064.1:0-13450 GCA_035304085.1 Rubricoccaceae bacterium
TCCGCACGACCGTCACGGGGAAGGGGCAGTAGAAGGGTGAAGGGTGAAGGGTGAAGGGTGAAGGGTGAAGGGTGAAGGGTGAAGGGTGAAGGGTGAAGGTTCGATCGGGAGCGCCGGAGAAGTTCCGCCGACTTCGGACCTCCGGCCGTGATCCGTCGTCCGTGGCCCGCCGTCTTCCTCGATAACTTGCTCGGTCACTGTCCGTCCCCCTGATGGAAGCCCCGGCCGCCACCCCGTCCACCGCCCACCGCCCACCGTCCACCGACGACCCCCTCGCGCTCTACCGGGCGCTGCGCCTGCCGCGGGCTGTGGAGGAGAAGATGCTCCGGCTCATCCGGCAGAACCGCCTCTCGAAGTGGTTCAGCGGGTACGGGCAGGAGGCCATCGCCGTCGGCGTGGCGTGGGCGCTGGAGGAGCGCGACTGGATCCTCCCGATGCACCGGAACCTCGGGGTGTGGACGACGCGGGGGCTCCCGCTCCGGCCGCTGTTCTGCCAGCTCATGGGCCGCGACGGCGGCTACACGAACGGGCGCGACCGCACCTTCCACTTCGGCCTCCCCGAGAAGCGCCTCGTCGGGATGATCTCCCACCTCGGCGCCATGCTCCCCGTGGCCGACGGCCTCGGCCTCGCCGCGCAGCTCGACGGCACGGGCGCCGTCGCGGCCGCGTTCGTGGGCGAGGGGGCCACGCGCGAGGGCGACTTCCACGAGGCCCTCAGCCTCGCCGCCGTCTGGAAGCTCCCCGTCCTCTTCGTCGTCGAGAACAACGGCTACGGCCTCTCGACGCCGACCGCCGAGGCGCTGCCCGTCGAGGACGTCGCCGACGCGGCGGCGGGCTACGGGATGCCCGGGCACGTCGTGGACGGGAACGACGTCGAGGCCGTGGTGGCCGCGGTGCGGATGGCGGCCGAGCGGGCGCGGCGGGGCGAGGGGCCGACGATGCTCGAGATGAAGACGTTCCGGATGCGGGGGCACGAGGAGGCGAGCGGGACGCGCTACGTGCCGGCGGCGCTGTTCGAGCGCTGGGCGCCCCTGGATCCGTTATTGCAATACAAACAAAGACTCCTCGAACGCGGCGAAGCCGACGAAGCGGCGCTCGGTGAGATCGACGCCGCCCTCGCCGCCGAGGTCGAGGAGGCCGCCGAGTGGGCGCTCCGCCAGCCGGAGGCCGTGAGCACCCCCGAGCGCGAGCACGCCGACGTCTTCGCGCCGGGCCCGCCGCTGGCGCTGCCGGGGCCCGAGGGGGCGGGGGAGCGCCGCGAGCGCCGGTTCATCGACGCCCTCACCGAGGCGCTCGACGGGGCGATGGCCGCCGACGAGCGGGTGATCCTGATGGGGCAGGACGTCGCCGAGTACGGCGGCGTCTTCAAGGTGACGGCGGGGCTGGTCGAGAAGTACGGCCGCGCGCGCGTCCGCAACACGCCCATCATCGAGAGCGGCGCCGTCGGCTGCGCGATGGGCCTCGCGCTCGAGGGGTTCCGGCCCGTCGTCGAGATGCAGTACGCCGACTTCATCACGTGCGGGTTCAACCAGATCGTCAACAACCTCGCGACGACGCACTACCGCTGGGGCGCCCCGCTCAACGTGACCATCCGCGCGCCGCTCGGCGGCGGCATCGGCGCGGGGCCGTTCCACTCGCAGAGCCCCGAGGCGTGGTTCTGCCACGTCCCCGGCCTGAAGGTGGTGGTGCCGGCGACGCCGGAGGACGCGAAGGGGCTCCTGCGCGCGGCCCTCCTGGAGCCGAACCCTGTGCTGTTCTTCGAGCACAAGCTGCTCTACCGCGCCGAGAAGGGGCTGGTGCCGGCGGGCGACTACGTCACACCCCTCGGCCGCGCCCGCCTCGCCCGCGAGGGCGCCGACGTGACGGTCGTGACGTGGGGCGTCGGCGTGCGCTGGGCGCTCGACGAGGCGGCGCGGCGTGCGGAAACGGGTGTCGAGGTGGAGGTGGTGGACCTGCGGACGCTCGTGCCGTGGGACCGCGAGACGGTTCGGGCGTCGCTGGCGAAGACGAACCGGCTCGTCGTCCTCCACGAGGCCGCGCGCACGGGCGGCTTCGGCGCCGAGGTCGCCGCTCAGCTGGCCGAGGAGGCGTTCGACCTCCTCGACGCCCCGCCCGTCCGCGTGGCCGGGGCCGACCTCCCCATCGCGTTCTCGAAGCAGATCGAGGACGAGGTCTACTCCGCGCGGGCGCGGCTGGCAGCGGCGCTGGACAAGGTTCTCGCGTTCTGACCGTTGTTCGAACAGCCGCCCGACCCCTCAGGCCAGCGGCCCCCTCGACCGCACCCCGCGATGCACCTCCTCACCCTTCTGCTTCTCGTCGGCCTCAGCCTGAGCGCGCCGCCTGCCCGCGCGCAGCAGCCGGTCGAGCGGGACAGCCTCACCGCCTCCGCTGCGGGAGCGCACCCCGCACCGACCTTCAGCACGCCCGTCCGGCGGTGCCGCGACGAGCGCGGCCGGCGGGCCGGCACGCCGCCCGTCGCCCAGGCCCGCTGCTCCGGCGGCTTCGGCGCTCCTACGGTCCCGTCCGCCCGCCGTGCCGACCTGGTTGACGCGCGGCTGCACGCGCGGCTGCGCGCCGCCATCGTCGCCGCGCTGGACGATAGGGCAGGCCAGGACTGACACCACCTCGGCCGCTCACACCGTCTCGACGGCCTCGGTTACGGCGCCGAGGCGCCCGAGCAGCGCGCGGTACCAGCCCACCGCCTCGTCCAGGCGCGCCTGGTGGGCCTCCGTGGCCCAGACGACGGAGAGGGTGCGGCGGGTGTCGCCGGCGGTCTTCGTGCGCTGGCTGTCCCTGACGGCGTTCGCGCACGGTCCCTCGGCGTCGAACAGGCAGAGGAGGCCGTCGAGGCGGATCTCCTGGCCGGACGCGTTGAACACGTAGCTCGCGCCTTCGCCGGCCACGTCGATGCGGAACGGGGGCGCGGCCCGGTCGAGGTCCACGACGCTGATGGGGAGGCCGCTGTGGAGGGAGACGGCGTTGCAGGCGTCGACGGCGGCGTTGATGGAGCCGAGGGTGCCCTCCTCGGCGGCGCGCACGAGGTACTCCGAGGCGGGCTTGCCGCGGCCCGTCGGCTTGTAGCCCCGCTGGCGGAGGAGGTCGCGGACGGCCGTGCGTACCTCCTCATCCCGCGTCAGCGGGGCGTCGGCGTCGAGGCGGAGGAGGTCGGTGAGCCACGGCGGCGACGGCGTTGCTCCGAGCGGCGCGGGGAACGCGGTGGTGAAGGCGCCGACGGCGAGTCCGGGGTAGGGGGCGACGGGGATCTCCATGGGGGGCAGGTTGCGCGGTTCGGGTCACGGGCCATCGCCTCACAACCTGCGACCTGAACCGCACGACCTGCAACCGGAAAGCGGAGCCTCCCGGCCGAATCGTCAGCCCCCCACCGCCTGCGCGGCCTCCAGGACGGCGCCGACCGCCTCGGCCTCCTCCTCGGACGCCGCCTCGCGGAAGAGCGGCAGGCGGTGGCGCTCGTGCCGGAGCACGTTGACGACGAGGTCGTCGAGGTCGCCGGAGAGGCGGGCGAGCACGAGCTCCTCCTCCGATAGCACGACGGCGAAGAGGTCCGTGATCCCCTCGTCGCGCTCGCGGTAGAGCACCCACCCGGCCTCGGCGCCCTCGCGGAACGTCGCGAGGTGCTGCCACCCCTCGTCCTCGACGTAGTGGCGGAGCCGGGAGGGCATCGTGAGGCGGGACGCGTCGACGGGGCCGGTCACGTCGTAGCGGCCGAACTGGACGCGGCGCACCTCGCGGAGGGCGATCTGCGCGAGCTCGGCGTCCTCGTCGTCGGCGAAGGAGGTGAGCCAGCGGGTGAAGCCGATGGAGATGCGCCCGAAGGAGACGGCGTAGCCCTCGCCGATGGCGGCCTCGGGGAGCTGCCGGGCGAGGTCGTTGCGCACGCTCGTCAGCTCGAACGACGTGCAGCCCGAGGCGGCGACGGCAAGCAGGAGGAGGGCGGGGAGGGTTCTCATGGAGAATGGGGGAGCGGGAGAGAGGGGGAGAGGGCGTGTCCCTGCTCCCTTTCCCCCTTTCTCCCTTTCTCGAACAGCGGTGCTCAGTTCTCGCCCCCGTCCGTGTTCACCTCCGCGTCCTCGTCGTCGCCGAAGCCGAAGTTGCCGAACCGGGTGAGCTCCTCGATGTCCTCGGGCTGGATGAGGCCGTCGATGACGACGAAGGCGGCCTCCTGCTCCTCCTCGTCGAGCGCCATCACGACCAGGCCGCCGAAGGCGTCGCCGGCCTCGCGGACGTAGATCCACACGTCGTCGCGATCGGTCGCTGCGCCGCCGGAGCGGTCGCCGCGCACGCGGACGAACGTCTGCCAGCCCTCGTCCTCGAGCTGGTGGCCGAGGTCGGTGAGGCCGTCGGTGAGGTCGGTGACGGCCGAGGCGAGGTCGTAGACGCGGACGGTGATGCCGTCGAGGCCCTGCATGAGGGCGGCGGTGCCGGGCTCGTCCTCGTCGGCCGCCGCGGCGGCGAGGCGGAGGAGCGACTTGTTGAGGTTGACCTCGACCAGCGGCTCGTCGTCGAAGTAGTCGTCGAGGAGGGAGAGGTCCAGGGCCGGCGGCGTCGGCGGCACCGGCTGCGCGAAGGCGCCCGGCGCGAACAGGAGGCCGACGGCGACGACGAGGAGGAACAGGACGAGGCGGTGCATGGCGTGTCGGGGCAGGGTATTCATCGGGGGAGGGTCAGGGCGAGGGCGTCCGTGACGTGCTCGAGCTGCTGCCCGACGTTGGAGCGGACGGCCTCGGTGGCCTGGCGGTTGGCTTCGGCGAAGAGGGTGAAGGCGAGGCGCACGCCCTCGCGGGCGGACGCCACCTCGGCGGGGGTCGGTTCTGCGGAAGGCTCAGGCGCCGGGGAGGGCGTAGGCCGAGCCGCGGCGAGGTCGCCCTCGGGGGCGGTGTACGGGGCGGGCCGGGGGGCGCGGCGGCGCGCGGTCGGCGTTGTCTCCGGCCGGGCGGGCGACGGGGTCGCTGTGGTGTCGCCGGCGCCTGCCGGCACCGGCTCGGCGGCCGGAAGATCGACGGCGGGCGGCGTGGGGTCCGGCGTCTCCGTCGAGGCCACGGGCTCGACCGGCGCCGGTTCGTTCGCCGGCCGGGCGAGGACGAGGGCCAGGGCGACGAGGGCCACGAGGCCGACGCCGACGCCGGCGGCGTGCCACCTCGGGCGGCGAGCGCGGGCCGGCGACGGGAGGGCCGGGCGGTCCTTCGACTCGCGCGCGATCCGGTCGAGGGCGCCCTGGAAGACCTCGTAGGGGCACGGCTCGGCCGGGAGCGCGCGGAGGGCCCCCTGGAGCCTGCGGGCGAGCGCGAGCTCGGCGGTGCAGGCGGGGCAGGCCCCGGCGTGCGCCTCGAACGCGCGGGTCTCCGCCGGCGCGAGGTCGCCGTCGAGGTAGGCGTCGAGCTGGTCAGTGTGCGCGCAGGGGTTCATGACGGGAGCGCTTCGGCGGGGAGGGTCGTGCGGAGGGCGTCGCGGAGGCGGCGGCGGGCGCGGTGGAGGTAGACCTTCAGGGTGTTGAGCGGGAGGTCGAGCGCGTCGGCGATGTCCTGGTAGGGGAGGTCCTCGATCTCGCGGAGGATGACGATGCTGCGGTAGGGCTCGTCGAGCTGGGCGAGGGCGTGGTCGAGGTGCCGGCGGAAGTCGGCGGCCTCGGTGAGGGTGTCGGGGGTGTGGCCGCCGTCGGCGGCGGCGTAGGGGAGGTCGTTGTGGGTGACGGTGTGGGCGGCGCGGGCCGTCCGGCTGCGGAGGAGGTCGAGGGCGGCGTTGCGTGTGACGCGGAGGGTCCACGCCGTGCGCCGGGCCTCCTCGACCTGGTCGCCGTGGCGCCAGAGGCGGACGAGCACCTCCTGCGTCACGTCGGCGGCGTCCTCCCGGCAGCCGGTGAGGCGGAGCGCGAAGGCGTAGACGCGGTGGCGGTGCGCGGCGAGCGCGGCGGTGTCGAGGGGCATGGCGCGGTGGCGTTCGCCGGCCCAGACGGGCGGCCCACGCGGAAGGTTACAACCGGCCTGCGGAGCGGTTCGGAAAGCCGGCCGTGGGCGGAGCGGCCGGCGCCGAGGGGCGCGGGGGCACCGGGGGCGCGCCCGGGCGTGCAAGACGGGTCGTAGCTTCCCCCGATCCCACACCGCGCCGATGGCCATTCTCGAACGGATAGGGCTGGCACCGAAGCGGGGGCGCCGGCCGCGCTGGTCGGGGCTCAAGCTCGAGGGCCGGTCGGCCCAGGCCCAGGAGCGGCTCTCGCGCCGCGCCGTCTGGGCGCGCGTGGGCCTGCTGGCCGGGCTCGTCGGGCTGACGCTGCTCGCGTTCCCGCGCGTCCGCTTCTACGAGAACACCGCCAAGATCGGCGACGTGTGGCTGAGCGAGGACCTCGTGGCCCCGTTCAACTTCCCGATCCGGCTGACCGAGCCGGAGCTCGAAGCGAAGCGGGACTCGATCCGGCTGACGGAGCCGCCCATCTTCGCCGGCCGCGACGACGCCCGAGAGGAGACCCTCGCCCGCCTCGACACCCTCGACGCCCGGCTGGAGGCGGTCTTCGAGGCGTACGGCGCGTGGCAGCGCGGGCTCACGCGCGGGCAGGACGCCGCCGCCGTGGCGGCCGACTCCCTCCGCTACGCCCGCCTCCGGGAGGCCATGCCGGTCTCCATCTCGGCCGACCAGTGGGACGCCCTCCTCACGTCCTACGCCGCCCGCGCCGGCCTCCCCACGCCCTCGCGCGACGAGGCCGCCGGCCCCCCCCTCGACACCCGCGTCTTCGGCGCCGTCCAGGCCCTCTACGACCCCGACGACGGGGTCCTCGCCCGGCCGGTGATGGACGTGCCGAAGGACAGCGTGCGCGCGCCGGAGGTCGTCGTCCGGAACCCGGACCCCCGCATCCGCGACGAGCGCCACGTGCCGCGCGACGAGGTCCTCGGCGTCGACGAGGCGTTCAGCCTGGCGCGGAACGCGTTCGAGCGCGCGTTCGAGGGGCGCCGCGACAGCGTCCTCCTCGCCCTCTCGGTCTTCCGCTACGCCTTCGTCCCCTCGCTCGAGTACCTCGCGCAGGACACCGAGCAGCGGCTCCGCGAGCAGATGGAGGACATCCGCCCCACGCGCGGGCTCGTCCGCCAGGGCATGACGATCGTCCGCCGCGGCGACGAGGTCACGCCGGAGGTCTACGAGCAGCTCGTCTCGCTCGAGTACGCGCAGCGCGACCGGAGCGGGGACCTCAGCGTCTACCGGACGACCCTCGGCAAGCTCATCCTCGTGCTCGCCGCCTACCTCGTCTTCTTCCTCTACCTCTACCTCCTCCGCCGCCAGATCTACGCCGACACCCCGGCCATGGCGATGATCGCGCTCCTCTTCGCCGGGACCGTCGCGCTGTACTGGCTCGTCGGCTACATCGACGTCATCAACGAGCTCGCCGTCCCCGTCGCCCTCGTCTCCGTCCTCCTCACCGTCGTCCACGACTCCCGCGTGGGGCTCTTCGCGACGGTGACGATCGCGCTCGTGGGCGGGCTCGTGTTCGGGTTCGACTTCGAGTTCGTCTTCGCCACCGTCTTCGCCGGGTTCGTCGGGGTGTTCTCCGTGCGCGACGTGAAGAACCGGAGCGACCTCGTGCTCTCGGCCGGCCTCGTCGTCGTCGCCTACCTCGTCATCGGGATGGGGCTGACGCTGATGCGGGCGACCCCGTTCGAGGACCGGTTCTTCATGGACCTGCGGAGCGTCCTCGTCAACGGGGTCCTCCTCCTGCTCGCCTCGCCGATCCTCTGGGGGCTCGAGCGCGGCTTCCGCGTGACGACGGACCTCGCGCTCCTCGAGCTCTCGGACACCAACCGGCCGCTGCTCAAGGAGCTCTCGCTCCGCGCCCCCGGCACGTTCAACCACTCCCTGCAGGTGGCCAACCTCGCCGAGGCCGCCGCCGACGCCGTCGGCGCCAACGCGCTCCGCGCCCGCGTCGGCGCGCTCTACCACGACATCGGGAAGATGCTCAAGCCGGAGTACTTCATCGAGAACCAGCAGCCCGGCGAGAACCCCCACGACCGCATCACCCCCTACATGAGCGCGCTCATCATCGCGAGCCACGTCAAGGACGGCCTCGAGCTCGGCCGCGAGCACCACCTGCCCCAGGTCGTCCTCGACTTCATCCCGACCCACCACGGGACGACGATGATGGAGTTCTTCTACCGCCGCGCGATGGAGCAGCAGGGCGAGAACGACCCGCCCGTGGACGAGGCGGAGTTCCGCTACCCCGGCCCCCGCCCGTCCACGGCCGAGCAGGCCATCGTCATGCTGGCCGACTCCGTCGAGGCGGCGAGCCGCTCGCTCGACAAGCCGACGCCGCGCCGGCTCGAAGCGCTCATCGACGCCATCTTCCGCGCGCGCACCGAAGACGGCCAGCTCGGCGGCAGCCCCATCACGTTCGCCGACCTCAGCCGGATCAAGGAGACGTTCCTCTCCATCCTCTGCGGCATCTACCACTTCCGCGTGAAGTACCCCGAGCAGGAAGGGGAGCCGGCCGAGGAGGCGCTCCCGCCGCAGGAGGACGAACGCCTCGCGCTCGACCGCGGCGCCGGCCTCGACGTCCAGGTGCCCGACCGGCAGGTGCAGGGGGGCGACGGCGACTCCCTCGCCCCCGCCTCCGGCCCCTCGACCCGCGAGCGCTCCTCGATGGGGTAGGGGTCGAAGGTCGAAGGTCGAAGGTCGAAGGTCGAAGGTCGAAGGTCGAAGGTCGAAGGTCGAAGGTCGAAGGTTCGATCGGGAGCGCCGGAGAAGTTCCCTGGACCTCCAGACCTGTGACCTCCAGACCCCTGACCTCTGTCCCCTGTCTTCTGACCTCTGTCTCACCGGCCGGCGACCTCGCGGACGTGCGCGAGGGTGTCCGCCGCGACGACGGGGGCGAGCTCGACGTGCGGCGTCTCGCCGAGGAGGGGGCGCAGCCGCCGCCGCACCTGCGGCGTGTAGGCGACGAGGTCGGACTGCCGCAGCAGCGTCTCCAGCCGCCGCCGCTCCCCCTCGACGGTCATCGCAAGGACCTGCCCGGCGAACCCCGTCGCGGCGCGCACCTCCTCGGTGAGGGGGCCGAGCGCGTCGCTGCTGCGCGTGACGAGGCCGAGGGTGTCGCCCGGGCCGAGGCGGGCCAGCCGCGCCAGCACGTCGTGCGTGAGCGCGTACTGGACGCCGACGGCCTCGGCGCCCGGGACGGCCTGGAGCACGGGCGCCAGCAGCGGGAACGGCGCGAACACCACGTCGGCGTCGGCGTGGCGGCCGACGTCGGCGACGGCGACGGGCTCGACGCGCTCCTGGAGCGCGCCCGTGAGCTGCTCGGCCAGGCTCTCGGCGCGCTCGCGGAACGCCGCCGCGCACAGCAGCTTCCGCCGCACGCCCGGCGACTCGAAGAACTGCCGCTGCTCCTCGAAGAGGTACTCCGTCTCGTCCTCGCTCAGCCCGAGGGCGACGAGCTTCTGGAGCGCCTCCTGCACGATGGCCGCCCCGCGCTCGCGCCGCTCCGCCGCCGAGAGGGTGGGCCGCTCGGCCACGTAGAACCCCCCGCCGACCTTCCCCTCCAGCAGCCCCTCCGACTCCAGCCGCTGGTACGCCTTGCGGACGGTGTGAAACGAGATGCCGAGGCGGTCGGCGAGGGTGCGCGTGGAGGGGAGCCGCTCGCCCGTGCGGTAGCGCCCGGCGGCGAGGTGGTAGCGGAGCTGCTCGACGAGCTGCTCGGCGATGGGGAGGGCGGCGTCGCGGTCGAGCTCGATCAAGCCGTTATTGCAAGGTCAATCAAAATCCGCGCAGCTCATGAAGTAGTGGCACCGCGGGCAGCGGTACTTGCAGCCGGCGTTGTGGAGGCGCGCGCCGCAGTTGGGGCAGTGGTCCCAGTAGTCGGCGGGCGCGGCGGGGGGCGGGGGAGGGGAGGGGGCCGCCTCGGGGAAGGGGAGCGGCAGCTCGGCCCCGGGGTCCGGCAGCGGGCGCAGCGAGGGGTTCATGGCGGCGCGGCAGGTGACACTGCAAGGATACGGCGCCGTACCGTCCGGCGGAAGAACCCGGTGCCTCCGAAGCAGGGGCTACGAGCTCCGTGCCGAGGCGTAGTACGCGGCGATGGCGGCGGCGCACTCGGCCACGGTCGGGGCCTCGCGCGAAGGCGGGAGCGTGCGGACTCCGGCCTGCTCTACGATCCGGCTCGCCGTCTCGCGCTGCGCATTGATCGGGCCCGGGGCGAACTGCGCGCGGACCTCCTCGGCCGGCGCGTACGCCGCGCCCCTCCGCACGACGAGCCCGCCCGCGAGGAGCCGCCCGAGGCACGCGTGCAACTCCTCCGGCGTGAACACGGCGTGGTTGATGTAGTCCCCCGTCGCCACCACGCGGTCGAGCGGGGCCGACCCGTCGCCGGCGCTGAGGACGACCGCGTGGAGCGCCCAGCTATCGAACTGAGAGGAGTCGGGCGGGATCATTGGTGCTGTAGGCCGGCGAAGATGAGGAAACAGTCGCGCACCCGCCTGAGCCGCCCGAGGCGTGCGAGGTCGCGGTGCGGCTCCCAGATGGAGACGGCCGCGCCGGCGCACCGGATCGTCAGGGTCGACCGGCTCTCGTCGGGGACGGGCGGGCGCTCGGGGACGCGCTGCGCCCACGCCTCCTGTCGGAGGAGCAGGCGGGCCACGGCGGCGACCTCTGCACGGTGGAGCTGCCGCCGGTGCACGACCTCCGGCCCGCCCGGCTCGCGCGACGTGAGCGTGAGCGCCCCGTCCTCGGTGAGGGTGGCCGAGATGCCGCCCCAGAGCCCGTGGAGGTCGCTGTACGTGATGGCCAGCGGCCCGGGGGCCCGGCCGATAGCGAGGGCACGGAGGGCAGCCTCGACTTCGGTGTGAGGGGCGGCGGGGGCGTCGGCGGCCACGGCGCGAGCTTCGGTGATCAGGCCTGCCGCGCCTCGGGCGGCACGTGCGAGAGGACGAAGTCCACCACACGGTCGGCGTCGCGGAGGTAGTCCGTCGCCAGCCGGATCGTGCCCTCGGGGTACTTCAGCGCGTAGACGGTGCGGACGTAGCGTTTGCTGAGGCCGGACCCGAGGTAGACGTCGGTGGCCGTGACGCGGTTGAAGGTGCTCCACGGGATGCGCCGCCCGTTCCGGAGGACCATCTCGTCCTCGGTGAGGCGCACGGGGGCCTGCCGGTCGGCGCGCCGGTTGAGGAGGGAGAGCAGGCCGAGCGAGAACACCGCGCCGGCCACCCACACGCAGCCTTTCCGCTCGTTGTACTGGACTTCCATTCGGGGACCTCGGGGAACGGCGGCTACGCGCTGCGAGCCGTCAGGATGTGCCGGAACGAAGTTACCAGCGCGGCCACGCAGGTGGCCCACAGCAGGAACTTGACCACGAGGACGACGGGCGCCTCGGTGATCGTCCCGCGCACCGTCCCCTCTAGCTGGTACCAGAAGCTGCTGCTCATCATCCCGGTGGTGTAAGACCACGCGACGACGAGGAGCAGGGCCCCCCGGTATCGGCCGCGAAGGGCGGCCCACGCGCCGGCCAGCAGCAGCGCGCCGGCGACGTAGTCCTCGAACATCGTCGCGAAGTCGGTCGCCCACGCGCCGACGCCCCGGCGGATGGTTTCGAGGGCGGGGAGCAGCACGCCGACGGCGATGGCGGCCGTGACTTCGAACCGCATTACTCCGGCGGCGTGGTCGGTGGCGTCCTGAGCAGCCAGCGCGGGCGTCCCCGGCGGGCGGCGGCCTGGGCCAGCAGGGAGGCCACGGCCAGGCTGACGACGGTGACCCCGGCCCGGCCCCAGAACAGGGTCGCTCCGGCCGCCCCCAGCGCCCCCAGGGTCATCATCCCGGCAACGAAGAGGACGACGAACAGCCCGACGAGAAGCAGGAGATAACGGCCGCGATGCAGGTTATCCGGGAGTGCGGGCATCAGGCAGCGAGGCAGTTGGACAGGGCAACATAGATGACGGCAGGGTCAGGAGGCAAGCTACCCGCCCTGCCCCCGCGCCCGGTTTCCCCGCTCAGGCGTCGACGCCGGCGACGTTGGAGGTGTCGCCGCGGCGGTCCCCGCGCAGCGGCACCACGTGGTAGTCCCGGTGCCCCGTCAGCGGCGCGCCCTCGTGCGTGAAGTCGGTGGATGAGGCGGAGCCGACGAGCACCCACGGGTTCCCGTCGCCGCCGTCGCGGGCGAAGACCTCGTAGCGGAGCGACGTCCCCGTGGGGCCGGTCCAGTCGAGGACGATCTTGCCCGTGACGTGGCGGTAGGCGGAGAGGTCGAGGATGAGGGGGAGTTCGCCCGGCCCGCCGGGGTCCGGCGTCCCGATCCCGGCCTGCTCGCGCAGCTCGTCGGTCATGTTCGTGTGCTCGTTGGCCTGGCTCCGCATCGCGCGGTAGAGGTCCTCGAGCGCTTCGTGGGCAGACAGCGCCGTCTCGACGCTGGCGCGGTAGAAGTTCTCGGCGTCCTCCTTCGCCTCCTCGGCGCTGCGGACGGTCGTGGCGGCGTCGAGGAGGTCGGTGAACTGGTCCGCCGTGAGGCCGCTGGCGGCGATCCCCTGGACGGTGTTGAGCACCTCGGCGAACTGCTCGGCGGCGGCGGCGAGGGCGAGGGGGGAACGTGGAACACGATTCATAGCCATGAGAACGGGGGTCTGAGTGACGAAGGCTACTGGATTATAACAGGTTAATTCGAAACCTTCAAGCCCCCGATGCTTGACGGGCGGAACGCCCCCAACGGGCATTCGGCCAGCATCCTGAGCCGTCGTCCGGCGTCAATTCCCAACGGTCCGGCGTCGATTCCGCGTTGGGAAACGGCGCCGGACCATCGTCCGGTGAGGCGGGGCCGTGGTCCGGCGACGCCGGACGATGGTCCGGTGGCCCCGGACGACGGCCCGGCGAGCCCGGACCACGCTCCGGCGTCACCGGACCGTTGGGAAACCGCGCCGGACCGTTGGAAATTGACGCCGGACCGCCCGAAAATGACCCCTAACCGCTTGCGAGAGAGATGCCCTACAAACGGTGAGTACGCTAGCTCTTGCGCACGACGCGTCCGTCTTCATTGATGCAGAGAAACGTCCGGGGACCCCATTCAGCCGGTGGCGGAGAGGGAGGCTCAGCAAAGACGTGCATACCTAGGAAGTTCACTACGTCCCGGAGATGCATCACCTCCTCCGCTAGTTCACCGAGAGCCTGTGCGGAAATTGGCTCCAACGTTTCGCTACTGCCGACCTTCGGCGAGATGCTGTAGTGAATCCTAAAGGCATCAGCGTGGAGTGTCTGCTCCTCGCGTGGACTGCCAGATGCCCAAAGGTCGTGTGCGATACGGTTGCGCATTTGGATAATACTGTTGATCTCCCTTCTGACCACAGTCGCGATAGCGAAGTCCTCTTCATGCCACATCTCGCGCCTCATCTCGACACATAGGGAGAAGAACACATCCATCACCCGCTGTGCGGTCTGACCGACGATCGCCGTCCATGCAGCGCTTGAGTCCTTTCGCTGACCC
>DATGQT010000065.1:0-10433 GCA_035304085.1 Rubricoccaceae bacterium
GGGCTGGGGTGGAGCGGGCCCGAACATACGCACCGCCCCGGTGCGGCGCCGGCGGCCTCGGGGTCACCGCCGCCGGCGCCCGGGGAACGGGACCACGAGCCCGTCCATGAAGAGGTGGCTGAAGTAGCCGACGACGGCGGCGCCGTAGAACGGGAGCCCCGCCAGCGGCTCCGCCTCGGGGAACAGCACCATCGGGAGCACCAGCAGCGGGCTCGGGATCAGCAGCATCGCCCAGTAGGTGTGCGTCCAGCCGCGGTGCTTCCCGAGGATGGGGAGGATGGCGAAGAGCCCGAGGTAGGCGGCCTCCTCGAAGTGCCGCGACGCGATGAGCGCCACGTCCACCAGGAAGAACAGCCCGTAGAAGACGTTCTGCCCCTTCGAGTTGGTGTCGACGTCGGGCCAGAGCCCGAACATGAGGCAGAGCCCGAACAGCACGAAGGGGTAGGCCACGAGCTCGAGCTCGGAGAACTGCCGGTACGCCCGGTCCACCGCGAACACGAGGACGAGCGCGGCGAGGTAGAGCCCGAAGAAGACGACGGCACCGGCGAGGTGCCCCTTGTAGCCGGCCACAGTTCGAGAAAGAGAGAAAGGGCGAATGGGGGACAGGGGGAGGATAGCCACGTAACGGACCATCTCCCTCTCACCCTTTCTCCCTCTCACCCTTTCCCCACCTGCGCAGCAGGCGGCCCGTCCACGCCTGGCCCTCCTCGAAGCCGAGGACGTACCCGAGCCCGAGGTAGACGACGCCGTAGAGGCCGACGACGAGGAGGCCGGCGAGGGCCACGTGGAGCGCCCCCTCCGGCAGCACCCACCGCAGCAGCAGCGACGGCACCGCCGCCGCGACGGCCACGCCGAGCATCTCGGCGGCCCGCCGCCACGGCAGGCCGAACGCCGGGGCGTGCCGCCGGAGCGCCCGCGTGAGCAGCGCGAGCTCGGCCCACGCCCCCACGCTCGCCCCGAGCGCGAGGCCGACGGCCCCCAGCCGCAGCGGCTCCCCCTCGAACGGCACGCCCAGCACGCCGCCGACGGTCAGCCGGTCGAGCACGAGCATGAGGCCGGCGCCCACGGCCGCGCTCACGCCCAGCCGCCCGACGGCGATCTTCGCCGGCGTCCTCGTGTCGTGGAGAGCGTAGAACGCGTTCTGGAGCAGCCGCGTCGCCGTCGTCGCCAGCAGCCCGAGGCTGTAGGCCGCCAGGACGAGGGCGACGAGCCACGTGTCCGCCACGCCGAACCGCCCCGTCTGGAAGAACGCCCCGACGATGAGGTAGCCGAAGAGGAGGTAGCCCACGGCCGTCGGCACCACCATGAAGAGGATCTGGCCGAGGCTGGCGCGGACGCGGCCGAGGAACGCATCGAGCTCGTCGCGCGAGATCCGCGAGAGCTCCGGCAGCTCGCTCGCCGCCACGCTCATGCCGAAGAGCGAGATCGGCAGGAGGTAGAGCATCAGCGCCGTGTTCTGCGCGGCGATGGCGCCGGCGGCGAGGAACCCCGCGAGGAACGTGTCGAGGTAGCCCGAGAGCTGGTACGCCCCGCGCCCGAGGACGACGGGCACGAACGCCCGGAGCGACGGCCGCACGCCCTCGACCGCCGTCGAGAGCGAGAGCCGGAACCCCCGCAGCTCCCGCACCACCCCCGGCAGGAGCACCCCGAACTGGAGCACGCCGCCCACGAGGGCGCCGACGAGGGCGGCGAACAGGAGCCGGTTCGAGAGCCCCACCGGCACGGCCTCCATCCCGCCCGCCGCCAGCGGGTCGTCGAAGTAGGCGAGTCCGGCGAAGACGAGGCCGCCGATGATGGCGGCGTTCCACAGCACCGGCGCCACGTAGGGAAGGAAGAACCGGCGGTGGCTGTTGAGCACGCCCAGCCCCCACGCGAACAGCACCAGCACGCCGGCCATCGGGAACGTGTAGCGCACGGTGGCGACGGCGAGCTCGAACCGGTCCATGGGCAGCGCCCCCGCCGCCACGAGGGCGTCGTCGTTCAGCCAGCCGGGGAGGAGGACGGTCAGGAGGGGGCGCGCCAGGAGGACGCCGAGGCCGACGACCCCGGCCGTCACGGCCAGCAGCAGCCCGAAGACGGCGCCGGCGAAGCGGCCGGCGGCCTCGGGCCGCCCCTCGGCCAGGAACCGGCTGTAGATGGGGATGAACGCCGCCGAGATCGTCCCCTCGCCCAGGAGGTTCTGCAGGAAGTTCGGCGTCTTGAGCGCCACGCGGAGGACGTCGGCGTGGGGGCCGAGGCCGAAGAAGAAGCTCACGGCGCGCTCCCGCACGAGCCCCATCACGCGCGAGAGGAAGATGCCGGCGGCGACGAGGGCGGCGGCGCTCCGCCGCGGCGCCGCGGCGACGGCCCCGGCGTCCATCCCCGCTGCGGCCCCCGCTGCGGCCTCCGCCTCGGCGGGCGCCATCGGCACGTCCTCGGGGAGCGAGGCGGCGCCCGGCGGCTCCGGCACCGGCTCCGTCCGGTCGTCGTGCTCAGGCATCGGTGCGGGCGGCGCCTCGGGCGCGCGGGGCGAAGTCGCGGAGGTAGCGGACGGCGAGGTGGTAGCCGGCCGGGCCGAGGCCGGTGATCACGCCGGCGCACGCGGGCGCGAGCACGAGCCGCCGCCGGAAGGGCTCCCGCGCGTACACGTTCGAGAGGTGCACCTCCACCACCGGCACGCGGACGGCCGCGATGGCGTCGCGGAGGGCGACGGACGTGTGGCCGTAGCCGCCGGGGTTGATCACGACGCCGCCGTGGCCGTCGCGCTCGGCGGCGTGGAGGGCGTCGATCAGCGCGCCCTCGCCGTTGTGCTGCGCGAAGGCGAGGTCCACGTCCGGGAACGCGTCGCGGAGCGAGCGGGCGATCTCGTCCAGCGACGCGAGGCCGTAGACGTCCGCCTCGCGGGTGCCGAGGAGGTTGAGGTTGGGGCCGTTGAGGACGAGGACGCGCACGTTCCGATTGCGGAGTGCGGATTGGGGAATGCGGATCGGGGAAAGCTACGGCCGCCGGTCTCTCGACCTTCTCACTTCCCGTTTCCCGCTTCCACGACCAGCCCGTCGTAGGCGAGGTGCACCCCCTCGGGCAGCCGCGCCTCGGTCTCGGCGTGGAGCACCGAGTGCGTCATGTGGACGAGGTGCGTTTCGCGGGCGCCGATCCGCCGCGCCACCTCCACGGCCTCCCCGATGGTGAAGTGCGTGGGGTGGGGCTCCCGGCGGAGGGCGTCGAGGACGAGGACGTCGAGGCCCTCCAGCAAGGCCAGGCTCTCCTCGGGGACGGCGTTGACGTCCGTCAGGTAGGCGAAGCGGCCCACGCGGTAGCCGTAGACGGGGAGGCCGCCGTGGAGGGCCGGGATCGGCGTCACCGTCACCCGCCCTCCGTGCGCCCGGCTCGCCACCTCGAACGGTGCCGCCACCTCCTCGAGGTCCAGGTTCGAGATGCCGGGGTAGGTGCCGTCGCAGAAGATGTAGCCGAACATCCGGCGGAGCACGGCGGCCGTCGTGGGCGAGGCGTAGACGGGGATCGCCCGGTGGTTGCCGAAGAAGAACGGCCGGAGGTCGTCGAGGCCGACGACGTGGTCGAAGTGGTGGTGCGTGACGAGGACGGCGTCCACGGCCGCGACGCCGTAGCGGAGCGCCTGCTGCCGGAAGTCCGGCCCCGTGTCGATGACGAGGTGGACCGGCCCCGCGTCCGTCTCGGCCACGACGTAGGCGGCGCAGCGGAGGCGCCGGTCGCGCGGGTCCGCGGAGGTGCACACGCGGCACCGGCAGCCCACGACGGGGACGCCGGTGGAGGTGCCGGTGCCGAGGAGGGTGGCGCGGAGGGATCGGATCATCGGGGGATCGGGGGATCGGATGATCGGCTCCCCGCGGGGGTGTCAGGCGGCGAGGTCGTCGCCGCCGCCCTGCTGCTGCCCGGCGTCGCCGGCGGCCCAGGCGTCCTCAAGCGCGGCGCGGACGGCGGGGCGGAGGTAGAGCTGCTCGTGGGGGAGCGTGCGGAGGCTCTCGGCGAGGACGGCGAGCTGGGCCTCGGGCGGGTGCTGCCTGTTGAGCACGACGACCTCCTGCCCGTCCACCGTGCAGCGCCCGCCGCGGAACGGCCCGCGGTCGCGGCGGACGGCCACGCCGAGCTGGCGGTGCGCCTCCTCGAGCGCCTGGACGAGAGCGGGCGTTTTCATGCGCGCAGGAGCGCAGGCGTGCACGCCCGCGAGCGTGCACGCCCGCACGCTTAAGCCGGAGGCGCGGGCTCGTACTGGCTCCGCAGCGGCTTGCCCGACTTCTCGTCGCGCACCTCGAACTCGAGCGGGTGGAGGGCCGCGTCGGCGTCGAGGGTGAAGCGGAGGCCGCGGAGGCGGAAGCGCCACCGCGTCAGCAGGCTCGGGAAGCCCCGCCGGAGGTGGCCCGCCAGCAGGGGGTGGACGCGGACGGCGATGGGGCGGTCGCGGTACTTCTCGGGGACCTCGGCGCGGTAGCGCCTCAGCCACCCCTCGAGCCGGCCGACGACGTCCTCGGTGGTCGTCGGGGCGTCGAGGCGCTCGGGGCCGAAGTCCCGCTCGGGCTGGGGGATCTCGGCGGCGCCGGCGGCGGCCATGGCGGCCGCGGGGTCGTGCGCCGCGCCGTTGCCGTTCGAGGCGGCCTGCGCCGTGATGCTCGGGCGGAGCCGCTGGCGCGTGATCTCGATGAGGCCGAAGTCGCTCATCGGGAGCAGCTTCGTCACGGCGCGGTCCTTCTTGAACGCCTCCTTCAGCGCCTGGTACACCTTCCGCCGATCGGCCTCGGAGCGCATGTCGATGAAGTCGACGACGATGATGCCGCCGAGGTCGCGGAGGCGGAGCTGCTTGGCTACCTCGCGGGCGGCCTCGAGGTTGACGGCGAGCAGGTTCTCGGCCTGCGTCTTCCCGCGCCCGGCCCGGCCCGAGTTCACGTCGACGACGTGCATGGCCTCGGTGTGCTCGATGAAGAGGTAGCCGCCGGAGGGGAGCGGCACCCGCGTCGAGAACACCTGCTCGACGGCCTTCTCGAGGCCGGCCGCGCGGAAGATCGGCGTGTTCGAGCGGTGGAGCTGGACGCGCTCGGCCATGTGCGGCGCCACGGCCTGCACGTACGCCTTGATGTTCTTGTGGAGGCGGGGGTCGTCGACGAGGATCCGGTCGTAGTCCTCGGTGAAGAGGTCGCGGATGATCGAGGAGACCATGTTGACGTCCTCGTAGAGGAGGACGGGCGGCTCGACCCCGCTCGCGAGCTGCTTCTCGATCTTCCGCCACTTCGAGAGGAGGAGCGAGAGGTCGGTGTCGAGCGTCTTCGCGTCGCGGTCCTCGGCGACGGTGCGGACGATGACGCCGAAGCCGTCGGGCTTGAGGCTGGTGGCGAGCGTCTTGAGCCGCCGCCGCTCGCGCGCGCTCTCGATCTTCTTCGAGACGGCGACGTAGTCGGCGGCGGGGACGAGGACGAGGAAGCGGCCGGCGAGCGAGATGTCGGTGGAGACGCGGCTGCCCTTGGCCGAGATGGGCTCCTTCGAGATCTTGACGAGGATGCGGCCGTCGCGGCGGAGGAGCTCCTCGGGGCGGTCCGGCAGCGTGGGCGCCTTGCGCGGCTCGGTCTTCGCCGGCGCCCGCTCCGGCTTCGGCTCGGCCTTCGGGGGCGTCGCCTTCCGGGACCGGGCCGGCTTCGCCTCGGGCGCCTTCGCGTCCTGCGGCGGCGCGGCCGGCGCGGCGGGTGCCGCCTCGCGGTCGGCGGGCGTGCGGCGGCCGCGCCCCCCCCGCCCCTTCGTGCGCGGTGCCTCCGCGGGCGCTGCGGCCTCTGGGGCCGGCGGGGCTTCGGGAGCCGCGGCCTCGGGGGCCGCTTCCGCCTCGGCGGGCGGCTGCTCCGCCTTGCGACGGCCGGTGCGGCCCGCGCGACGCGGCTTCGGCTCCGCCGCCTCCTCCGTTTCCGGCTGTGCCGCCGCCTCGACGGGCACATCGGCGGCCTCGTCCGCGGCCGGCCCTCCCTGCTCGGCCGCCGTGTCCGCCGCCTCCTGGGTGCGAGAGCGGCGGCGTCCGCCCCGGCGCCCGCGGCGGCGGCGGCGCGGCTCGTCGCCGGTTTCCGAGGCGGCCTCGGGCGTGGCCTCGGCGGGTTCGGGTGCCGTCTCCGGCGTGACCTCGGGCTGCTCGGCCTCCCGGGCCGTCGCCTCGGCGCGCTCATCGTCCCGCTTACGTCCGGGGCTCCGGCGGCGCGGCGGCTTCTCGGCGGTGGCGGCTTCGCCGGCGGCGCGCTCGGGCGCGGGCTCCGGGGAGGGCGGCGCGAGCTTCCCCGGCTTCATCGTGAGGTCGATGACGAAGGGGGAGGCGCGGCGTTCGCCGCTGCGGGGGGGCTCCCCGCTCTTGGGGCCTTCGGCCTCGCCCTGCTCCTCCTGCTCCTCCTCCTCCTCGCGTCGGCGGCGGTTGTCCCGGCCGCCGCGGGTGCGGCCCCCCCGGCCGCCCCGGCCGCGCGCACGAGCCCGGCCGCCCCGGCCGCGCGATTGCGGCTCCTCGCCGCTGTCGAAGTCGAGCTTCTCCTCGACGTCCGGCTCGGACTCGTCGTCGGCGACGCGCTTCTGGGGGGCGTGGGAGAGGGCGTAGCCGGGCTCGTAGCCCGGCACCGGCTCGCCGGCGATGGCGAGGAGCTCGGGGAGGTTCTCCGTGAGGTCGGAGAAGTGGAGGAAGGCGTCCTGCTTCTGGCCGATGTCCACGAACGCCGCCTTGATGGCGGGCATGATCTTGCGGATGCGGCCGAGGTAGATGTTGCCGAGGGTGCGGACGTTATCCGGGTGTTCGACGTACAGCTCGACCAGCTCGCCGTCCTCGACGATGGCGATGCGCGAGCGGTCCTTGCTCGCGTTGATGACGATCTCTTTCTTCATGAGGGATGGGAAGGCGCGCAGGCGCGGGGCCGGGGCCCCGGCGGGCGGCGCGGCGGCGCCGGGCGGGGCCGGCGGCTGCGGCGGCGGGCGCCTCGGGCGGGACGACGGGCGGGGCCACGGCAGGGCGCGCCCCCGCCGGCCAACCGGCCGCGAGGGCGGCCGCCCAGCGGGCGAGCGCGCGGAGGATGTACGAAACGGGGGGCATCACGGCGATGCGGGTCCCGCGGGGTAGGGGGCGCGGCCCGCCGGAGCCCGGAGGCGGGGCGGGCGGCGCGGACGGTCGGGAGGTTAGCGGCGGGGTCCGGCAGCCGGGAACGCGCGGGCGTCGGCCGGCTGAAGGGGTCGCACGGCGGGTCCGGTGGACCCGGCTTCACCTTACTATCAGAGTAGAAGAAGCTACCACACGGGCCGGGGGCCGGCAATGCGTCGGGGCCGCACGGCGGGGCCGCCGCCAGGGAAGGAACGCCGGGCGACCCCGGAAGGGCCGGCCGCTCCGGCGCTTTCGCACGAAATCCGCCCGAACACGGCACCATCCGGTGGGTTGATAGGGTAGTATCCACCGCGCTTCTTCCGCCGCGCTTCCGCGACCGCCCGCGTCTCCGGCGCCAGCCTCGTCTCGAACCGCCCCGACCCCATGGCTACCTCCACCCCCCCGCAGACCGCCGGCAACGGCGCGCCCCTGACCAAGGCGGCGAAGGGCCTCGAAGGCGTCATCGCCCTCGAGAGCAGTATCTGCCACATCGACGGCGCCGCCGGCGAGCTGATCTACCGCGGCTACGAGATCGACGACCTCGCCCGTAACGCCACGTTCGAGGAGGTCGCCTACCTCCTCTGGCACGGTGTGCTCCCCGACCGGGAGCAACTCGACGCGCTGAACCGGCAGCTCCGCGAGGAGCGCCCCGTCCACCCCGACCTCATCGACCACCTCCGCCACCACACGCCGAAGGACGTCAGCCCCATGACGGCCCTCCGCACGGCGGTCTCGATGCTCGCCCACTACGACGCCGAGGCCGAGGACATGAGCCGTGAGGCGAACCTCCGGAAGGCCGTCCGCCTCACGGCGAAGCTGCCCACGCTCGTGGCCGCCTTCGACCGCATCCGCAAGGGGGCCGAGCCGGTGGCGCCGAGGCAGGAGGGCTCGACGGCGTTCGACTTCCTCTACATGCTCAACGGCGAGGCGCCGGGGCGGGCCGCCGAGAAGATCATGGACGCCGCGCTCGTGCTCCACGCCGAGCACGGCCTCAACGCGAGCACGTTCGCCGCCCGCGTCATCGGCGCCACCCTCTCGGACATCTACTCCGCCATCACCGGGGCCATGGGCGCCCTGAAGGGGCCGCTCCACGGCGGCGCCAACGTCGAGGTCATGGAGACGCTCCTGGAGCTGGACCGGAGCGGCGAGAGCGCCGAGGCGTTCGTCCGCCGGAAGCTGGCGAACAAGGAGAAGATCATGGGGATCGGGCACCGCGTCTACAAGACGCTCGACCCCCGCGCCACCATCCTCCGCGACCTCCTCGAAGGGCTCTCCGAGGAGAAGGGCGAGCGGAAGTGGCTCGAGATGTCGGACACCATCCGGAAGGCGGTCAAGGAGGAGAAGGGGCTCGAGGCGAACGTCGACTTCTACTCCGCCTCCGTCTACTACCTCCTCGGCATCGAGGTCGACCTCTACACGCCGATCTTCGCCATCAGCCGGATGACGGGGTGGACGGCGCACCTCCTCGAGCAGTGGGCCGACAACCGGCTCATCCGCCCGAACGCCGCCTACACCGGCCCGCGCGGCCTCAAGGTGACGCCCATCGAGGAGCGGTAGGCGACGAACTGAGACCGATTCGGAGGGGCGCAGCGTGCTGCGCCCCTCTTTTTTGGCGGCGCCCGGCGCCGTGCGTGGAGAGGAGCGCGGGGTTAACTTGGCGCGGCCTCCAGGGGCGCCCGCACCAGGGGCGCCGGAGGCCCCCTCCACCCGCCTCTTTCGTCTCATGGCCACGACCGTCCAGGAAGCCCGCCCCCAGCCGGTCACGCGGTACAAGATCCGCACGGGGATGTTCGCGTGGATGCTCCACCGGCTCACCGGCGTCGCCCTCGTGGGCTACCTCGTCATCCACGTGTGGGGGCTCCGGTCCATCACGAACCCCGACGCCTACAACGCCCTCATCGCCGGGTACCACGCGCCCATCTTCAAGCTGGGGGAGTTCCTCCTCCTCGGCGCCGTGGCCTGGCACGCGCTCAACGGCCTGCGCATCGTGCTGATCGACTTCCTCGGCTGGAGCCCGAACCAGAAGCGGCTGTTCTGGACGCTCGGCTTCGTCGCCCTCGTGCTCTTCGCCGTCGGCGGCTACCCGAGCATCGCCGCGCTCGTGGCGCACTTCGGGAGCTAGTCCGTCGTCCGTGGTCCGTGGTCCGTTGTGGGCTGCCCGACCACTGACAACCGACCACTGACAACTGACCATGTCCAAAACCTACGGCCGCACCGCCCGGAGCAGCGCGCTCCAGTGGTTCGCCCACCGGATCACGGGGACGTTCCTCGTCTTCCTCCTCATCACCCACTTCTGGGTGCAGCACTACGACCGGACGACGCAGAGCGTCACGCACTCGGTGATCACGGCCGACGAGGCCGAGCGCGGCGTGCTCCCCACGTACTCGGACGAGGCCCGCGAGGCCGTGCGCGAGCGGCGCGAGCGGATGCGCGACGGGCAGGCCCCCCAGCCCGTCATCCCCGTGGACGGCACGGCGGGCGGGCGCGCGGCGCCGACGGCGGCGCAGCCCGTCGCCGGCACGCCGGCGGCCACCCCCTACGACGTCCTCATGCTCCGCCTCGGCGACCCCGTCTACGCCGTGCTCTGGAAGGGCTTCAACCTGCTGTTCCTCCTGTTCGCCCTCCACCACGGCTTCTACGGCCTCAACAACATCCTCACCGACTACATCCGCAACGACATGGTCCGCGTGACGGCCGTCACGCTCTCGTGGACCCTCGCCCTCGTCCTCTTCCTCGTCGGCGCCTACTCGGTCGTTGTCGCAGGCCTGAACGTCTAAGGTCGAAGGTCGAGGGGCGGGCGAGTCCGGCCTTCGACCTTCGACATTCGACCTTGAACCCCCATGCTCTTCACCCACGACGTCGTCATCGTCGGGGCCGGCGGGGCCGGCCTGATGGCGGCGCTCTACGCGCGCGAGGGCGGCGCCGACGTCGCCGTCGTCTCGAAGCTCCACCCGCTCCGGAGCCACACCGGCGCGGCGCAGGGCGGCATCGGCGCCGCCCTCGGCAACGAGGAGGAGGACCACTGGCTCTGGCACGCCTTCGACACCGTCAAGGGGAGCGACTACCTCGGCGACCAGGACGCCATCGAGACGATGTGCCGCGACGCCCCGCGCACCATCATCGAGCTCGAGCACTACGGCGTCCCCTTCTCCCGCACCAAGGAGGGGAAGATCGCGCAGCGCCGGTTCGGCGGGCACACCCGCAACTACGGCGAGGCGCCGGTGCGCCGCGCCTGCTACGCGGCCGACCGCACCGGCCACATGATCCTCCACACGCTCTACGAGCAGTGCACGAAGAAGCAGGTCCGCTTCTACGACGAGTTCCAGGTGCT
>DATGQT010000066.1:0-9748 GCA_035304085.1 Rubricoccaceae bacterium
GCCCAGCCCCTGCCGGAGGTCGAGCCCGCCCCCCTCGTCGTCGGCGAGACGTTCACGCTCCCCTCCGCCGTCCTCGGCGAGACCCGCCGGATCAACGTGTACGCCCCCGCCGCCTACGCCGAGTCCGACACCCTCCGCCTCCCCGTCCTCTACATGCCCGACGGCGGGATCGGCGAGGACTTCCTCCACGTCGCCGGCCTCGTCCAGATCTCCTCGCTCAACGGGACGATGCGGCCGTTCCTCCTCGTCGGCATCGAGAACACCGAGCGCCGCCGCGACCTCACCGGGCCGACGGAGGTCGAGAGCGACCGGGAGATCGCCCCGCGCGTGGGCGGCTCCGAAGCGTTCCGCGCCTTCGTCCGCGACGAGCTGATGCCCGTGATCGAGGCGACGTACCGGACGACGGGTGAGACGGCCCTCGTCGGGGAGTCGCTCGCGGGCCTGTTCGTCGTGGAGACGCTGCTCCTGGAGCCCGGCCTCTTCGACACCTACGTCGCCATAGACCCCAGCCTGTGGTGGAACGACGGGCGGCTGGCCGCCGAGGCCGTGGCCCTCCTGCGCCCCCACCCCGACGCCCGGGCGACGCTCTACCTCGCCACGAGCAGCGAGGCCGACGTCGACGTCACCGAGCGCCTCGCCGCCGCCCTCCGCGCCGACGGCCCGCCCGGCCTGACGGTGCACCACGTCCACCTGCCGGACGAGCGCCACCACACCATCTACCACCCGGCCGCGCTGGGCGCCTTCCGCACCGTGTTCGCCCCCGCCGAGTGAGGCCGCAGGGGCGGACCGGCGTGGAGGAGGGGCCGCCTGAACCGGGTGCCGCCCGTCGCGTTGGACCCGTGTGCCCTCCACCGCGCCATGCGCCCCGACTTCGCCCGCCTCGCGGACCTGAACGACGCGCTCGCACGCCGCGACCCACCGGACCACGCGCGTAACCTGCGGATCGTCGAGGCGCTCCGCCAGGAGGCCGTCGCGCTCGGGGTGTGGCCGCCCGACGACCCGCTCGCCGGGCTCGACGTGGACCTCCGGCTCGCCCGCGTGCTCAACCGGCTCGATGTTCGAGACGCTCCTCGCTAGGCTCGCCCGCGCGCTCGACGACGCCGGCCTCCCCTACATGGTGATCGGCGGGCAGGCCGTGCTCCTCTACGGCGAGCCCCGCCTCACGCGCGACGTGGACCTCACCCTCGGCGTGGGCCCCGAGCGCCTCGCCGACGTGCTCGGCGTGGTGGAACGGCTCGGCCTCCGCCCCCTCGTCGAGCCCGAGCCCTTCGTGACCGAGACGCTCGTGCTGCCCTGCGAGGAGCCGGAGAGCGGCATCCGCGTAGACCTCGTGTTCTCCCTGCCCGGCTACGAGCGGACGGCGCTCACGCGCACGAACCGGGTGCAGGTGGGCGGGGCCGAGGTGCGCTTCGCGTCGGTCGAGGACCTCCTCATCCAGAAGGTCGTCGCCGGGCGGCCCCGCGATCTGGAGGACGCGCGGGGCGTCCTGTTGAGGAATCCCGGGGTGGACGTAGGCTACGTGCGCCGCTGGCTCACGGAGTTTTCCGAGGCCCTGGGCGCCCCCTTCGTCACCACCTTCGACGCGCTGGTCGAGGAGACACGGTAGGGCGGCCCGGTCGAGGCCGCCCCTGCAGGTGTCACGCCGACTCGTAGGCTTCCATGGGCGGGCAGGCGCAGACGAGGTTCCGGTCGCCGAAGGCGTTGTCCACCCGCCCGACGTACGGCCAGAACTTCCCCTCGCGCAGCCAGGGCGCCGGGAAGGCCGCCTTCTCGCGGGGGTAGGCGTGCGGCCACGCGTCGGCGGTGACGTGGGCGATGGTGTGGGGGGCGTGCTTGAGCACGTTGTCCTCGCGGTCGGCCAGCCCGAGCTCGACCTCCTGGATCTCGGCGCGGATGGCGATCATGGCGTCGCAGAACCGGTCGAGCTCCGCCTTCGGCTCGCTCTCCGTCGGCTCGATCATGAGCGTGCCGGCGACGGGGAAGCTCAGCGTCGGCGCGTGGAAGCCGTAGTCGATGAGCCGCTTGGCGACGTCCTCGGCGGTGACGCCGGCCTTCTGGAACGGCCGGAGGTCGAGGATGAACTCGTGGGCGACGTGGCCCTGCGGCCCGCGGTAGAGCACGTCGTAGTGCTCCTCCAGCCGCTTCGCCATGTAGTTGGCGTTGAGGATGGCGTACTGGCTGGCGCGGCGGAGCCCGTCCGGCCCCATCATCGCGATGTAGGCCCACGAGATGAGCAGGACGAGGGCGCTCCCGTAGGGCGCCGCCGCCACCGGCCCGATGGCGCTCTCGCCGCCGACGCCCTCGACCACCGGGTGCCCCGGCAGGAACGGCACCAGCTTCTCGACCACGCCGATGGGGCCCATGCCGGGGCCGCCGCCGCCGTGCGGGATGGCGAACGTCTTGTGCAGGTTGAGGTGGCAGACGTCCATCCCGAAGTCGGCCGGCCGCGTGAGCCCCACCTGCGCGTTCATGTTGGCGCCGTCCATGTAGACGAGGCCGCCGTGCTCGTGCACGACGTCGGCCATCTCGCGGATCGTCCGCTCGAAGACGCCGTGGGTGGAGGGGTACGTGATCATGAGCGCGGCGAGCCGGTCGGCGTGCTGCTCGGCCTTGGCGCGGAGGTCGTCCACGTCCACCTCCCCGCGCTCGTTGGCCTTCACGACGACGACCTCCATCCCGGCCATGACGGCGCTGGCGGGGTTGGTGCCGTGGGCCGAGGAGGGGATGAGGCAGACGTTCCGCTGCGCCTCGCCCTGGGCCTCGTGGTAGGCGCGGATGACGAGGAGGCCGGTGTACTCGCCCTGCGCGCCGCTGTTGGGCTGGAGGCTCACGGCGGCGAAGCCGGTGATCTCGGCGAGCCACGCGCGCAGCTCGTCCATGGCCTCGTGGTAGCCGGCGGCCTGGTCCGCGGGCGCGAAGGGGTGGAGGTGCGCGAAGCCCGGCATCGTGATCGGCATCATCTCGGCCGTCGCGTTCAGCTTCATCGTGCACGAGCCGAGGGGGATCATCGAGTGGACGAGCGAGAGGTCCCGGTTCTCCAGCCGCTTGAGGTAGCGGAGCATCTCGTGCTCGGCGTGGTGCTGGTGGAAGACCGGGTGCGTGAGGTACTCGGTCTCGCGGGCCATCGGCCCCTCGTAGGCGCCGCTCGTCTCGGCCACGCGCTCGCCGGCGGTGAAGCCGGGCGCGGCCGTGCCGGCGAACACGGCGAGGAGGTCGTCGAGGTCGGCCAGCCGCACGGTCTCGTCGAGGGCGACGCCGACGGTGCCGTCGTCGTAGCGGCGGAGGTTGATCTGGAACTGGTCGGCCGCGCGGTCTACGAGGTCGCCGGCCGTGAAGCCCTCGCCGGGGCGGACGCGGAGGGTGTCGAAGAAGTGGTCGTGGAGCACCTCGTGGCCGAGGTCGCGCAGCCCGCCGGCGAGCAGCTTCGTGAGGCCGTGGACGTGCTCGGCGATCTTCTTCAGGCCCTCGGGGCCGTGGTAGACGGCGTAGAACCCGGCGATGTTGGCCAGGAGCACCTGCGCCGTGCAGATGTTCGAGGTCGCCTTCTCGCGGCGGATGTGCTGCTCGCGCGTCTGGAGCGCCATGCGGAGGGCCACGTCGCCGTGGGCGTCCTTCGAGACGCCGATGATGCGGCCCGGCATGAGCCGCTTGAACTCGTCCTTCGCCGCGAAGAAGGCGGCGTGGGGGCCGCCGTAGCCCATCGGCACGCCGAAGCGCTGGGAGGAGCCGAGCGCCACGTCGGCGCCCCAGTGGCCGGGCGCCTCGATCAGCGTGAGCGCCAGCAGGTCCGTCGCCACGGCGAGGTAGGCGCCGACGGCGTGGAGCCGGTCCGCGAGGGCGCGGTAGTCGCACACCTCGCCGTCGGTCGTCGGGTACTGCACGAGCGCGCCGATGTGCGCCTCCGTCGGCGCGAAGCCGTCCCAGTCGCCCACCTCGACGGTGATGCCCTGCGGCACGGCACGCTGGCGCACGACGGCGAGGGTCTGCGGGTGGCAGCGGGCGTCCACGAAGAAGCGGTCGCGGGCGCCGCGCTGGACGGCGCCGAAGAGCGTCATCGCCTCGGCCGCCGCCGTGGCCTCGTCCAGCAGCGAGGCGTTGGCGATGGGGAGGCCCGTGAGGTCGGCGACGGCCGTCTGGAAGGTGAGGAGCGCTTCGAGGCGGCCCTGCGCGATCTCGGCCTGGTAGGGGGTGTACTGCGTGTACCAGCCCGGATTCTCGAGCACGTTCCGCTGGATCACCGGCGGCGTGACGGTGCCGTAGTACCCCATCCCGATGTACGACCGGTAGACCCGGTTGCGGTCGGCGAGCTGGCGGGCGCGGTCGAGCAGCCCGCGCTCGGAGAGGGCCGGGGGCAGGTCGAGCGCGCCCTCGAACCGGATGGCGTCGGGGACGACGGCGTCGGTGAAGGCGTCGAGGTCGTCGAAATCGTCAGATTCCCGGAGGAAGCCGAGCGCCTCCAGCATGGCGGCGGTCTCGGCGGCGTCGGGGCCGAGGTGGCGCTCGGCGAAGCGGTCGGGGTGGCGGGGGTCCACGGGGAAGTTTGAAGTTGGAGGTTAGAAGTTTGAAGTTGGAGGTTGGGGTCGCCCTCCACACGTTCCATCCTCTCCATCCCTTCCACAGGGCGAGGAGAGGGTGGCTGCAAGTACCGGAGACGCTCCTACGTTCCCCCTTTCTCCCATTCTCCCTTTCCCTGGAAGGCGTCAGCGGGCGGCGCCGGCGGTGGCGCGGGGGGCGTCGGCGGAGGCCTCCTCGAGGCGGCGGAGGGCGTCGAGCGCCTCGCGCGCGGCGGCCTGCTCGGCCTGCTTCTTCGAGCGCGCCGTGCCCCGCCCGCGCGCCGCGCCGTCCACGAACACGTCGATGGTGAAGCGGCGGTCGTGGCTCGGCCCCTCCTCGATGACCACGTCGTAGGTCGGCTGCGGCCACCCGCGCGCCTGGACGTACTCCAGCAGCAGGCTCTTGTAGTTGCTCCGCTGCTCGGAGAGGCTGGGGAGGTCCACGAGCCGGTCGATGAGGTCGAAGACGAACCGGCGGGCGGCGGCGAAGCCGAGGTCGAGGTAGATGGCCCCGACGACGGCCTCGAAGGCGTCGGCGAGGATGGTCTGGTTCTCGCGCCCGTCGCTCGTGGCCATGTTCTCGCTCATGAGGATGAGCGGGCCGAGCTCGATGGCGCGGGCGTAGTCGGCGAGGGCCTGGCCGTTGACGAGGTTGGCGCGCATGCGCGTGAGGAACCCCTCGTCGCGGTCGGGGAACTCGGTGTAGAGCCGCTCGGCGACGGCGGCGCCGAGGACGGCGTCGCCGAGGAACTCGAGGCGCTCGTTGCTCTCGGTGCCGGAGGTGACGGTGCCGCGGAAGATGGAGCGGTGGCGGAGGGCGTGCTCGTAGAGGGCGAGGTCGCCGACGGGCATCCCGACGAGGCGCTCGATGTCGCGGCGGGCGACGCCGGAGGGGGTGACCTCCTCGCGGGCGCGCGGCTGCGGCGCGCGGCCGGCCTCGGGGGGGCGCTCGAAGGGCCGGCGCAGGGCGCCGAGCCACGAGCGCACGAGCCGCTGCCCTCGCTTCAGGGAACCGTTCACTGCCTCCTGGGCCTTAAATCGAGAGGGGGTCGGGTGATGAACGCGCGCCGGGCCTCCGCGTTGCGGTCGCCCCTCGGCCGCAACGCCCTGCACACGGAGGGAATGTCCCGCTCCCGCCCCGTCCTTGCAACCGCCCCTCGGGTGCAAGCCCCTTTTTCACTCGCCTTGTGCAAAGCGCGGGGGATGGAGCAACGTAGAAGCCTTCTCCCTCCCCTGCGTCGCGGGGAGGATGGGGGAGGGGGGTGCCCCGAACCAGCGCGAGCCCGGCAGCACCCCTCCCCCTGACCCCCTCCCCTCGGAAGGGGAGGGGGAAGACGTTATTTCTCCACCCCCTCCATCCTTCCCACCTCCTCCATCCTCCCCGTCCCCTTCCCCTCTCCGCGATGTCCACCTACACCACCGTCAACCCCGCCACCGGCGCGGCGCTGGAGACCTACACCCTCCTCGACGCCGCCGGCATCGAGGCCGCCCTCGCCCGCGCCGCCGACGCCTTCGCGCGCCACCGGCGGACCTCGTTCGAGGAGCGCGCCGAGAAGCTGCGCCGGGTGGCCGACCTCCTGGAGCGCGACGGCCGCCGGCACGCCGAGCGGATGACGCGCGAGATGGGCAAGCCGATCACGCAGGCCGTCGCCGAGGCGGAGAAGTGCGCCTGGGTGTGCCGCTACTACGCCGACCACGCCGCCCGCTTCCTCGCCGACGCGCCGCGCGAGAGCGAAGCCGGAAGGAGCCTCGTCGCCTACGAGCCACTCGGGCCGGTGCTGGCCGTGATGCCGTGGAACTTCCCGTACTGGCAGGTCTTCCGCTTCGCCGCCCCGGCCGTGATGGCGGGGAACGTCGGCCTCCTCAAGCACGCCAAGAACGTGCTCGGCTGCGGCGAGGCGCTGGAAGAGCTCTTCCGCGAGGCCGGCTTCGAGGAGGGCGTCTTCCAGCACCTCCCCGTCGAGACGGACGCGGTGGACGGCGTCCTCCGCGACCCGCGCGTGAAGGCCGCCACGCTCACCGGCTCGGAGGGCGCCGGCCGCGCCGTGGCGAGGACGGCCGGCGACGTGCTGAAGAAGACGGTCCTCGAGCTCGGCGGCTCCGACGCCTTCATCGTCCTGGCCGACGCCGACCTCGACCGGGCCGTCGAGGTGGGGGTGAAGGCGCGCGTGCAGAACAACGGCGAGAGCTGCATCGCCGCCAAGCGGTTCATCGTCGAGCGGCCCGTGGCCGAGGCGTTCACCGAGCGGTTCGTCCGCGCGATGGAGGGCCTCCGGGTGGGCGACCCGATGGACGAGGCCACCGAGGTCGGCCCCCTCGCGCGGGCCGACCTCCGCGACGAGGTCCACGACCAGGTGCAGCGGGCGGTCGAGGACGGTGCCCGGCTCCTCTGCGGCGGCCGGATCCCCGAGAGCGAGGGCTTCTTCTACCCCCCCACCGTCCTCGCCGACGTGGCCGAGGGCTCCGTCGCCTTCGACGAGGAGATCTTCGGCCCCGTCGCCTCGATCGTCGTGGCCGCGGACGCCGACGAGGCGGTGCGGCTGGCGAACGCCTCGCCGTTCGGCCTCGGCGGCGCGGTGTGGACGCGCGACGTGGCGCGGGGAGAGGTGCTGGCGCGGCGGCTCGAGTGCGGCGCCGCCTTCGTCAACGCGATGGTGCGGAGCCACCCGAACCTCCCCTTCGGCGGCGTCAAGGCGAGCGGGTACGGCCGCGAGCTGGGGCCCGAGGGTATCCGCGAGTTCGTCAACGTCAAGACACTCTGGGTAGACTGAGCGATTGGCGATGGGTAAGGTTCGTGCCTTACCATTCGCCTATCGCTCATCGCCCATCGCCCCTTAGCCATGTGGCCGTTCATCGTCGCCATCATCGCCATCCTCGCGTGGGCCGCCACGCGGATCGTCCAGAGTGGTTCACAGGCCGGCACCGAGTGGGTGAAGGCGCACGGTGGGGAGACGCTGGAGGCGCTGAAGAAGCAGGTGGCTCAGTTGGAGGCCGATCGGAAGCGGCTCACGCAGCGCGTCGAAAACCTGGAGGCCATCGTGACGAGTGAGGCCTACGAGCTGGAGCGGGAGGCGCGGCGGGCGCTCCCGAGGACCGGACAGGAGCTGCCCGAGGGCGGCGGGGTGCCGCCCCTCGCCTTGGAGGAGCCCGAGGCAGACAAAGCGGAGGACGACGCGGCGCGGGCGGCCCGCCTCGCCCGGCGCGTCCGCGGCGGGTGAGCGAGGGAGGTTGGCTACTCCCCTAGTCCTTGTCATCCTGAGGAGCGTCAGCGGCCCCCGCGAAAGCGGGGAAGGATCTACGGCCGGTGAGCCGGTGGTCTCATGGATCCTCCGTCGTACCGGGATTAGATCCTTCGCTCAGGATGACATGTTGGGAGGAAGAGGGCAGGCCCAGGGTGACTTCGGTATGTTGCGCGCTCCCCTCACCCAACCTTCTGCGTCACCCACCCCTCCCTGATGAAGCTCACGTTCTGGGGCGCCGCCCGCACCGTCACCGGCTCACAGCACCTCGTCACCTTCGAGCACGGCCCGGCCGCCGGCAAGCAGCTCCTCCTCGACTGCGGGCTGTTCCAGGGTCACCGCGAGGAAGCCAACGCGCGCAACCGCTCGTTCGTCGCCGAGCCCGCTGCGCTGGAGGCCGTCGTCCTCTCCCACGCCCACATCGACCACTCCGGCCTCCTGCCGCGGCTCTACCGCGAGGGCTTCCGCGGCACCGTCTACGCCACGCACGCCACGCGCGACCTCTGCGCGCTCATGCTCCGCGACAGCGCTTACATCCAGGAGAAGGACGCCGACTTCTACAACCGGAGGATCCGCAAGCGGGGCGAGCCGGCCGTCGAGCCGCTCTACGACCTCGCCGACGCCGAGGGCGTCATGGAGCACTTCGTCACGGTGCCCTACGACTACGGCTTCACGCCGGTCGAGGGCGTCGAGGCGCGCTTCCGCGACGCCGGGCACATCCTCGGCGCGGCCACCGTCACGCTGACCGTCGAGGAAGGCGGGCGCGAGAAGCGGCTCGGCTTCACGGGCGACATCGGGAATCCCGGCCGGCCCATCCTCCGCGACCCGGAGCCCATGCTCGACTGCGACTGGCTGCTCTGCGAGTCCACTTACGGCGGGAAGACGCACGAGCCGGCGGGGCAGGCGAAGGACCGGCTGTCCGAGGTCATCGGGCGGACGGCCGCCCGCGGCGGGAAGGTCATCGTCCCCGCCTTCGCCGTGGGGCGGACGCAGGAGCTCGTCTACGCGCTCGACCAGCTCACCAACGAGAGCCGCGTCCCCGACATCCCCGTCTTCGTGGACAGCCCGCTCGCCGTCGACGTCACGGGCGTATTCCGCAACCACCCCGAGTGCTACGACCGCGACCTCCTCGACTACATGCTCACCGACGACAACCCGTTCGGGTTCGAGCGGCTGGAGTACGTCCGCGAGGCGAGCCGCTCGAAGGCCCTCAACGGGATGCACGTCCCGATGGTGATCATCTCGGCGAGCGGGATGGCCGAGGCCGGGCGCATCCTCCACCACCTCCGCAACAACGTCGAGGACCCGAAGAACACCGTCGTCGTCGTCGGCTTCATGGCCGAGCACACGCTGGGGCGGCGGATCGTGGAGCAGCGCGCCGAGATCAACATCTTCGGGCAGCCGCACCGCCTCCGCGCCGAGGTCGCCGTGCTCAGCTACTTCTCCGCCCACGCCGACGAGCCGGGCATCCTCGACTTCGTCGGGAAGCTGGACCGGGAGCGGCTGAAGACGGTCTTCCTCGTCCACGGCGACGAGGAGCGGCAGGTGGCCCTCCGCGACGCGATGAACGGGCAGGGCTACGGCGACGTGCGCATTCCCGCGCAGGGCGAGACGTTCACGCTGTGAGTCCGCGGCCGTCCGGGGGCGGCGGCCCTTCGGGGGCGTGTGGTACCTTCGGGCTCCCGCCTCGCCGCTCACCCCGCCCCCGCGCCGTGCCCGACGACCGCCCGCCCCTCCGCGACACCGACTCCCTCATGACTGCCGGCGACGTGGGTGGCCCCCCCTCCGAAGGGCCGATCCCGGCGCCGTACGTCTCGCCCACGGCGTCGCCGGCGGAGTGGACGCTCAAGGCGGTCGCGGCGGGGATCGCGTTCGGGATCCTGTTCGGGGCGGCCAACGCCTACCTCGGCCTCCGGGCGGGGCTGACGATCTCGACCTCGATCCCGGTGGCCGTGA
>DATGQT010000067.1:0-37982 GCA_035304085.1 Rubricoccaceae bacterium
CTATCGGCAATCCCGGTGCCGTAGCGAGAACCCCTGAAACCGCGCCAATACGGCTGATTTCGCGCCCCTTTTCGCTTTTCGCGGGCTAATCCGTAGTCAGACGCTCTATCCGGCTGAGCTACGGGCACGAGCCGCGCGGCCGACCGCGCGAGAGCCCTCAAGATACGGGGCCGCTCCGAGGGCACCCAAGTGAAGAATCGGCTACCGCGCGGCCGGTTCGGGCACGGCCTCGTCGCCGCGGAGGAACCAGAAGTGGTGGGTGGGGCCGTGGCCCCCGCCGAGGGGGAGCCCGTGGCGGATGGCCTCGGTGAGGTACCGCTTCGCCCGGTCCACCGCCGCCGGCAGCACGTACCCCTTCGCGAGGTTGGCGGCGATGGCGCTGGCGAGCGTGCAGCCCGTCCCGTGCGTGTGCGGCGTCGCGATGCGCTCGGCGCGGAAGACCCGCTCCCCGGCCTCGTCGACGAGCACGTCCACGGCGTCGGCCTCGCCTTCGAGGTGGCCGCCCTTGACGAGGACGGCCTGCGGCCCCAGCGCCAGGATGGCCTCGGCGGCGCGGCGGGCGTCGGCGCGCGTGCGCACGGGGAAGCCGGCGAGGGCCTCGGCCTCGTGCGCGTTGGGCGTGACGACGCGTGCGAGCGGGAGCACCCGCCGCCTCAGCGCCTCGACGGCGTCGGGGGCGAGCAGCGCGTAGCCGCTCTTGGAGATCATCACGGGGTCCACGACCACCGGCCCGAGGCCGTGCCGCGCGAGCCCGTCGGCCACCGCCTCGATGATCGCGGCCGACGAGAGCATCCCCGTCTTGACCGCGCCGATGGGGATGTCCCCGGCCACGGCGTCGAGCTGGGCCGTCACCATCTCGGGCGGGAGGTCGAACGCGGCCGTGACCTCGCGGGTGTTCTGCGCGGTGACGGCGGTGACGACGGAGAGGCCGAAGACGCCGTTGGCCTGGAACGCCTTGAGGTCGGCCTGGAGGCCGGCCCCGCCGCCGGAGTCGCTGCCGGCGATGGTGAGGGCGGTCGGGACGGGTGACGGGCGGGCGGCGGGCGGCGGCGGCATCAGCGGAAGGCGCCGAGGTAGGCCCGCGCGGCCTCCTCGGGGTCGGCCGCGTCGAGGAGCCCGGAGAGCACGGCGACGCCGTGGGCGCCGGCCTGGAGGCAGTCGGCGACGTGCCCGGGCGTGATGCCGCCGAGCGCGTAGACGAACGGCTGCGGCACGACGCCCGCGAGGGCGTCGCAGGTCCGCCGGAGGAGGTGGAGCTCGCCGGGCTCCACGCCCGGGTGGCTGACGGTGCGGAAGAGCGGGGAGACGAGGAGGACGTCGGCGCCGGCGTCGGCCGCGCGGCGGGCGTCGCTCGGGGAGTGGGCGGAGTAGCTGAGGAGGGCGTCGTCGCCGAGGAGGCGGCGGGCCTGCTCGACCGACGGCCCCCGGCGGCCGACGTGGAGCACGGCGCCGAGCGCCCGCGCCACGTCCGGACGCCCGTTGACGACGAGGACGACGTCGGGGTGGAGGGTGCGGAGGTGCACGGCCAGCGCCGCCGCCGCCGTGGCGTACACCTCGGGCTCGGCTGCGTGGTCGCGGAGCTGCACCGCGCGCACGCCCGCCGCGACGAGCGTCGCGACGCGCTCGCGGACGGCCTCGGCCGCCAGCCCCGCCCGGCCCGACACGAAGCCGTCGGCGATGAGGAGGAGTCGCGGGAGGATCGTCTCGTCCCTCGCGCTGCTGGCGCTGGGCCGCTCCGCGACCGGCATGCGCAATGCTGCACTCATGGCTCGTTTCGGTAGTCCCGCAACGACAGAACGATACAGAAACGGCGCCCCCCCGTCAACTGAGGACCCTCACGCGCGCGTTTATCGATGCCGGTCCACCTCCACCATCCCCGTGCTCGGGGTGGAGGCGCGGGCGTAGAGGCGGCGCGGGATGCGCCCGGCCCGGAACGCCAGCCGCCCGGCCTCGACGGCGTGGCGGACGGCCGCGGCCATGAGGGCCGGGTGCTCGGCCCCGGCGACGGCCGTGTTGAGGAGGACGCCGTCGTAGCCGAGCTCCATCGCGCGCGCGGCGTCGGAGGCGGTGCCGAGCCCGGCGTCGACGACGAGGGGGACGTCGGGGAGCGTCTCGCGGATGAGGCGGAGGGCGTAGGGGTTGACGAGCCCCATCCCGCTGCCGATGGGGGCGGCGAGCGGCATCACGGCGGCGCAGCCGAGGTCGGCCAGCCGCTTCGCCGTCACGGGGTCGTCGCCGCAGTAGGCGAGGACCTGGAACCCGTCGGCGACGAGCTCGCCGGCGGCGCGGAGGAGCTCGACGGCGTCGGGGTAGAGCGTCTCGTCGTCGCCGATGACCTCGAGCTTGACGAGGTCGGTCTCGAGCGCCTCGCGGGCGAGCTGCGCCGTGAGCACGGCCTCGCGGGCGGTGTAGCACCCGGCCGTGTTCGGGAGGAGGTGGACGCCCCGGCCCCGCAGCGCGCCGAGCAGGCTCTCCTCCTCCCCCACGTCGCCGAGGTCCACGCGGCGGACGGCCACGGTGACGAGCTCGGCGCCGGAGGCGTCGAGGCTGTCGAGGAGCACCTGGAGGCTAGGGTACCGGCTCGTGCCCAGCAGCACGCGCGAGCCGAGCGTGAGGCCCGCTATGGTCCAGGGGTCAGGAGGCAGGGGGCAGGGGGCAGGAGAGGCGACGCCCGTCTCACCACCAGACGCACGCATCCTGCCGTTCGGCATCTGTCCCCTGTCCCCTGTCATCTGTCCCCTGCGCTACCCGCCCTGCGAGGCGGTGACGATCTCGACGCGGTCGCCGTCCTGCACCGTGGCGCGCGCCCACTCGGCGCGGCGGACGACGGCGTCGTTGACGGCGACGGCGACGCCGGGCATCCCGGGGTCGCGTCCGAGGTGCCGGAGGAGGCCCTCGACGGTCGTGCCGGCGGGCGCCTCGCGCGGCTCGCCGTTGACCCGGATCGCCATCGGCACGCCGCGCCGCGCCGTCTGTTCGGTGGAAGTCATCATGCCTCAGCCCTCGCTGACTCGGTCGTTGAATCGGCCGGGCGAGAACGGGGCCAGCCACGGCGAGGTTTCCCCCGAGCCGCCCAGGGACGCCTCGACCTCGCGGGCCACCTCGTCGGCGGTGACGGGGGTGAGGAGGACGCCGTGGCGGTAGTGGCCGGCGGCGAGGAAGACGCCGGGGGCGGCGCGGCCGAGGATCGGGTTGCCGTCGCGGGCGGCGGGGCGGAAGCCGGCCCACGCCGCCTCGAACGCCAGCTCCTCGACGGCCGGCACCACCTCGACGGCCCCTTCGAGGATCCGGTACACCCCGCCCCCCGTCACCGAGGCGTCGAACCCCCGCTCCTCGCTCGTCGCCCCGACGACGAGGCGGCCGTCGGGCTTCGGGACGAGGTAGGCGCGCGGGCCGCGGACGACGTGGCGGAGCACGAGCGGCCCCTCCATCCGCAGCCCGAGCATCTGCCCCTTGACGGGCCGCACCGGCGGCCTCGGCGCCAGCCCCTCGACGTCGCGCACCCACGCCCCCGCGGCGAGGACGACGGCGCGCGCCGTCACCCGCTCCCCGTCCTCCAGCACCACCCCCGGCGCCTCAGCGTCGGGCACGACGGCGCGGACGGGCGCGTGCTCGCGGAGCGTGGCGGCCTCGCGCACGACGGCGACGAGGGCCTCCGCGAGCGCCCGGTTGTCCACCTGGTGGTCGTCGGGCGCGAAGACGGCGGCGGGGAGGCGCGGCGAGAGGAGCGGCTCGCGCGCGGCGGCGTCGAACCCGGCGAGCCACTCGACCGCCGCGCCCTCCTCCTGCTGGAACCGGAACACCCGCCGGAGCGCCTCCACCTCGTCGCGGTCGGTGGCGACGACGAGGGTGCCGGTCGCGTCGTAGCCGACGGGCCGGCCGCTCGCCCGCTCCAGCTCGGCGGCGAAGGCGGGCCAGCGGCGGCGGCTCTCCAGCATGAGCCGGTAGAGATCGGGCTCCTCGAACCCGATCTCGGCGGCCGGCGCGAGCATCCCCCCCGCCGCCCACGACGCCCCGCGCCCGGCCTCGTCGCGCTCGAAGACGGCCACGCGCCGCCCCGCCTGCGCGAGCCGCCACGCGATCCCCAGCCCGATCAGCCCCGCGCCGACGACGGCGACCTCGACCTCGCGCGCCATCGGCTACTCCTCGTACGGGAACGGGAGGGGGATCGTCTGCACCTCGGCCTCCAGCCCCTTCGCGCGGGCCGCCTCGACCGCCTGCGCCGCCCGCGCGTCGCCGGCGGGGAAGTAGCGGTAGACCGCGCCGTAGTACGTCCACCCCGCGTCGAGCGGGAGCACGTCGAGCGCGTCGATGCCCTCGGCGAGGGCGTCGAGGACGTGCTGGCGCATGTACGCATCGGAGCCGGTGGCGAAGACGACGGCGTCGAGGGCCTCGCCGCCGGCCTCGGAGGGGTTCGCCAGCAGCGCCGCCACGGCGGGGTGGAACCGCGAGCCGGTGTCCTCGGCCGCGAACCGGCGGTGCGCCTCGTCCGTGGACGCCCACGGGTAGAACTCGGTGGTGGCCGGGCCGACGAACCACTCGCCGTCGTGCCGGTGCAGGCTCATGAACGTCAGCAGCGCCCCCTCGAAGTCGTCGCGGACGGCCGCGGCGTGGGGGCTCTCGGGGTGCTCGTACACGAGCCGCTCGCCGAGGAGGACCGCCTGCCGCAGCGGCTCCATGTCGGCGTACGGGTACTCGCCGCTCAGCGAGCGCGCGTGGGCCGCCCGGAACGCCATGAACAGCTGGAAGTCCGGCGCGCCGAGGGCCTCGACCCGCTCCGGCAGCAGCACGCCGGGGCCTACGCCGAGGACGAACCCCTCGGCCGTGAGCGGCTCCAGCCCCACGGCCTCCGCCTCCGCGAAGAAGCGCTCTACGAGCGCGTAGTCCTCCTCGACGAAGTAGTCCTCGACGCGCGGGTCGAGGTGGGCGATGACGGAGTCGCGGAGGGCGAAGACCTCTTCGAGGTGCGCGGCCGTCCGGATCGTCTGCGGGAAGAGCGCGCGGCGGGCGTAGTCGCGGAGGAGAGCACGGCCCGGCGGATCCTCGGCGAGCACGGCGTCCGTGATCGGCAGCCGCTCGGCGACGACGGCCTCGCCGGGAGGCACCCCCTCGAAGCGCGTCGTGTCGGCCTCGACCGGGCCGGTCTGCCCGTCGGCTGAGTTCGGCGTGCAGGCCGCGAGGGCGAGCGCGGCGAGGAGACAGAGGTGCAGGCGCACGGGCGTATGCTTGGGGCTCGCTGTCGCCTTCCAGTATACCGCCGCCCCCACCCCCTTGCGCTACGACGTCGTCATCGCCGGGGCGGGGCTGGCCGGCGCCTGCGCCGCCTTCCACCTCAGCCGGACGCGCGCGGTGCTCGTGCTGGAGCGGCACGCCCCCGCCGCCGGCGCCTCGGGCGCGGCGGCCGGCCTCGTCAACCCGCTCATGGGGCGGAAGGCGCGGCCGGCGTGGCGCCACACGGAAGCCCTCACCACCCTCGACGCCCTCCTCCACGCCGCCGGCGCCTCTGCCCTATTCCGCCGCACCGGCGTCCTCCGCCCCGCCGCCGATCTTGCCCAGGCCGGGGCGTTCGTCGCGGCCGCCGAGACGCACCGCGGCGCGGCGGAGTGGCTGCCGCCGGGGGCTGCCTGTGAGCGCTGGCCCGACGTGGCGGCGCCGCACGGCGCCCTGTGGATCGCAGGCGGCGGGCACCTCGCGCTCCCCGCGCTGGTGCGGGCGCTCCTCGCAGCCGCCGAGGTGCGGGGGGCGACGGTGCGCGTCGGTACTGGCCTCGCAGGGTGGGAGACCGACGGCGACGGCTGTATTGCAATAACGGATCACGGAGAGCGCATCCGCACCCGCCACCTCCTCCTCGCCCTCGGCGACGGCTTCCGCCGCTTCTCCGCCCTCGCCGAGCTCCCCCTCCACCGCGTCAAGGGCCAGACGATCCGGCTCCGGCGGCCTCCCGATCTGGACGGCCTCCCGGCGATCTCCGGCTCCGTCTACGTCGTGCCCGAGGCGGACGGCCTCGTCGTCGGCGCCACGTTCGAGCACGACTTCGCCTCGCTCGCGCCGGACCCCGCGCAGAGCGAGGCCCTCCGGGCGAAGGCCGCCCGCCTCCTCCCTCCCCTCTCGATGACACCCGTCCTCGACGCGCAGGCGGGCGTGCGGGTGACGGTGCCGGGCACGCGGCTGCCCCTCCTCGGCCCGCTCCCCGGACGGCCGGCGGCGTGGGTGTTCACCGGCCTAGGCGCGAAGGGCCTCCTCACCGCGCCGCTCCTCGCACAGGCCCTCCCGGCGCTCCTCGACGCGCCCGAGACGATCCCGCCGGAGGTCAGCACGCTCCGCCTCGGGTGAGGTCCCGGAGCGGCGTGCGCGTGCGGCCCGAATCCGGCGAAACTATACGCGCCGGCACCTATATTCCCGTCTCCCCTTCCCCGAACCCCATCCGACTCCTCCGATGGCAGAAGTCACCGTCTCCCGCCTCGAAGCGCTCCTCGGCGACGAGGCCGAGAGCCTCCTCGGCTTCTCGAACCCGAAGATCCCCAAGGAGCGCCTCCACCTCCCCGGCCCCGACTTCGTGGACCGCGTGTGGAAGGACTCCGACCGCCCGACGCCCGTCCTCCGCGCGCTCCAGACGCTCTTCGACCACGGCCGCCTCGGCGGCACCGGCTACCTCTCGATCCTCCCCGTCGACCAGGGCATCGAGCACTCCGCCGGCGCCTCGTTCGCCAAGAACCCGGCCTACTTCGACCCGGCCAACATCGTCGAGCTCGCTATCGAGGGCGGGTGCAACGCCGTCGCCACGACGTACGGCGTGCTCGGGGCCGTGGCGCGCCGGTACGCCCACAAGATCCCGTTCATCCTCAAGATCAACCACAACGAGCTCCTCACCTTCCCCAACGCCTTCGACCAGGTGATGTTCGCCCGCGTCGAGGAGGCGTTCGACATGGGGTGCGTCGCCGTCGGCGCGACGGTCTACTTCGGGAGCGAGCAGTCCACGCGGCAGCTCCAGGAGGTCTCGGAGGCGTTCGCGATGGCGCACGAGCTCGGCATGGCGACGATCCTCTGGTGCTACCTCCGCAACAGCGGGTTCAAGGTCAACGGCACGAACTACGAGACGAGCGCCGACCTCACGGGGCAGGCCAACCACCTCGGCGCCACCATCGAGGCCGACATCCTCAAGCAGAAGCAGCCCGAGAACAACGGCGGCTACAAGGCGCTCAACACGGGGAGCTCGTCCTACGGCAAGCTCGACGAGCGGATCTACTCCGAGCTCACGAGCGACCACCCGATAGACCTCACGCGCTACCAGGTGGCCAACGGGTACATGGGCCGGACCGGCCTCATCAACTCCGGCGGCGCCTCGGGGTCGAACGACTTCGCGCAGGCGGCGCGCACGGCCGTGATCAACAAGCGCGCGGGGGGGATGGGCCTGATCTCCGGGCGGAAGGCGTTCCAGCGCCCGATGGCCGAGGGCGTCGAGCTCCTCAACGTGATCCAGGACGTCTACCTCAACGACGAGGTGACCGTCGCCTGACGGCGTGCGATTGGTGAAGGGCGATTGGCGATTGGCGGGGTGGCCCACTTCCAATCGCCAATCGCCGGCCGCTCATCGCCCCTCCTCACCGCGGGCGCTCGAACACGAGGAAGTGCTGCTGCGGGAGGAAGCCCCGGTTCTCGACGAACCGGAAGCCGACGGCCTCGAGCTCGCGGCGCGCCTGCGCCTCGCTCATCTTGTGGAGCGGGCGGATGGGCACCCCGGGGTCCTCGGCCCGATACTCGACGAGGACGAGGCGGCCGCCGGGGCGCGTGGCCTCGAAGATCGCCTCGGCCATCTCGCGCGGGTGCGAGAACTCGTGGTACGAGTCCACGATGAGCGTGACGTCGACGCTGGCAGGCGGCAGGTTCGGGTCGGTGATCGTGCCCCGGACCGCCTCGACGTTACGTGCCCCCTCGGCCTCGGCGCGCCGCTGGATGATGGCGAGCATCTCGGGCTGGATGTCCACCGCGAGCACGCGGCCGCGCGGGACGAGCGGGGCGATGCGGAACGTGAAGTACCCCGTCCCCGCCCCGATGTCGGCCACGACGTCGGTGGGCCGGAGGTCGAGGTTCTCGACGACGCGGGCGGGGCGCTCGGTGCGCTCGCGCTCGGGCCGCTCGAGCCACGCGGCCCCGCGGTGGTCCATCACGCGGGCGATCTCGCGGCCCATGTAGTACCGGCCCGTGCCGTCCTCCGACGCGGGCCCCTCGGTGTAAGGGCCGCGGAGGCCGCGCGCCGTCTCCTGCGAGTCGGCGAAGGCGCTCTGGGGGGGCGGCGTCTGCTGGGCCTGGCACCCCACGGCCGCAACGAACGCGGCGGCGAGGGCGAGCAGGCGGGGGGACGGCATCATGGGGGTGCGGGTGCTTTCGTGGGGTAAGCCGCAGGCGGGTTAGGCGGGGTCACATGCCTGGAACGTAGTGCGTGTTGCGTATTGCGTGCCAGGAGAGGAGGAACACGCAACACGGAACCCCGAACATCCATCCCACCTCGGGGCAGCTCAGGGGGCGGGCCGGTGGATCGTCCCTGGCGCGGGCACGCCCGCGCCCGCCTCGGCCGCGGCGTAGGGCTCGCGCAACTCCACCGGCCGCTGGTTCCGCTTCGCCCGGATGTTCAGCATCTCGACGAGCAGCGAGAACGTCATCGCGCTGTAGATGTAGCCCTTCGAGATGTGCTGGTTCAGCCCCTCGGCCACGAGCGTGACCCCGATCAGGATGAGGAACGCCAGCGCCAGCATCTTCACCGTCGGGTGGCGGTGGACGAAGTTCGAGATCGGCGTCGCGAAGATCATCATCACGCCGACGGCGATGATCACGGCGATGACCATGACCACGATCTCGTCGGCCATGCCGACGGCCGTGATCACGGAGTCGAGCGAGAACACGAGGTCGAGGAGGGCGATCTGGATGAGCACGCTCGCGAACGAGACCGTCTTCGCCTTCTCGGCCGCGTGGTGGGCGTCGCCCTCGAGCTTGGCGTGGATCTCGTGCGTGGACTTCCCGATGAGGAAGAGGCCCCCGAGCAGCAGGATGATGTCGCGCCCGGTGATGGCGGCAGGCCCGTCGGCGGGGGCGGGGCCGTGGCCGCGCGCCGTCTCGCCGAGCCCCTCGAGCCCCGAGAGGAACGGGATCTCGAAGAGCACCTCGGTCAGCCCCATCACCCACGTGAGCGAGAGGAGCAGGAGGATGCGCATCCCCATCGCGAGGGCGAGGCCGAGCGTGCGCCCGCGCGCCTGCTGGTCGTGCGGGAGGCGCCCCGTCAGGATCGAGATGAAGATGATGTTGTCGATGCCGAGGACGATCTCGAGCGCGGTGAGCGTGGCGAGGGCCGCCCAGGCCTGGGGGTCGCTGAGCCAGTCGAACATGCGGGTGAGGGGGTGACGGGCGAGGGGGAGGGAGCGCCGGAAACGTAACGCCGCCGCCGCGCCCTCGTACCCCCGTCCGTACCTTCTGCTCCCGACCCCGATGCCCCACGCCGACATGCCCCAGACCGACCTCGACGCCCTCATCGGCCACTACCCCGCCTGGGCGAGGCAGCTCGCGCGGAAGTACTTCACGAAGACGCTCAACCAGTTCATCCTCCACGGCAACGTCCGCGACCTCGTCCCCACCCGCGACGACGACGGCCGCCCGGACTACCTCCCGCTCCGCCGCTTCCTCGCCGACGACCTCTTCGCCGGCCGCGACGTCGTCCTGTTCTACGACCGCTCCGACGGCATCCACTTCGTGGACCAGGCCTCGAAGGCCGACTTCAACCGCGCCCTCTCCGGCTACGACACCATCTTCGGGACCGACTACGCGAAGAAGCTCCCGAAGGACCCCGTCCGCGTCTTCGCCCTCCTCGACAACTACGTCCGCCTCCGCCTCGGCGACGGCAAGCGCGTCGCCGTCGTCGTGGACTACGCCGAGACCGTCGTGCCCATGGCCGAGGCGAGCCAGTACTCGGCCGAGGACCGCGGCGCGCTGGTCTACCTCCAGAAGTGGAGCCACGACGCGTTCCTCCTCGAGAGCGACTTCTCGCTCGTCCTCATCACGGAGAACCTGACCGACCTCAACCGCCAGTTCATCCAGAGCCCGTACAACGCCGAGCTCGAGGTCGAGATGCCCGGCACCGACGCCCGCGCCGCCTACATCGACTGGTTCCTCGACCAGGCGGACCGCCGGCCGGTCTTCGAGGCCCACTCCGACGTCGCCCCCCGCGTGCTCGCACAGAACACCGCCGGCCTCGGCTACGTCCAGCTCCGCACCATCCTCGCCGACGTCGTCGAGAACCGCGTCCGCCTCACCTTCGACCAGCTCACCGAGAAGAAGAAGGAGCTCATCGAGGCCGAGGCCTACGGGCTGCTGGAGTTCGTCGAGACCGATTACAACCTCGACATGGTGGCGGGCCACGCCGAGGCGAAGGCGCACCTCCGCGCCGCCGCCGAGGCCATCCAGCAAGGCCGCCCGGACGTCATGCCCATGGGCTACCTCATCTCCGGCCCCGTCGGCACCGGCAAGACGTTCCTCATCACCACGTTCGCCGGCGAGATCGGCGTGCCGATGGTGAAGCTGAAGAACTTCCGCTCCCAGTGGCAGGGCGTCACCGAGGGCAACCTCGAGAAGATCCTCTCGCTGCTCCGCGCGATGAACCCCGTCGCCGTGATGATCGACGAGGCCGACGCCGCCCTCGGCGACCGCAAGAGCGAGGGGGACAGCGGCGTCTCCAACCGCGTCTTCGGCCAGATCGCCCAGGCCATGAGCGACACGCGCTACCGCGGCAAGATCATCTGGTTCCTCGTCACCGCCCGGCCGGACCTCATGCCGGTCGACCTCAAGCGGCAGGGCCGCGCCGAGGAGCACCTCGCCCTCTTCTACCCCACCACGCGCGAGGAGCGCGAGGAGCTCCTCCGCGTCATGATGAAGAAGACGGGGGTGCGGGTGGACATGGCCGAGGTCCCCGAGGCCCTCCTCGACGGCGAGCGGACGTTCTCCGGCGCCGACATGGAGGCGCTGCTGACGCGCGCCAAGTTCCGCGCCGCCACCGGCATGGAAGCGCCCCCGCCCGAGGCGGCCGGGGGGCCCGCCGCGCCGCCGGGCGACGGCGCCGAGCCCGTCCCCGTCGCCGAGGGGCAGGCGACCGCCGCCTCGTCCTCCGACGCCGGCCAGGGACGCCCGAAGCCCGCGGCTCCGCGCGGGGACGGCGGCGCCCCGGACACCGTCACGCGAGCGGACCTCCAGGCCGCCGTGGACGACTTCATCCCGCCCTCCTACCCCCTCGAAGTCGAGCTCCAGACGCTCGCGGCCGTCATGGAGTGCACGAGCCGCTCGATGCTCCCCGCGAAGTTCCGCGACCTCGACCGCGAGGCCATCGTCCGGCGGATCGCGGAGCTGAAGCGGCTCATCGGCGAGCGCTAGCGCCGCGCCGGAACACACGAGGGGGCGCGAGCCTCCGCCCGCGCCCCCTCGTGTAGCCGTCGGTCGAGCCTTACTTCTTCTTCTTCTCGCCGATGAGCTCCATGTACGTGTCGTACGAGAGGAGCACGGCGTAGGGCTCGTTGTTCTTCTGGATCATGATGCCCCGGTAGTCCTTCGCCCGGTCGATGAGCGTGGACGTTTTCGAGCGGAGCTCCGTGATCGTGGCGATGGCCTCGATGCCTTTGGTGGTGTACATGGGCTGGTGGGACTAGGGTGGGAACGAAGCGCGGCAGGGAGGCCTAGAGTGGTGGGTGGCCTCCCTGGTGCTAAAGTTACAACACCCCTGCCCTATGACGCAACAGCATTGTCGCCCATACCTCCTCACACACCGATGCTAGCTACTCACCCTGCTTTAGAACCCCTACTATGTCCCAGATCTGCATATTTCTGATCCATCTGATTGGATCACATATACTTATGCCTAGTTGTGAGTGGCCCGAATTCGGAGCTCCCACCGTCTGCCGTCCGCCGTCCATGAACGCGTGACGAGGGACCGCTCCCCTACCCTTGCGCCCCTCGTCCTTCGTCGTTTCCCCGATCTCTTCAACCCCTCCCGCCGATCCCCGCCGGGCGCGGTGGGTATCCTTCGCCGCTCCCCTCACCGAAACCCCTCTCCCCATGGCGAACCAGCCCTACGACGTCGTCGTGATCGGCTCCGGGCCGGGCGGCTACGAGACGGCCATCCGCGCCACCCAGCTCGGCTTCAAGACGGCCATCGTCGAGATGAACAAGCTCGGCGGCGTCTGCCTCAACATCGGCTGCATCCCCACCAAGGCGCTCCTCAAGAGCGCCGAGGTCGCCGCCATGACCCGCCACCTCGCCGACTACGGCCTCACCCTCGACGGCGAGGTCACGCCCGACTTCGCGGCCGTCATCCGGCGCTCCCGCGGCGTGGCCGACAAGATGAACAAGGGCGTCGGCTTCCTCATGAAGAAGAACAAGATCGACGTCGTGATGGGGCGGGCCACCCTCCTCGGCGGCGGCCGCATCCGGGTCGAGCCGAGCGAGACGATGGACGGCGAGACCGTCGGCGAGGCGCGCGAGATCCAGGGCCGCCACGTCATCGTCGCCACCGGCGCGCGGGCGCGTGAGATCCCCTCGCTGCCCGTGGACGGCCGGAAGGTCATCACGTACAAGGAGGCCATGCTCCAGACGGAGCGGCCCGGCTCCCTGCTCATCGTCGGCGCCGGCGCCATCGGCGTCGAGTTCGCCTACGTCTACCACCACATGGGCACCGAGGTGACGGTCGTCGAGTTGCTGGACCGGCTGGTGCCCGTCGAGGACCGCGACGTGAGCAAGGAGCTCGAGCGGGCCTACAAGAAGGCCGGGATCAAGACGATGACCTCGGCCTCGGTCGAGCGCGTGGACACCTCGGGCGAGCGCTGCGTCGTCACCGTCAAGACGAAGAAGGGCGAGGAGACCGTCGAGGTGGACCAGGTGCTCTCGGCCGTCGGCGTCGTCGGCAACGTCGAGGGCCTCGGGCTCGATGAGGCCGGCATCGCCTACGAGCGCGGCGCCATCAAGGTGGACGAGTACTACCGCACCAACGTCGAGGGGCACTACGCCATCGGCGACGTCGTCGGGGCGCCTTGGCTGGCGCACGTGGCCAGCCACGAGGGCATCGTCTGCGTCGAGATGATCGCGCACCGGGAGGGCAAGCTGGCGCACCCCCCGCGGCCGGTGGACTACAACAACGTCCCGGGCTGCACCTACTGCCTCCCCCAGATCGCCTCCGTCGGCTACACCGAGGAGAAGGCGAAGGAGGCCGGCTTCGAGGTGAAGGTGGGCAGGTTCCCCTTCTCCGCCTCGGGCAAGGCCTCCGCCATCGGCGACGCGTCCGGCTTCGTCAAGGTGATCTACGACGCGAAGTACGGCGAGTGGCTCGGCTGCCACATCGTCGGGCCGGACGCGACCGAGCTCATCGCCGAGGCCGTCGCCGCGCGGACGCTCGAGACGACGGGGCACGAGATCCTCGAGACGATGCACCCCCACCCCACGCTCTCCGAGGCCATCCTCGAGGCCACCCGCGACGCCTACGGCATCCCGATCAACACCTGAGTGGGCTGCCGGCGGTCAGCTGTCGGCTGTCAGCGTCGAGCCCCCGGCACCGTGCAGGCGCCGGGGGCTTCGCTTTGCGGGCTTCGTGATGGGGACTACTACCTGCGCGCCATCACGTCGTAGGGCTGGCCGTCGCGGTAGCGTTCGAGGGTGTCGCCGTTGAGCCGGAAGGTGTACGTGATCGTCTCGGCGCCGAGCGTGCGGTCGTAGGTCTCCCCGCCGCACACGTTGCCCCACGAGCGCCCGCCGGCCTGGTTCAGCGTGAGCGTGTTGCCCGAGACGCTGTACCGCCCGTACGCGTCCACGAAGACCTCGGAGGTGCAGCTGTACGTGGTCACGCGGAGGATGCCGCCCTCGCGGTAGGTGCCGTCGGCGTTGATGACGAGGAAGGTGCCGGTGCCGCTGGTCGGCGCGCCCACGCCGGTGTTGGGGTCCACGTACTGGATGGCGCTGGGATTCCCGCTGTACCACTCCCCGACGAGGCTGCCCCCCGGCGCGGGCGACGGGGAGGGCGCCGGCGAGGGTGCCGGGACCGTGCCGCCGCCCACCGAGACGACGAGGCGGTAGTCGCCCGTCTCGCCGCTCGCGTAGGAGGTGACGAGCACGCGCCACGTCCCGGTCTCCTGCGCCTGGAAGCGGAGGTAGGAGCGCTGCCGCGAGCCCTCGTGGTCGTCGTTCTCCTGCTGCGCCCCCGAGGGCGCGGTGACGATGAGGTAGGGGTCGAAGCCGGTGGCCGTGAGGTCGGCCTCGATCCACTGGCCGGAGGTCACGACGATGGCGTAGGAGTCGAAGTACTCGCCGCTGCGGAGCTGCTCGTCGCCGGCGGCGAGGGTGCCGGTGAAGGTCTGCGCAGCGACGGGGCCGCCGAGGAGGGCGAGGAGGAGCCCGGCCAGGAGGCGGGCGGAGACGCGAGGGTGCAGGGTGGTCATGAGGGTGGGAGTGGTCGCGGTGGTGAGGCGCCAGGATAGCCCGAGCGGGGCTCCGTCGGAGTGGGCGCGGGGCCCATATTTCGCGCGGAGCGGCTCCGAGTTACAGGCCGGCGAGCCAGCCGGCGTCGTAGGCTTCGAGGAGGCGGCGGAGGCCGTCGTGCCAGAGCGCGACGGTGCCGTCGGCGCGGCGGCGGAGCCAGAAGCCGTAGGCCGCGTTCGCCTCGTACTTCGCCTCCCACTCATTGACCATCCCGACGTCGAGGCGGGGCAGGAGGCCCTCGCTGAGGTCGGTGAAGGCGAAGACCGTGAAGCCGCCCTCGTAGGCCGCCTCCTCGGGAGCCGGCGCGCCGTCGAGGAAGGCGGCGTAGCCCGTGAGGATGCCGGGGGGCGCCGTCTGCGGGAAGCCGTCGGCGGCCATGTCGGCGTAGGCGAGCCAGTAGATCCGGGCGAGGCGGCGGAGGTAGCGGTCGTAGACGGGCCGCGTGACGGCGTTCGCCTCGGGGACGCCGTTCTCGACCACCCACCGCACGAACGCGGGGTCGTAGTGCCCGAACGCCCGCGCGGCGCCGAGGTCGAGATCGAACCCCTCCGCCGTGGCGACGTGGGGGCCGGAGACGAACGGCGCCACGCCCGCCCGCGCGATCACCTCCGTCGGCGCCGCGACGTACGCGGCCACGCACGCGACGCCCCGCACGCCCCACTCCTCGAACCACGTCCCCCAGGCCTCGTCGCACGGGATGTGCCGCCGCGTGAGCGTGTCGTAGGCGGCCTCGAAGCCGGCCCACACGTCGAGAAGGGCGGGCAGGGCATCCTCGTCGGCAGTCGAGCGGGCACCTCCGCAGGCGGCGAGGAGCGCGGCGGCGAGGGCGAGCGGGACGAGGCGGCGCATCGTCGGAGGGATCAGCGGACGATCACGAGGGGCGCCGTCACGACCTCGCCGCCGGCCTCCAGACGCGCGAGGTAGCGGCCGGCGGGCAGCCCGCGCGCGTCCCACGTCACCGTCCGCGCCCCGGCCGGCACGGCGCCGTCGAGGAGCACGGCGACCTCGCGGCCGAGGGCGTCGAAGACGCGGAGGCGGGCCTCGGCGGGCGCGGGCACGTGCAGGCGCAGGTGGGCGAGGCCCCGGACCGGGTTCTCGGCCGGCGCGAGGGAGAGGGTGCCGCCGCCGGCGCCCGGCTCGCTCGCCACGGGCGGCGGGGGCGACGAGAAGAACAGCGCGTAGTCCGCCCGCTCGTCGATCCCCGTCATGTCGAGGCGGCCGTCGCCGTCGCGGTCGTGGAGCGTCATGCACGAGCCGGCCTGGATGGCGTCGAGCGTGAAGGCGAACGTGGGCGCGCCGTCGACGTTCTCGAAGACGGAGTAGTCGGCGGTGCCGTAGTTGCTCGACACTACGTCGAGGTCCCCGTCGCCGTCGAGGTCGCCGAGGTCGATGGCGATGTTGAAGGAGCCGCTCGGGAGGAAAGTGGTGCTCAGGAAGCCGCCCGCGCCGTCGCCGTAGAGGATCTCGACGCCGTTGGCGAACGAGCTGGCGACGGCGACGTCCGCGTGCCCGTCGCCGTTGATGTCGCCGGCGGCGATCATCCAAGGCAGCCCGCCGCCGGCCTCGGGGCCGCAGGCGAAGCCGCCGTCGCCGTCGCCGAGGCAAACGCTCACGCCGCCGGCGTTGTCGCCTACGAAGAGGTCGAGGATGCCGTCGTGGTTGGCGTCGGCGGTGGCGAGGGCGGTCTCGTTGGAGCCGCTGCCGGCGAAGCCCACGGCGGCGTCGAAGGTGCCGTCGCCGTGGCCGCGGAGGAACGAGAGGACGCCGTCCTGGCGGCTCGCCGTCACGATGTCGTCGTGGCCGTCGCCGTCGAAGTCGCCCAGGGCGACGCTGCGCCCGTTCGCACCGGCGGTGGGGTAGGTGGTGATGGACTCGAAGCCGCCCGCGCCGTCGCCGAGGAGGACGGCGACGGTGCCGTTGGCGATGCTGGCGATGGCGATGTCGAGGTCGCCGTCGTGGTCGAAGTCGGCCCCTTCGAGGGGGCTGGGGACGGAGGCGCCGGGGATGGGGTGGACCGTGAAGCCGTCGTAGGTGCCCTCGCCGTCGTTGAGGAGGACGCGAGCGTCGTTGGCGTCTTCCTGCGACGTGATGAGGTCGGAGTCGCCGTCTCCGTCGAGGTCGCCGCCGTGGGCGCCGTAGACGATGACGTTGCCCTCGCCGAGCTGGCGGAGGCTGAGGCGGTAGTCCTCCGAGAAGTCGAGCGTGCTGGGCGCGGCCTCGGCCCAGAACTGCCACGCGTAGCCGTGTTCGAGCGGCGTCCCGCCAGCGTCGGTGATGGTGCGGGCGAGCTGGACGAGCACGAGGTCACCCACGAAGAGGGGCGCAGCGGGCGTGAACCGGACGCGGCGGTCGCCGTCCTCCAGCGTGAGCGTGCCCGCGACGGGGCCGGTCCACCGCCCGAGCACGCGGAACGAGGCGTCGGTGACGGTGGCCGGATCGAGCGGCGCGTCGAACTGGACGACGAGGTCGCCGTCGCGCGGGGCGCCGACGGTCTCCGGCGCCGGGCTCACGGCGGTGACGCGGGGGGCCTGCGCGAGGGCGGGCGCGGCGAGGAGGAGGACGAGGGCGAGCGGGAGGCGCGGCATGGCAGGGGCAGGATGGGGCCCGTCAATATCGGACGGAACGGGGCGGGGCGCATCCGGCGCGTACGGGCTGCCCGGAGTGTTCCCGTCTAGGTCGTGGAATTCGCGCCCTGTCGTATCATGGAGGAAAACGCTATGTTGCTGCACGCCATGTACCCTCGCCGTCTGCTCGCCGCCCTCCTCCTCGCCCTTCCCGTCCCGGCGCTGGCGCAGTGGACCAGCGGGCTCCACGACACCGGCGTCGTCCGGTTCGAGGTGTTCGACAACGGGAAGCTCGGCGCGTTCTTCGACGGCGACAGCAGCACTATCGGCGAGGGCTTCGTCTTCGGCGGCGAGAACGGGCTGTTCGAGGGCGCCTTCGTCGTCGGCCTGTCCTCCGAGCTGGTCTCCGGCGACTTCTACGATTTCCCCGACGTGGAGTGGGCGACGGTCTCGCCGGTGTCTTCCGTCGTTCCGCCGGATGACTTCGACGAGGCGTACGAGGCGGTCTACGACGACTCCGCGGCGCCCGACCCCATCGGCCTCCGCGTGACCCAGACGACGTACGCCGGAGACGGTCACCCCTACGTCATCGCCGACTTCACCGTCGAGAACACGTCCGATTACTACCTCGAAGGGATCTACATCGGCGTCGTAGCAGACTGGAACGTGGGGAACTACGAGCAGAACCTCTGGGACTTCGACGACTCCACTAACCTCTCGTACGTCTGGGATGTCACTGGTATGAACGAGAACTACTACGGCGTCGCGTCAATCCGCCCTTACGGCGACACTTTTACGATATCCGGCGTGAGCCCGTGTGCGGCACCGGGCGACGCCGCCCTCTTCGAAGGGCTCTCTGGAGGGCTCACGTATTGCAACGGCGTCCCCGGGGACGTCAGGGCGATCCTGGGTGGCGGCCCGTTCGATCTCGCGCCCGGGGCGAGTCGGCGGGCGGTCTTCGCCTTCGTCGGTGGTGCCTCCGAAGTAGAGATCATCGACAACGCGAAGCAAGCGCATGAATGGTTCGATTGCCCCGGTCCTTGCGTCGCCAATGAGCCTTCGGCGGAGGATCTGGGAGTCGCTCTGCACGTCGCCTCCCCGAACCCCGCCCGGGACACGACCACCCTCTCGTTCACACTCGCGCACCCCCAGCCCGTCCGCCTCACCATCCTCGACGCGCTAGGCCGCGAGGTCGTCGTGCTCGTGGACGAGACGCGGGCGGCGGGCGATCATCGGGTACGTTGGAACGCAGATGACTCCCCGGCCGGCGTCTACCTCGCCCGCCTCACGGCCGGAGCCACCGCTGCGAGCCGCCCCATCACCCTCCTCCGCTGACGGCCGTCACTCCAGCCCGAACAGCGCCTCGTCTACGTCCGGGTTGATGACGATGGCGCGGTAGGTCGAGCGCCCGGCCGGCTCGCCGTCGACGGTCTGGCTCGTGGCGAAGGGGAGCAGCAGGCCGTCCACCTCGCGGTAGTCGTCGTAGGTGACGACGACCTCCTGCGGACCCTGCATCCCGGCGAGGACCATGTTGAGGCGGACGGGCCGGCCGGTCCCGGGGTCGAGGGCGAGCGTGAGGGGGCTGTCGAGGCCGGGCGCCGCGAGGGCGACGCGCTCCACGCCCTCGTCGGGCTCCAGCGCCGTGGCGGTCAGCTCGCCGGCGCGGGCGAGGAGGTAGGGGAGGTCCTGGAACAGCTGGCCCTGCACCTGCGCGACGAGCGGGGCGGGCGCGGGCTGGCTCCCCATCGGCGTATGGATCACCCCCTCGTCGCCGACGAGCACCACCGTCAGCTCGCCCATCGGCGTCTGCTGCATGGCGTGGACGCGGTCCGGCAGCACGACGGTGGCCTCGGACTGCAAGGTCACGGGCTGGCCGTTCAGCTCCGCCTCCGTCTCGGCCTCGTAGCGGACGGCCTCGATGGCGGCGAAGGCGTCGGCGCCGCCGAGGGCGTCGAGGGCGCGGCCGAGGAGGGCGGCCCCGGCGGCGTCGCCCGCGGGCGCGGCACCCGCCTCGCCCGGCGGCGCCGTCGGTATCGTGACGTCGAGCACCTCGACGTCGCCGAGGGCGGAGACGGGCTCGCCGAAGTCCTCGGAGTTGCCGAGGACGAGGACCTTGGCCTGGTCCGGGTGGAGGTACTGGCGCGCCACGCGCTGCACGTCCGCCGCCGTGACGGCCTCGACGCCGTCCTTGACGCGCTGGATGAAGTCCTCGGGGTAGCCGTAGTAGGCGTACGTCATCTGGCGGTTGAGCACCTCCCCCCTCGTGTCGAAGTTGAACACGAACGCGTTGAGGTAGGCCTCCTTCGCCAGCGAGAGCTCCTCGTCGGTCGGCGGGCGCGCCTGCATCCCCTCGATCACGTCGAGCATGGCGCGGGCGGCCTCGACGGTGCTCTCGGACTTGGTGAAGGTGCCGGCGTAGAAGACCCCGGGCGTCTCGTAGTCGGCCGTGTAGACGCCGAAGACGGCGTAGGCGAGGCCGAGGTCGGACCGGACGGTCTGGAAGAGCCTCGACGAGAAGCCGCCGCCGAGGATCTCGTTCATGACGACGAGCGGGAAGTAGTCCGGGTGGTCGAGGCGGACCTCGCCGGCGTGGCCGATGAGCACGGTGCTCTGCGTGACGTCGTCCTTCTCGACGAAGGCGACCTCCCGGCCCGCCTCGGCCTCGACGGGCGGCGGCTCGGGCCGCGAGAACCCGTCCTCCCGCTCCCAACCGGCGAAGGCCGCGCGGATCTTCTCCGCCATCTCCGCCGCGTCGAAGTCGCCCCAGACGGCGAGGTAGGTGTTGTTGGGGTGGACGTACCGCTCGTAGAACGCCACCACGTCGTCGCGCGAGATGGCGTCGATGGTCCAGTACTCCTCGTGGCGGGCGTAGGGGCTGTCGGCGCCGTAGACGAGCTTAAACAGCTCGCGCGTGGCGATCCCCTGCGGGTCGTCGTTCCGCCGCGCGATGGCGCTCTTCGTCTGCGTCTTCGCCAGCTCGACCTTCGCCTCCTCGAACCGGGGGGCCATGAGGACCGACGCGAACAGCGGCAGCACCTCGTCCACGTGCTCGGCGAGCGTGCGCATGGACGCGAAGGTGGCGTCGTCGGAGGCGGAGACCTCGACGGCGGCGCCGAGGTTTTCGAGGGCGAGGTTGAGGCTGTCGGGGCCGAGGTCGCCAGCGCCGCCGGTGCGCATGGTCTCGGCCGTGATGGCGGCGAGGCCGACGTGGTCATCCGGCTCCCAGAGGCTCCCCATCCCGATGCGCGCCGAGGCGCGGACCACCGGGAGCGCGCGGTCCTCGGTGAGGAAGACGACGAGCCCGTTGGGCAGCTCGACCCGCTCGATCTCGGGCAGCGCCACGTCGCGCACGGGCGGGAATTCGAGGGCCTCGACGTCGTAGTCCGCCACGCCGGGGCCGGCCGGTTGGTCGGGCGCCGTCGTCGGTTGCGTGGGTGTACCCGTCGTGGCGCAGCCGGCGGCGAGGAGGAGGGCGAGGGGGAGGAGCTTCTTCATGGAGGATGGACGATGGCCGATGGATGATGGTATGCAGAGGGCTGGAGCACGGACGATGGCAGGACGCCGTCCATCATCCATCCTCCATCATCCATCTTCCATGGCGGCCTCGGTGCGGAGGGTGGCGACGGTGCGGTTGCTCGGCCGGAACGTCTCGGCGGCGACGCGTTGCACGTCGGCGGCCGTCACGGCCTCGATGGCGTCGAGCTCGCGGAAGAGGTTGCGCCAATCGCCCGTGAGCGCCTCGACCTCGGCCAGCGCGACGGCCAGGCCGAGGTTGGACTCCAGCCCGCTCACGAGGCTCGCGCGGGCGCGCGTCTTGGCCCGCTCCAGCTCCTCCTCGGTGACCCCGTCCTCGATCACGTCGTCGAGCACGCCGTAGATCGCCGTCTCGACCTCGCGGGGGTCCACGCCCCGGCTGGGGACGCCGTAGACGACGTAGAGCGTGGGGTACTTCTCGCCGGGGAACGCCGAGATCACGTTGGCGCTGAGGGCGAGCTCGCTCTCGACGAGGGCGCGGTAGAGCCGGCTCGTGCGGCCGTTGGCGAGCACGTCCGTCAGCACCTGGAAGGCCGCGTCGTCCTCGTGGTAGCCGCCCGGGCGGTGGTAGCCGACGAAGACGAACGGCTGCGCCTGCTCGACGAGCGTCACGCGCCGCTCGCCCAGCTGCGGCGGCTCGACGGTGCCGATGCGCTCGGGCTCGGGTCGGCGCGGGAGCGGGCCGAAGTAGCGCTCGGCGAGCTGCCGCACCTGCGCCGGGTCCACGTCGCCCACGATGGCGATCGTCAGGTTGTTGGCGGCGTAGTAGCGGTCGAAGAACGCCTCGGCCTCCGTCCGCGAGATGCTCTGGAGGTCGGACATGTGGCCGACGGTCGGCTGCCCGTAGGGGTGCGCCTTGAACGCCGTCGTCACGAACTCCTCGAAGAGGCGGCCGATGGGGTTGCTCTCGGTGCGCATCCGCCGCTCCTCCATCACCACGTCGCGCTCGACGTAGTACTCGCGGAGGACGGGGTGGCGGAAGCGGTCGGCCTCCATCGCGAACCAGAGCTCGAGCTTGTTCGCGGGGAGGCTGTAGAGGTAGCCCGTCTGGTCGGCGCTCGTGAACGCGTTGAGGCCGACGGCCCCGTTCCGCTCGAGGATCCGCTCGAACGCGGACTCCTCGACGAGCGCCTTGGCCGAGTCGCGGAGGGCCACGAACGCGGCTTCGAGGCGCTCGACCTCCGCGGGCGGGGCGCCGCCGAGGCGGGCGGCGCGGAGGCGTTGGTAGGCCGCCTCCTCGGCTTCGAGCGCCGCCAGCTCCGCGTCGAGGTCGGCGGTGCCGACGGAGGTGGTGCCCTTGAAGGCCATGTGCTCGAACATGTGCGCTATCCCCGTCTGCCCCTTCGGCTCGTCCACGCTGCCCACGTCGGCGTAGGTCATGAACGAGACGACGGGCGCCTCGTGGCGCTCGACGACGACGAACGTGAGGCCGTTGTCGAGGGTGAACTCGGTGACGGACGGCTCGAAGGTCTCGAGGAGCCCCTGCGCAGCCGCGGGGCCGGCGAGGACGAGGGCGAAGAGAACGAGGTAGCGGTTCACGAGTCGTCGCATGAGATCGGGGCGCAGACGGCGCGGGGCGGGCGGACGCTGCTACGGGGTCCCGGTAGGTTGCTCGACGCGGAGGAGCCAGCGATCCGGGTCCACGGTGTAGGACGCGCCGGGCGCGAGCGCCAGCGTCCCCTCCCCGCCCGCCATCTCGACGCGGTGCACCTCCCCGCCGGACTCTACCTCGACGGGCACCTCGAACGCTTCGCCCTCGGGCAGCGCGCCCTCGGGGAGCACCCAGCGGAGGCGAAGGCCGGCGTCGGTCTGCTCGACGGCCAGCTCGGGCAGCGCCGGCTGGCGGAGGTAGACGTGGAAGAACGTGTCGAGGTCGCGCCCGCTGGCCTGCTCGAAGGCGTACTGGACATCCTCGGTGGAGACGAACCGGCAGGCGCAGCCCTCGTCGCGGCGGGCAATGCCGACGCCCTCGGGGTAGGTGATGCGGCGGAGGCCGTCGAAGAAGGCGTCGTCGCCGAGGAGGAAGCGGAGGGTGTGGAGGATCCACGCGCCCTTGAAGTAGATGTCGCCGTCGGCGCGGGCGTTCTCGCCGAAGTAGACGCCGTGGGAGTCCGTCGGCTGGTAGGGCGCGACGGGCCGGGCGTTGTTGATGCGGTGGCGCATCTTGGTCACGAGGTAGCCGAGGTAGGCCGCGTGCGGGTCCTCGCCGGCGCGCTCGGCCAGCTCGGCGGCGTAGAGCGCCTCGAGGTACTCGGCGAACCCCTCGTGGACCCACATGTCGCGCCAGTCGGCGGCGGTGACGAGGTTGGCCATCCACTCGTGGGCGAGCTCGTGGAAGTGGAGCCAGTCGAACCCGAACTCGTTGTCCGAGAACTCGTCGCCGTAGGCGATGAGCGACTGGTGCTCCATCCCGAGGTAGGGGGTGTGGAGGACGTTGTAGCCGTCGCGGCGGAAGCCGTAGGGGCCGAGGGTGTCCTCGAGGAAGCGGACGTGGTCGAGGAACTGCGGGAGCATCCGCTCGGCGTCGGCGCGCCGCTCGGGGAGGACGTAGAACCGGACGGGCATCTGGTACCCGTACGGGCTCTCGTAGGTCGCCTCCACCACCTCGTAGGGCGCGACGCCGAGGGAGACGCCGTAGTTGTTGATGGGGTTGGTGACGGCGTAGCGGTACGTCGTCCACCCGTCGGCGCTCTCCTCGACGCCGCGGGCCTGCCCGTTGGCGGCGGCGAGGAGCCCGGCGGGCACCGTCACGGCGACGTGCATCGAGTCGGGCTCGTCGGAGGGGTGGTCCTTGACGGGCCACCACGCGTCGGCGCCCTCGCCCTGGACGGAGACGCCGACCCACGGGCGGCCGTCGGCCGTGCGCGCCCAGGTGAAGCCGCCGACCCACGGCGGGTTCGGCGCCACGCGCGGCGCGCCGGCGTAGCGGATGGTGAGGCTGAGGTGCTCGCCGGGCTGCATCGTGCGGCCGAGCGCGACCCAGATCCGGTCGCCGTCGCGCTCGTAGTCCACCGCCTCCCCGGCGACGGTCTCGACCGACTCCACGTCGAGGGGCGGGTCGAGGTCGAGGACGACCCGGTCCGTCGGCACGACGACGTCGGCGTACATCGAGAGCGTCCCGGCGATGGTGCGCGCCTCGGGGTCGACTTCGAGGGCGAGGTCGTAGAAGCGGACGTCGTAGGCGGCCTCCTCCATGAGGAGCGGCCCGCCGGAGGCGTTGGGCGGGTAGTCCGCCTGGGCGTGCGCGAGGGGGGCCAGGAGCAGGAGAAGGAGCGCGAGCGGAGTGCGCCCCGTGAGCGGGATCGTCGGCATCGGGACGGAGGAACGGAGGGGCGAGAAAGATAGCACCCCCGTATCAGCGTCCCCGCCCCCTTCCGTGCCCCTACTTGACGACGGCGCCCGGCTCGGCCTCGGTGAAGACGGGGACGAGGCGGCCGTCGCGCTCCTCGGCGAACAGCAGCATCCCCCGGCTCTCCAGCCCCCGGATCGTCCGCGGCGCGAGGTTCGCCACCACGATCACCTGCCTGCCCACGAGCGCCTCCGGGGCGACGTGCTGCCGGACGCCCGCGAGCACCTGCCGCGTCTCGAACCCGAGGTCGACGTCGAGGCGGAGGAGCTTGTCGGCGTTGGGGTGCGGCTCGGCGGCGACGATCCGCCCGGCGCGGAGGTCGAGCTTCGCGAAGTCGTCGTAGGTGATCGTGTCGGCGAGGGGGCGGTACGGGAGCGCCGGCTCGGCCTCGGCTTCGGCCTCCTCGGGCGGCGCGGCGGCGGCGGCCCGCTCCTCCAGGAGCCGCCGCTGCGCGGCGATGGCCTCGTCCTCGACCTTGTGGAAGAGGATCTCCGGCTCGCCGAGTGGGTGGCCCTCGCGCAGGAGCGGCTGCCCGGCCTCGTCCCACCCGATGGTCGCCTCGTCGGCGAGGGGGTCGGGCGCGCTGGAGCGGACGCCGGTGAGGTCGAGCATGTCGCGGAGGCGGGCGGCGCTGTGCGGGAGGACGGGGTCCATCAGCACCGAGAGTGAGGCGCAGAGCTGGAGGGCGACGTGGATCGTGTTGGCGCACGCCTGCGGGTCGCTCGTCCGCGTCTTCCACGGCTCGGCGTCGTTGAAGTACTTGTTGCCGAGGCGGGCCAGCGCCATCGTCTCGTTCACGGCCTCGCGGAGGCGGTAGCGCTCGTACGCCGCGCCGATGCGCTCGGGGAAGCCGGCGAGCGCGTCGAGCACGGTGCGGTCGGCCTCCGACGGGTTGTGGAGGGCGGGGACGACGTTGCCGGAGAACCGCTGCGCGAACGTGAGCGCGCGGTGGACGAAGTTGCCGAGGACGTCGGCCAGCTCGTCGTTGACGTGGGCCTGGAACTCGGCCCAGTTGAAGTCGGCGTCGCGCGTCTCGGGGAGCGTGGTGGCGAGGGCGTAGCGGAGGGCGTCGGCGGGGAAGACTTCGAGTGCTTCGTGAAGCCAGACGGCCCATCCCCGGCTCGTAGAGAGCTTGCGGCCTTCGAGGTTGAGGAACTCGTTGGCCGGCACGTTGTCGGGCAGGACGAACGCCTCTTCCCCGCCCAGCGCGTCGTTCAGCCGCATGAGGATGGCCGGGAAGATGAGCGTGTGGAAGACGATGTTGTCCTTCCCGATGAAGTGGACGAGGCGGGGCGCGGTGCCGTCGGGGTGGACCTGCCAGTAGCGGCGCCAGCGCTCGGGGTCGCCCTGCTTCTCCGCCCACTCCTTCGTGATGGAGACGTAGCCGATGGGGGCGTCGAACCAGACGTAGAGCACCTTCCCTTCGGCGGCGCCCTCGACCTCGGGCGGGACGGGCACACCCCACGGGAGGTCGCGCGTCATGGCGCGGTCGGTGAGGCCGTCGTTGAACCAGGAGCGGACCTGGCCGAGGACCGTCGGCTTCCAGTCGTCCTTCTCGGCGATCCACGCCTCCAGGCGGGGCTGGAGCTCCCCGAGGGGGAGGTACCAGTGCGTCGTCTCGCGCTCGACGGGCTCGGCGCCCGAGAGCACGCTGCGCGGCTCGATGAGGTCGCGCGGGGAGAGCGACGAGCCGCAGTTCTCGCACTGGTCGCCGTAGGCGTCGGGGTAGCCGCAGACGGGGCAGGTGCCGCGGACGAACCGGTCGGCCAGGAACAGCCCGGCCTCGGGGTCGAACAGCTGCCGCTCGGTCTTCCGCACGAAGGCGCCGTCGCGCTCGAGGCGGCGGAAGAAGTCCTGGCTCGTGGCGCGGTGGACGGCCGAGGTCGTGCGGCCGTAGTGGTCGAACGACATGCCGAGGCGGGCGAAGGCGGCCTCGATCTGGGCGTGGTAGCGGTCCACGACCTCCTGCGGCGAGACGCCCTCCTGCATCGCGCGGATGAGGATGGCGACGCCGTGCTCGTCGGAGCCGCAGACGAAGACGACGTCGCGGCCCTTGAGGCGCTGGTAGCGGACGTAGAGGTCGGGCGGGAGGTAGGCGCCGGCGACGTGGCCGAGGTGGAGCGGCCCGTTGGCGTAGGGCAGCGCGGCGGTGACGAGGATCGGGCGTTCGACGGGCATGGGGTGGCGGCGGGTGAGCGGGGCAAGCTACGCAGGGGGAACGGGTGATCCGGCGACGGCTGGCGAACGGATGTTCGAGCCCCCGCTCGCCGGATCGCCCGATCCGCAAACTCTCCGAAACCCCACACTCCCGGGGGATACGCACCCGCTACCTTGTCCCGTTCTGCGCGTGCCCGTTCCCGCCTCACCCCCACCTCCATGATCCCCCGCGCCCTCCCCCTCCTCCTCGCCGCCGCGCTCGGCCTGGCCGCCTGCGGCGGCGAGGAGCGTGTGCCCGAAGCCGCCGACGTCGAGAACCTCCGCGAGCGGCCGACGGTCGAGCAGGCCCTCTACCTCGCCGCCTACGAGATCGGCCAGCAGGTCCGCGAGCAGGACACCACGTTCAACGTGGACGCCTTCCTCCGCGGCCTCCGCGCCGGCTTCGAGACTGACTCGGCCACGGCGCTCCCCTACGCCCTCGGCTACCAGCAGGGCATCGAGCTCGCGAACCAGACCCGCCTCGACTCCACGCTCTCGGCCGACCTCGGCCTCTACGTCGCCGGCTTCCGCGAGGGCTACGAGGACCGCGAGCGCCGCCTCACGCAGGCCGAGGCGCAGGCGGTCTCGGAGGAGATGCAGCTGAGCCAGCTCCGCCGCGACGCCCTCACCAACCCCCAGGCGCAGGAGTACCTCACCGAGCTCGAGTCGTCCCGGGCCGCCGCCGACTCCTTCCTCACGGCCAACGCCGCCCGCGACAGCGTAGAGACCCTCCCGAGCGGGGTGCAGTACGTCGTGCTCGAGGAGGGCTCGGGCGACAGCCCCGTCGAGGGCGACCGCGTCCTCGTCACCTACACCGGCATGCTCGCCGACGGCACCGTCTTCGACAGCTCGCAGGGCCAGCCCGTCGACTTCGAGATCGGCGAGGGGTTGATCCCCGGGATGAGCGAGGCGCTCAAGCAGATGAGGATCGGGAGCCACTGGCGGCTCTACATCCCGCCGAACCTCGCCTACGGCATGCAGGGCGTGCCCCGCTCCCCCATCGGCCCCAACGCCGTCCTCGTCTTCGACGTCACGCTCGTGGACATCATGGACCCCGTCGACACGGGCACGGAGGCGCCGGCGCTGAGCGAGCCGCAGACCCAGCAGTAAGCACTTCCCAGGAACCCCCTCCGTAGGGGCGGCCGGCTGCGGTCGCCCCTACCGTTTTTTGGGCGTAGGGAGACGGCGCGCCGGGTCCCTACCTACGCCCGATCCGGGTCGGAGAGCAGCGCCAGCAGCGCCGCGCCGTAGGCGTCGGCCTTCGCCGGGCCGACGCCCTTCACGGCGAGGAGCTGCTCGAACGACCGCGGGCGCGCCGCGGCGAGGGCGCGGAGGGCCCGGTCGTTGAAGACGATGTAGGGTGGGACTTCCTGCGCGCGGGCGGTCTCGGTGCGCCACCGCCGGAGCCGCTCGAACAGCGCCTCGCCCTCGGCGTCGAGCGGCGTGTCATCCTGGGCGGCGGACGTGCGGCGCTCGCGCGGGGCCGTCGGTACGTCGTTCATCTCCAGCGGGACGGCCTCGCGGTGGTCGAGCGCCTGCGCGCCGAGCGCCGTCAGCTCCACGACGGGGTACTCGCCGCCGGTGATGCGGAGGTAGCCCTTGAGGATGAGCTGCTTGTAGAGGCCGTCGACCTCGTCCTGCGAGAGGAAGCTGAGGCGGCCGAAGTAGGGCGAGCGCTCGTAGCGCGCCATGCCGTCGGCCTTCGAGCCGGCGAGCATCTTGGCGAGCGTGCGGCGGCCGGCCTTCCAGCGGAGGCGGCGGACGGCGTCGAGGAGGCCGAGGGCGATGCGCGACGGCATCGGGAGGGCATCCCAGGCGGGGAGTTCGTCGGGCGGGGCGGCCTTGAGGCGGGCGTTGACCTGGCAGTTGTCGCAGCAGCCGGCCTCGGGCACGGCGAGGTCCTCGGCCTCGGCCGCCGGGTCGCCGAAGTGGGCCAGCAGGAGGCGCCGCCGGCACTCCCCCGTCTCGGCGTAGCGGACGAGCTTCTTGAGGTCCGTCGTCCGCGCGCGGCGGCGGCTCTCGACGGCGTCGAGGACGCGCCGAGCGGCGGCCTCGTCCCAGTCGCCGAGGCGCCAGACGCGGTAGGGCCCCTCGTCGTCGAGGCGTTCGAGGGCGCCGATCTTCTCCAGCAGGCTGAGGCCCACGCGGGCGCCGACGGGGTGCTGGTCGGCGGCCTCGGCGAGCACCTCGGGGTCGTCGCGGAGGACCTTCCCCCCCGTGCCGTCGGCGCGGCGCTCTGCGGCGCGGAGGAGGCCGCGGAGGCTCGCCTGGTCGGGGGCGTACTGCTGGATGAACCACTCGCGGAGGGCGCGGTCCTGCGGCGCGTAGAACAGCACGGCCTCGGCGAAGGCGCCGTCGCGGCCGGCGCGGCCGGCCTCCTGGTAGTACGATTCGAGGTTGGCCGGCACGTTCCAGTGCGCCACGAACCGGACGTCCGGGCGGTCCACCCCCATCCCGAAGGCGTTGGTGGCGACGACGAGGTCGAGGCTCCGCCCCATGAAGCGGTCCTGGACCTCGGCGCGCTCGGCGTCGGAGAGGCCGGCGTGGTAGGCGCGGGCCTCGCGGCCGGCGTGCTCGCGGATGTGCCGGGCGATCTGCTCGGCCTCCTTCCGGGTGGAGACGTAGACGAGGCCGGCCTGCCCCTCGCGCTCCTGGAGGAACTGCGCGAGCGCCTTCTTCTTCTCCTTAACCGTCGGCGTCGAGCGGACGGAGAAGAGGAGGTTGGGGCGGTTGAAGCCGGTGACGAGGCGGGCGGCGTCGCGGAGGCCGAGCTGCTCGGCGATGTCGTCCTGGACGCGCGGGGTGGCCGTGGCCGTGAGCGCCACGCACGGCGGGTCGCCCATGCGCTTCCGGGCCTCCCCGACGGCGAGGTAGTCCGGCCGGAAGTCGTGCCCCCACTGGCTGACGCAGTGGGCCTCGTCGACGGCGAGGAGGCGGACGTCGGCGGCGTCGGCGGCGCGGAGGAACGAGCGCGTGCGCAGCCGCTCGGGGGCGACGTAGACGAGGCGGACGGCCCCGCGGGCGAACGCCTCCAGCGCCGCGCGCTGCTCGGCCTGCCCCTGCGACGAGTTGACGGCGACGGCCGGGACGCCGCGCGCCGCCAGCCCGTCCACCTGGTCCTTCATCAGCGCGATGAGCGGCGAGACGACGACGGTGACGCCGCCGCGCAGCACGGCGCCGAGCTGGTAAACGAGGCTCTTGCCGGCGCCCGTCGGCATCACGACGAGGGCGTCGCGGCCTTCGAGGACGGGCGCGAGCGCCTCGGCCTGCCCCTCGCGCAGCGCCTCGAACCCGAAGTGGGCGCGGAGCGCGGCCTCGACGGCGTCGGGAGAAGCGGCGACGGGCACGGGCGGTTCGAGGACGGCGGGCACGGGAAGGCCGGGGGCAGGCGTCAACCTACGAAACGGGGGGCGGCGCCACGAAAGGCCCCGCCCCCTGCCACGGGTGTGTCAGCCCGCCGGTGAAGCAGTCGCGGATCAGGACTCGTACCGGAGCCGGATGCTGACGGTGATCAGGCCGTCGGTGCTCTCGACGCGGAGGAACGAGGGCCGGCCGCCGTCGATGAGCTCCTGGAGGTTGAACGCCTCCGTGCTGCCCATGTAGTCGTCCTCGCCCTTGGTCAGCTGGGGGTCCTCGTCGTACAGGTCGAAGGCGAGGGGGGTGTTGAAGCGGGTGAACACGATGGGGTCGAGGGCGGGGTCGGTGTCGAGGTCGTACTCGAGCGGGAAGTCCTGGTCGTCCACGTTCGAGAACTCGTTGCCCTGGAACGACTCGACGAGGGAGCCGGTGTCGTCGTTGACGAGCTCGAGGTAGATGTCGGGGCCGCCGCCGGAGATGTCGTTGTCCCAGCCGCCGCCGTCGGGCGCGGTGAGCGGGGCATCGTCGATGGTGATCTCGGTGATGAGGACGCGGCGGATGGTGCCGTCGTCATCGCCGTCGCCCCCGGTGTCGCAGGCGGCGAGGAGGAGGAGAGGCGCGAGGGCGAGGGGGGCGTATGGGAGTCGGCGCATGGGAGGGGCTTTTCGATGAAGGGCGGGATGATACGGCGGCGCGCGGCGGGGGTGCCGCGGGGCACCGCTTTCCCCCGATTCTGCACGCCCCCGCCGTGACTTCGCCCTCACTTCCCCCGGCTCCGTTACGTCGTCCCCTCTGCCCCGCGGCGATCTGGAACCCCGGGCAGCGGGACCCCTGCACGGCTACCTTTGTAGGAGATCGGCTGAGCCCGCGCGACCATGCTGCTCGTCATCCCCGCCATAGACCTCCGCCACGGCCACTGCGTCCGCTACTGCGACGGGCGCGAGGAGGAGCCGGTGTACTTCAACGACCCCGTCCAGATGGCGAAGCTGTGGCGGGTGCAGAACGCGAAGACGATCCACCTCATGGACCGCGCCCCCCGCGAGGGCGAGCCGGCCACGGACAACCGCGAGGTCATCGCCCGCATCGCGGCCGCGCTCGACATCCCCGTGCAGGTGGGCGGCCGCGCGTTCACGCTCGACGACGTGGCCGACCTCCTCGCCCTCGGCGTCTACCGCGTCGAGATCACCTCGGAGGCCGCCCGCGACGCCGCCTTCGTCGAGGAGGCCGTGCGGCGGTTCGGCGCCAACCGCGTCGTGGTCGGCGTCGGCCTCGGCACCGAGGGCGCGCTCGACCACGCCGCGGCGCTGGAGGCGCGGGGCGTCCGCCGGTTCGTCGCCGCCGAGCGGGCGCGGGCGAGCACGCTGGAGGGGCCGCCCGTCGGGCACCTCCGCGCGCTGGGCGAGCGCCTCGAGAAGGCGCGCGTCACGGCCGCCGGCGGCGTCGGCGGCTACCGCGACCTCCTCGCGCTCGAGCCCCTCGTCCCCCGCGTCGACTCCGTGATCGTCGCCCGAGCGCTCTACGAGAACCGGTTCCCCTGCCAGCGCTTCTGGTGCTGGCACGACCTCGAGCGCGTGAACCTCGACGTGTACTCGACGGCCCCCCTCACGTAGCCGCCCATGCCCGAGAGCCTGCCCCGCTCCAGCGGGGACGCCCGCCGCCGCGGCCTCGCCCTCCTCCGCGCCGCGCTCGTCGCCGTCCTCGCCCTCGCCGCCGGCATCACGGCGTGGACCGTGGACAAGGCGCTGGAGAACCCGGACGTCCGCCTGAGGCGGCCCGGCTGGGCCGACGCCGCCGGCTTCGACTTCTCGTTCTGGACGCCGCTCCTCGTGACGGTCGTGGTGGGGGCCGGCCTCGTGTTCTACGTGTTCTGGCGGGCCTACCGGCGGCTCCAGGCCGGCGAGGACCTCTACGCCGGGCGCTACGGCCTCCCCGACCGCCCCGGCGAGGAGCCCCGCTGAGCAACCTCCGACGGCCCCCTCGGTCTCCCCCCACCCCAGCCACCCCACCCGATGCGCCTGCTGCCGCTCGCCCTCGTCCTCGCCCTCGCCGTCCCCGTCGCCGCCCAGCGGGTCTACGACACCGCCGACCCGATGCCCGTGATGGTGGGCGGGCTGGAGGCGCTCCAGGCGGCGATCACGTACCCGGACGAGGCGCGGGAGGCCCGCATCGCCGGCCGCGTCATCGTCACCTTCGTGGTGGACGCCGAGGGGCGCGTGGCGGAGGCGGAGATCCTGCGCGGCGCGCACCCGCTCCTCGACGAGGCTGCGCTCACGGCCATCCGCGAGGCCCGGTTCGAGCCCGGCCGCCTCCAGGGCACCCCCGTCGCCGTGCGCATGGCGCTGCCGATCACGTTCGTCCTCGACGAGCGCGCCGAAGCCGCCCCGACCGAAGCCACCCCGGCCGACGAAGGCACGAACGGCGAGGCCGAGCCGGCGGACGACCCCGAAGCGGCGCCCCCGCCCCCCGCCACCGTGCAGGTGGACCGGATGCCGGAGATCGTCGGCGGCCTCGACGCGCTCGTGGCGCGCGTCGTCTACCCCCCAGAGGCCGAGGCGGCCGGCATCGAGGGGCGCGTCTACGTCCTGTTCGAGGTGGACGAGCGCGGGGCCGTCACGGCGGCCGAGGTCGTCGAGCCCGTCCACCCCCTCCTCGACGCGGCGGCCCTCGAGGCCGTCCGCGCGACGACGTTCCGCCCCGGCGCCCACGACGGCCGCCCCGTGCGCGTGCAGATGGTGCTCCCCATCACGTTCTCCCTCCCCGAGGAGGACTGACCGCCGCGAGCAGCGCCGCGACGAAACGGCGGGCGAGGGCGTAGACGCCGGGCACCTCGCTCTCGCGCGGCCCTGCCACGTTGAGCGTGCCGATCCGGTGCGCCCGCATCCACGCTGCGGCCTCCTCGACGCCGCCCGGCGCCTCGGGATCGAGGACGAGGAGGGGGCGGCCGAGCGCGCTGGCGTGCTCGGCGGTCAGCGCCGTGCCGCCTTCCGGCTCACCGGTGCTGAGGACGAGCGTGCCGTCGCTGTCGCGGACGTTGAGGCGGGTGCGGACGGCGTAGTCGGCCGAGGGCGCTTCGCGGAGGGGATAACAGCGAGGGATCGGACCGTCCTCGGCGCGGCGGCCGGCGGGGCACCAGCCGCCGCAGGGGACGCCCGCCGCGAGCGCCGCGTCGAGGGCCGCGCGATCCACGCCCGTCTGCCCTCCCGACACGATCCGTAGCGGCTGCGCTTCGAGGTCTGTCACGGCGAGGTGGCGCGGCTGTCAGCGTGGCAAGCGGCTACGGGCTGGCACACCCGGTGCGCGCCCTGCCCTGGTCGTCAACAGGTGACAGGGTTGCACCGCCGGTGCACCCGTCACGCTCCGTACCCTTCAACTAACCCTTCTACAGCCATGAACGGTCTCACAAGGTATAATCCCGTGCGGGAGCTCAGCCTGCTCCGGCGCGAGATGGACCGCCTCTTCAACGACTTCTTCCCGGTCCGCCAGGGCGAGGACCCCGGCACCAGCGTCTGGATGCCACGCGCCGACCTCGCCGAAACCGACGACGCCTGGATCCTCTCCCTCGACCTCCCCGGCATCCCCGCCGAGAACGTCGAGGTGACGGTGGAGGGCGACACCCTCACCGTCAGCGGTGAACGGAAGGCGTCGAGCGAGCAGCAGGACGGCCGCTTCCACCGCATCGAGCGGACCTACGGCCGGTTCCTCCGCACCTTCCAGTTCGACTCCCCCGTCGACACCGACCACGTCGAGGCGTCGTTCGAGGACGGCGTGCTCACGGTGCACGTCGCCAAGGCCGAGGCGAGCAAGCCGCGGCGGATCGAGATCCGCGGCCGCACGCAGACCGGCGGCCAGAAGGCCGCGGGCGACGGCCACACCACCGACGCCCGCCACGTCGAGGTGAGCGAGAAGGAGAAGGCCGCCTGACGGCCCCCTCCCTCCTCCCCGTCCTGCCGCCCCGCCCGATACCAACCCACCGGGCGGGGCGGCTTCTCGTTGGGTTCGGGCACGGCCTTTGGACCCTCGCGCGTTGTAGGCCCCGTACCCGTCCCCCCGACCCCGACGCCCATGAAACCGATGCTCCCGCTCCGCTTCGCCGCCGTCGCCGTCGCAGCCCTCGTCCTGTTCGCTGGACGGCCGCAGGCGCAGGACGCCGCCGCCGTCGCCCAGCGCCTCCAGGAGCGCTACCGGGCCCTCGACGCGCTCCAGGCCGAGTTCACGCAGACCCTCGGCACGTCCACCCTCCGCGGCACCCTCACCGTCCGCGGCGACGCCTTCCGCATCGAGCTCCCGGGCCAGACGCTCGTCTCCGACGGCACCACGCTGTGGTCGTACTCGGCCGACGACAACCAGGTCGTCGTGCAGGACTACACCGAGGACGACCTCGGCTTCTCCATCGGGCAGGTGTTCACGGACTACCTCGCGGTCTTCCGCCCGACGGGCGCCACGCAGGCGACGATCAACGGCGTCCGCCACGACGTCCTCGCGCTCGTCCCGCGCCATAGCGGCACCTCCGTCCGCGACGCCACCCTCTACGTCCGCTCCTCCGACGCCGTCCCGACGCGCGTGCGCGTGCACGACGTGAACGGGCAGACGCTCGCGTTCGACCTCGCCGACGTGCGGCTCAACCCGAGCCTGGCCGCGGGCACGTTCACGTTCCAGCCGCCACGCGGGGTGGAGGTCATCGACCTGCGGTCGTGACGCGCCGAGCGCTCGACGTTTAACGCTCAACGCATCCCGCGTTGCCCGACGGGCTTCTATCTTCGAGCGGGGCTGCTGCCGGCCGGCACGCGGCCCCGCTTTTTTGCCCCCGCGCCGTGCCCCCTCGCCTCAAGACCGTCCTCGCCGTCGTCGGCAGCTTCGTGCTCGGCGGCGGGCTGCTCTACCTCGCCCTCCGGGGCGTGGACTTCGCCGCCGTCGGCGCGGCGCTGGCCGAGGCCGACTGGCGATGGCTCCTCCCCCTCCTCGCCGCCACGCTCGCGGCGCACGCGCTCCGGGCGTGGCGGTGGAAGCTCATGCTCGAGACGCTCCCCGGGGCCGAGGGCGCAGGGGGCAGCGCGCCCGTCCCCTTCCGCGTCGCGTTCTACTCGGTGATGATCGGGTACATGGTGAACTACGCGGCGCCGCGGGTGGGCGAGGTGGCCCGCGCGGCGAACGTGGCGGCCCAGACGCCCCTCCGCTTCCCCGGCGTCCTCGGCACCGTCGTCGTCGAGCGGGTGCTGGACGTGCTGACGCTCGGGGTGGCGCTCCTGAGCGTGCTGGCGCTCTTCCGCACCCGGCTGACGGGCGTGCTGGGCGCCTTCTTCGAGAACGCACAGGCGGCGCTGCCGGCGGTGCCCTGGGCGGTCGTCGCCGCCGCGCTCGCCGTGACGGCCGTGGCGCTCGCGCTGCTGGCGCGCGTCCTCTACCGGCGGCGGCTCGCCCTCGGCGGCCCGTCCGCGCCCCTCGGCGGCCTCGTCCGCTCGTTCCGCGACGGGCTGCTCTCGCTGCTGCGCCTCCGGCGGAAGGGCGCCGTCGCCCTCGCCACGGCCGGCATCTGGGCGCTCTACGCCGTCATGGCCGACATCCCGCTCCGCATGTTCGGCCTCTCGGAGGCCTACGGCCTCGGCTTCCTCGACGCCTGGGCGCTCATGAACGTCGGCGCCATCGGGATGGCGCTGCCGTCGCCGGGGGGGACGGGCTCGTACCACTACGTGACGGTGCAGACGCTCGTGCTGCTCTTCGGCGTGGCGGCGGCGCCGGCGGCCACGTACGCGCTGTTCTCGCACGCGGCGCAGCTCGTGCTCTACGCCGTCGCCGGGTTCGCGTGCCTGCTGCTGCAGGGGACGAGCGTGCGGGCGCTGGGGGCACGGGCGCGCGCGGCCCGCTCGGGGCCGGAGCCGGGCGCAGCGCCGGCCGAGGCATGAGCCGCCGCGCCGCCCTCGGGCTCACCGGGCTCCTCCTCCTCGGCTGCCGCGAGGCGGCGGAGCACCGGAAGCTGCCGCCCCCCTTCGCCGGCTCGACGCCCGCCACCGCCCTCGACACCCTCGCCGGCGAGCGGCCCGTCGAGGTCTCGGTGGGCGGGCACGTGGCGGAGCCGCCCGCGGGCCGCCTCCTCCTGCTCGACGACGGGACGGGCATCGCGTACGTCGTGCTGCCGGATACCATCGCGGCGGCGCCGCCCGTTCCGGTGGGGACTCGTTTCCTGGCCCAGGGCCTCCTCCGGCGCATCGACGGCCTCCCCGTCGTCGAGGCCGAGGCGTGGTACTACGACTCGACGGCGGTCCCCGTCCGTTCACCCTAGCGCTGCGACCGTTCAGCGGGAACGGCTTGGGCGGGCGCATGCGGCGACGTACCGTTTGCGTGGGCGCCAGCCCTTCACCCGCGACCACCACCATTCCTCCCCTCCCATGCAGGCGTCGGCAGATCAGAACCCCCTCAACGGGCTCATCAGCGAGGACACCTACGCCCTCCTCCTCGAGCACGACCTCCTCAGCGAGAAGGGCATCCGCGACTACCAGATCCGCAACCAGTTCCGCTCGCTGCGCCGCCGGAACGTCCCCGCCTACGAGGCCATCGAGGAGCTGCGCGAGCAGTACCCGTACCTCCAGTTCGACACGATCCGCAAGATCGTCTACGGCCTGCGGAAGCGGAAGTAGAGCCGGCCCCCGGCCCGTCGGCCCGGCGCCGGCCACCGAGTCTCTCGTGGATTGGGTGAGAGAGACGGACGGGGCCCGCGAACCCCCGTCCGGTCAGAGGGAGCGAGGCCGCGGCATCCGTGTCGCGGCCTCGTTTTTTGCGTTGTCCCAGGCGCGGTAGGGACACGGCGCGCCGTGTCCCTGCGGACTATGCCCGGTCCCGCACCGCCGCGAACAGGGCGATGCCGGCGGCGACGGAGGCGTTGAGGCTCTCGGCCGGCCCCCGCATCGGGATGGCGGCGAGGACGTCGCACGCGGAGCGGACGCGGGGCCGCATCCCGCGCCCCTCGCCCCCGACGACGAGGACGACGGGCCGGTCCCAGTCGTAGGCCCACACCGTCGTCCGCTCCTGGCCGCTGCCCTCCCCCCCTTCGAGACCTACGATCCAGTAGCCTCGCTCCTTCAGCGCGAAGAGCGTCTCGGCGAGGTTGGTCACCCGCGCGATGGGGAGACGGAGCGCCGTGCCCGCGCTGGCCTTGACGGCCGTGGCCGAAAGCGGCGCCTGCCCCCGCTCGGGCACGATGACACCCGCCGCACCGGCGGCCACCGCGCTCCGCAGAATCGCACCGAAGTTGTGCGGGTCCTCGATGCCGTCGAGGGCGAGGAGGACGGGCTTGCGCGAGCGCACGTCGTCGAGGGTGGGCGCGACGACCTCCAGCATCGCGTCGAGGTCGGCGTAGTCGGCGGCGGCGGCGAGGGCGACGACGCCCTGGTGGTTGACGCCGGGGGCGAGCCGGTTGAGCCTCGCGGCGGGGACGACCTGCACGGGCACGCCGGCCGCCTTCGCCGCACGGCGGATCTCGACGACGGGCTGCCCCTGCGCACCCTCCTGGAGGAGCACCTTCTCGATGCCCCGCTCGCCGCGCTCCAGCGCCTCGCGCACGGGGTTGCGCCCGGCGATGACGGACGGTCCGTGGTCCGTGGTCCGTGATCCGTGGTCCATGGCTACTCCGGCTCAGCAAGCGCCTCGACGCGGGCGTGCAGGTGCTCGACGTACCCCTCGTGCTCGGGCTTCATCAGCACGCTCCGGAGGACGCGGGCCTCGGGCCGGTCGGCGGCGAGGGCGGGGAAGCGGGCGGTGAGGCGGGCCGCGTCGAGGCGGTAGAGGCTGAGGAAGACGGGGTCGTCGGGATCGGCCATGCCCCGGTCGAACACGCGCTGGCTGGCGGCGTCCACGGCGGAGAGTGCGGGGCCTTCGGAGAAGTAGGCGACGATGTCGGTCTCGGGCGGGGCGTAGAGGCGGAGGCGCTCGGAGGCACTCGACAGATCGGCCCAGCGTCGGGCGGCGCGGAGGCCGGCGGCGAGGACGGGGCCGAGGCCGTCGTCGGCGCGGAGGGGGAGGACCTGGAGGGTGAGCCAGAGGGCGCCTGCCGCCGCCCCCGGCCGCGAGCACTCCAGGCTGATCTCGCCGAGGTGGAGGCGGTCCGAGGTGAAGTAGGTGTAGGGCGAGTCGTGGCGGTAGAACCGGCCGACGGCGGGGTCGCGGAAGAGGACGCAGCCGCAGCCGTAGGGCTGGAGCCCGTGCTTGTGGGGGTCCACGACGACCGAGTCGGCCCCGGCGATGGCGCGGAAATGCTCGGCCGGGAAATCCGGTGGACGGTGGACGGTGGACGGTGAGGGAGTGGGCGGTGGGGCTGAAAACTTCGGCTCAATCATTCTGACCCCTGACCCCTGACCTCTGGCTTCTGCCCAAGGTCCCTCCTGCGCGAGGACCGTGAAGAAGCCCCCGTAGGCGGCGTCGACGTGGAGCCGGGCGCCGTAGCGGCGCAGGAGCGGGAGCGCGTCGGCGACGGGGTCCACGGCGCCGAGGCC
>DATGQT010000068.1:0-4604 GCA_035304085.1 Rubricoccaceae bacterium
GCGCTGCCCCGACATCTGCGTCGTGATCAACGGGTACGCCGACCCGCAGGAGCGCGACAAGCTCCGGCTCTCGGAGCGGCGCGCGCAGGAGGTGATGTCGTACTACGTCGCCAACGGGATCGACGCGAGCCGGTTGGTGGCACGGGGCCTCGGGGAGGCGCCGAACTGCAACCCGAAGGAGGACCCGGGTCCGGGCGACCGGAACTGCCGCCGCGCCGAGTCCATCCCCGTCGACTGCGAGGACCTCGACGACATGGGGAACTGACCACCCCCGCGTCCCTCGCAGGCCCACGGGTCTGACGACGGAGGGCGGCCCGCCACGCGGCGGGCCGCCCTCTCTTTTTCTGCCCGGGGGGAGGGCGAGGCCCCGCCCAGGAACGGGGAAAAGGCTGCGAAAAGGCCCGGTGCCGGATCTATTGGCGTCTAAAGGGCTACTAGCTTCCCCATCACAGTGCCCCTCTTCACCCACCTCTCCACCGCCGATGAACCCCTTCTACCGCACTTCCACGCAGGCCGTCCTCCTCGTGGCCGCCCTGCTGTTCGCCAGCGTGGCCGAGGCGCAGGTCATCCGGCCCAACCGGACGTTCTTCCTCGGCGCCCGCGGCGGCGCCACCGCCTACGGCGGCGAGCTCGACTCGTGTGCCAGCGAGGACGCTGAGGACGACTGCGAGTACGGCTGGCTCTTCGAAGACCTCGGCTTCGGCGTCGGCCTCGAACTCGGGTACCAGTTCACCGAGGCGTTCGGCGTCTCCCTCCTCGGCCTCTACGCGCAGTACGAGAACCTCGACCGCGACGACGCCGTCGGCCCCGGCGGCGTCGATATCCCGCAGATCAACGACGACGACGACGCGCCGCAGGTCCACCTGCTCTTCCGGCTCACGCCGATCCCGAGCTGGGCGTTCACGCCCTTCCTCGAGTTCGGCGGCGGCATCGCCTTCGCCGGCGAGCACGACGGCGCGCCCGGCGACCCGTCCTCGACGGCGTTCGGCCCGACGGCCGGCCTCGGGTTCGACTGGCTCATCGGCCGCCAGCTCTCGCTCTTCCTCCTCGCCGAGGGCTCCTGGTGGTTCCCCGACGAGGCCCTCGACGGCCTCGACCCCGACGACGACGGCGACGAGGCGGACTTCGACGCGACGACGTTCTACGGCGGCGGCCTCCGCTACTTCTTCCGCCCGCCCTACACCGAGGTCGACGCCACCATCGACTGCGCCGCCGAGTTGACGGTCGGCGAGGCCGGCTCGTTCACGGCCTCCCACAACCTCGATGCCTCGGAGCCGCTCTCGTTCCGGTGGGACTTCGGCGACGGCACGACGGGCACCGGGCTCACGGCCTCCCACGCCTACAGCGCCCCCGGCACCTACACCGTCTCGTTCACGGCCGAAGGGCCCGCCAACGTCGACACCGAGACGTGCCTCGTCACCGTCATCGCCGCCCCGCCGTCGCTGGCCAGCTGCCGCGTCACCCCGAGCCGCGTCGGCCTCGACGAGAACGTCACCGTGAGCGCGACCGTCACCGGCACCGAGCCCGTAGACATCATGGTCGACTTCGGCGACGGCGCCACCGCCGACGCCCTCCCGGCCTCCCACGCCTACGACGAGACGGGCACGTACACCATCACGATCACGGCGTCGAACGAGGGCGGGAGCGACACCTGCACCGTCACCGTCGAGGTCGGCGACACGTTCTGCGAGGAGATCCGCGAGCTGAACGCGGTGTTCTTCGACTTCGAGATGAGCTCGCTCTCAGCCGATGCGCGTGATCGCCTCGACGAGAACGTCGAGCTCCTCCGGCGCTGCCCCGACATCTGCGTCGTGATCAACGGGTACGCCGACCCGCAGGAGCGCGATCAGCTCCGGCTCTCGGACCGGCGCGCGCAGGAGGTGATGTCGTACTACGTCGCCAACGGGATCGACGCGAGCCGGATCGTGGCCCGCGGGCTCGGCGAGGCGCCGAGCTGCAACCCGAAGGAGGACCCGGGTCCGGGCGACCGGAACTGCCGCCGCGCGGAGTCGATCCCGGTCGACTGCGAGGACCTCGACAGCATGGGGAACTGACCACCCCCGTATTCCCCACGAGTCCCCAGGCTCGATGACGGAGGGCGGCCCGCCACGCGGCGGGCCGCCCTCCTGCCGTTCCGGCGGGTGCCGCGCGCCTAAAGCGCGGCGGGATTTGACCGATAGTGAGGGCACGCTCACACACGTCCTCCCTGCGATGCTCCGCCCCCTCGCCCTCCCATACACCGTCGCCGCGCTCGGCGTGCTGCTCCTCGCCGCCGCTGCCCAGGCGCAGCGGGCCCCCGGCACCCTCCACGTCGGCCTCCGCACCGGCGCCACCGCCTACGGCGGGGAGTACGACGGCACCAGCGGCGCCGGCGCCGACGACAACGCCGGGGCCGCCTGGATGTACCGCGACTTCGGGGTGGGCCTCGGCGCGGAGTTCGGCTACCAGCTCACGCGCCGCCTCAGCGGGCGGATGGACCTCCACTTCGGCCGCTACGCCAACCTCGACCGCGCCGACGTCTTCAACCCGCTGACGGGGACCATCGGCCAGCGCAACGACGGCGAGGGCGTGGCACAGCTCCAGGCGCTGCTCCGCTTCACCCCCCTGCCGTACGCGCGGGCGGTCCCCTACGTCCAGGCCGGCGGCGCCCTCGCCTTCGGCCAGGGCGACGGCGCCGCCTACGGGCCCGCCCTCGGCGCCGGCGTCGAGTACGCCGTCACCCCCCGCGTGGCCGTGTTCGTCGAGGCGACGGGGGCCATGCTCTTCCCCGACGGCGCCATCGACGGCTTCGACCCGGACGGGCAGGGCTACGAGAGCACCGACCGCGTCGACTACGACGCGCTCACGCAGTACGGCGCCGGCGTCCGGTACACCCCCCGGGCCGCCGCGGGCCGCGCGCTGGTGGCCGTCGACTGCCCCGGCCCCCTCGGCATCGGCGAGGACGGCGCCTTCACGGCGCGCACCGCCGGCGCGACGGGCTCCCCCCATTGGGACTTCGGCGACGGCGTGACCACGGGCGAGGTCACGACGACGCACGCCTACATGGCCGCCGGCACGTACACCGCGCGCTTCTCGGCGCGCGTCCGCAACCGCGACGCCTCGGCGGAGTGCCCCGTCACGGTCGAGGCGAAGGGGCCGCCGCCGGCGGTGGACGCCTGCGCCGCCTCGCCGCTGCGCGCGGCCGCGGAGGCCCCCGTCGCCTTCGGGGCGACCGTCAGCGGGGCGGCCGTCGTCCGCTGGGACTTCGGCGACGGCCACGCCGCCGACGGGGCCGAGGCCGCCCACGCCTACGCCGAGCCCGGCACCTACGAGGCCACCCTCACGGCCACCGGCGCCGGCGGCACGGCCACCTGCCAGGTCACCGTCTCCGTGGGCACCGCCGACGAGGTCTTCTGCGAGGCCGTGCAGACGCTGGCGCCGGCCCACTTCGGCTTCGGCATGGACGCCCTCTCCATCAACGCCCGCGAGGAGCTCGCCGCGAACGTCCCCGCGCTGAAGCGCTGCCCGGCGCTGTGCGTCCGCCTTGACGCCTTCACCGACGGCACCGAGGGCACCCCGGCCCTCGCGCAGCGCCGCGCCGAGGCCGTCCGCGACTTCTACCTCCGCTCCGGCATCGCGCCCCACCGCATCGCGGTCCGTGACGGCGGCGTCGCACCCGACGCCAACCCCAGCCGCGACGCCCTCCCCGGCGACCGCGCCGCGCGCCGCGTCGAGAGCGTGCCGATGACGTGCCCGGCGCCCGACGGCCCCGGCGACTGAACGCGCGCCGCGCACGTGTGTGGAAGGCGGGCCGAGCGATCGGTCCGCCTTCCTTATTTTGGGGATGCCGATGCACGCGAAGGGCAGACGACCTTTAGCCGTACCCTTGGCGGCCGATAGCACCACAGTCGTATCACCACCTCTCAGCCTATGCCTCGTCTCTCGATACCCCGCTCCCCCCTCACAGCCCTCGTGGCACTCGCCGCCCTCTGCGCGCCCGCGCAGGCCCAGCGCCCGAGCGGCACCCTCTTCCTCGGCGCCCGCGGCGGCGCCACCGCCTACGGCGGCGAGCTCGACTCCTGCGCCGACTACCTGGACCCCGACTTCGACGAGGGCGAGGCCTGCGAGTTCGGTTGGGTCTTCAGCGACCTCGGCTTCGGCGTCGGCGCCGAGCTCGGGTACCAGTTCACACGGGGCTTCGGCCTCTCGCTCGGGGCCCTCTACGGGCAGTACCCGAACCTCGACCGCGACGACGCCTTCAACCCGTTCACGGGCGCCTTCGGGCGGCTCAACGAAGGGGATGACGTCCTCCAGGTCCAGGGCCTCCTCCGCCTCAACACGGCCGGCCGCGTCGCCCCGTACGTCGAGCTCGGGGGCGCCGTCGTCTTCGGGCAGGGACAGGAGGTCGACGGCGACGGCATCCTCGGCTACGGGCCCGTCGCGGGCGGCGGGCTCGACTTCCTCGTCGGCCGCCAGCTCGCGCTCTTCGTCGGCGTCCAGGGCCAGCTCGTCTTCCCCGACGACGCCGTGGACAGCTCCGACCCCGGCGGCGTCGGCCTCCCCGTCGAGGACGAGGCGGACTTCGACGCGCTGACGCTCTACGGCGGCGGCCTCCGCTACTTCTT
>DATGQT010000069.1:0-3007 GCA_035304085.1 Rubricoccaceae bacterium
CTGCCTCCCCTCCAGCCAGCGCCGCAACACCCGCGCCGTCACCCCGGCCGACTCGCTCTCGATGCGGATCGCGGCGGAGGCGCCGGTGGACACCCTCCGGCTCGCGTGGACGGCCGAGGCCCCCGAGGCCAGCCCGTTCGAGCTGCCCACCTCGCTCGCGTGGCTGCCCGACAGCCTCGGCGGCCGCCTCGCCGTGGCCGACACCCGGGGGGGCAGCATCCACGTCGTCTCGCCCGAGGGCGCCTACGTCGGGGCGTGGCGGCCGGAGGGGCTGCAGTTCCCCTACCTCGCCGGGGTGCGCGGCGACACCGTCGTCGTCCACAGCCGCGGCGCGCGGCGGCTCGACTTCGTCGTAGACGGGCGGGTCGTGCGGCGCCTCGACCTCCCGGCCGACTACTCGGCGGTGCTCGCCACCGACAGCCTCCTCTGGGCCAAGCGCACCGAGGAGGGCGACACGCACCTCGCGCGGCTCGACGCGACGGGCCGCGAGGCGGCGCGCTACAGGCTCCCGGGGCCGTACTGGCGCCACATCGGGTTCCTGCGTCCGTGGGGCGACGCGCTCCTGAGCCTCTCCGGCTACCGGCCCGTCGTGGACCGGCTGCCGGCCGGCGCGCCCGACGGCGCCGCCCTCGACTCCCTCTACCTCTACGGCTTCGACTCCCCCCAGCTCGTCCGCTCCTACCAGTTCATGCTGGACGAGGTGGACCAGCCGCCGCTGCTGACGAGCAGCGCCGCCGCCCTCGGCGACCGCCTCTACGTCCTCAACCTCCGCGTGGAGGAGGTTCGCATCGACGTGTACGGCCCCGCCCGCGAGGGCGCCGAGGGGGGCCTCCGGCTGGAGCGCACCCTCGTCTACCCGGACGTGGCCCTGCTCGCCAGCGCCTTCCCCGTGGACCTCGCCGTGCGTGCGGTCGGGGGGGGCGGCCTTCAGTTCGCCCTCGCGCTCCAGAACCCCGGCGGCGTCCTCGCCCCCTCCGGCGGGCGCCTCGTGATGCTGGCGTGGGACGGGCCGTAGCCGCTCAGGGGAAGTAGCGGTAGATCTCCTTCCGGTCCAGCACCCGCGCAAACACCACGACCTCGTCCTCGACGAGCATCCCCACCCGGTAGGCGCCGAAGCGAGCTTTGTAGGCCCCGGGGAAACCCTTCAGCTTCTCGACGCGGCCCGTCGCACCGAGCGTGGTCGCCTGCGGCATCGTTTCGAAAGCGAACCGCTCGACCTGCACGCGAACCGGACCCGGCAGTCGGGCGAGGTCCTTGAGGAACCGCTTCCGGTAGGCGGTTCTCACTCCCCCTTCGGCAGCGCATCGTAGTAGGCGCGCGCCGCTTCCAGGCTCAGCGGCTCCTCGTCGTCTGGCTCCTGCATGAGCTGGTAGAGCGCGTAGTCCTCCAGCACCGCCTCGATCCGCTCGTACGTGGCGAGGTCGAGCTGCACCGCCACCGGGCGGTTCTGCTCGTCTACGACGAGGCGCTTCGCGATGGGCTCCATGGGGCAGCGTTCGATGGGATGGAGGTATCCAACGACGGGTGAGGGGGGAGGTTCGCTCCTCCGTCGGGCGCCTCTTAACGATGGCGTGGGACGGCCCGTAGCCGCTCACTCGAAGCGCTCGAAGACGACGCCGTGGTAGCGGGCGCGGGCGGGGCGGCCGGCGGCGTCGAGTTCGAACGCGACCACCTCGCCCTGCGGCGGGACGAACGTGACGCGCATCGTCTCGGGCTCGGTGAACGGCGTGGCCTCGGCCCACAGGTTGCCGATGCGGAGGACCGGCGCCTCGCCCTCGACGGCCACCGTGAGCGTGCCGTAGAGCGGGCTGACGTAGGTGCCGGCGTAGGCCTCGAACGGGAGCGAGAGCGTCCACTTCCGCCGGGCCCGCTCGGCGGCCTCCTCCAGCGCCCCGTCGCGCGCCTGCCGGAAGCCGGCCACGAGGGCGTCGCGCTGCGCCGTGTAGAGCGCCACCACGTCCGGCTCGCCGCGCCACCAGTCGTAGGCGAACGCCGCAATCATCGGCACGAGCCGGCCGGCGACGATGCTCTCGTTGGCGAGGACGACCACGCCGAGGCCGCGCTCGGGCATGAAGGAGAGGTGGGCGTGCGCGCCGGCGAAGCCGCCGAAGTGGTGGAGCACCGGCTCGCCGTCGTAGGGGCCGGTGTACCAGCCGAGGCCGTAGCCGCGGCGCTCGAACGGGCCGTAGCGGTCGTCCACCTCGGCCACCGGCCGGTGCGCCTCGGCGAGGGCGGCGGCGGGGAGCACCTGGCGGCCGTCGAGGCGGCCACCGTTGAGGTGGACGAGGAGCCAGCGGGCGAGGTCGCGGGCGCTGGCGTACATCCCGCCGGCGGCCTGCATCGTCGCGTCCGTCTTCTGGAGGTAGATGCGCTCGGGGCCGTCTTCGCCGAAGGGGTGGTACGGCGCGGCCGGCGACCACCGCGCGGCCTCCGAGGCGTAGGCCGTCGTGTGGTCCATCCCCAGCGGCTCGAAGAGGAGCGCGTCGAGGAGGTCCTGCCACGGGCCGCCCGCGAGCGCGTCCAGCCGGAGGCTGAGGATGTTGTAGCCGACGTTGGTGTAGCGGAAGGTGCCGGGGGGCGCGTCCTCGTTCGGCGCCGTCTCGGCCAGCAGCGCCCGCATCGTCTCGGGCGTGTGCTCGCCCGAGAACGCGGCGCGGAACACGATGGGGTCGTTGTCGAGCCCGTGCGTGTGGCTGAGGAGGTGGCGGACGGTCACGGAGTCCGCCCCGACCTCGGGCACGAAGGCCACGTCGGGGAAGAGGCTCGCGAGGGAGGCGTCGAGATCGAGCGCGCCCTGCCGGTCGAGGAGGACGGCGGCCAGGGCCGTGAAGGGCTTGGTGGCCGAGGCGATGTAGAACGGGGTGTCCGGCGTGACCTCGGCGCCGGCCTCACGGTCGGCGAGGCCGAACCCGCGGAGGTAGACGACCTCGTCGCCCCGGACGACGGCGACGGCCAGGCCCGGCACGGCGCCGAGCGCCTCCAGCGTCTCGGAGACGAACGCGTCCAT